>JBKPAO010000172.1:0-27950 GCA_046726475.1 Gemmatimonadota bacterium | reverse complement strand
GGAACGGAAGGAGCGCGCCGGTCGGTAGGGAAAAGAAGACGTGCACGACATCGTAGGAGTGAGTGCGCAGCAGCAGTCGGACCAGAGGGAGCGCGTGCACCAGATAGCTCGCGGCACCCAGCATCCCCGCCTCGTGAATCCCGATCCTTCGGCTCTTTACCCGATACACGCTGAGCCGGCCGCACCCCAGCGGATCGTCCTTTCGTGCCGCCTTCCGCCGTTCCGCGTCGCGCCCGGCGGACGCGGTCACCACGTCCACGATGGCACCCTGCTCCACCAAACCCTGCGCCAGTGCAGCGGTGGCAACGCCGGCGCCTCCACCCAGCGGGGGGTACTCATAGTTCAGGACCAGGATGCGCATCTCGGACTGCTCCCTCGGGAGAAGAGACGAGCCGTACCCTGCCCCTCCACGCTCGCGCGGTGGGGCTAACTATCGGGCTGTGATGAGGATGCCAGGAAATGCGCGGCGAGGAGGGGGCAAGACGCACGCCAGCATAGACACCCTTCTACTACTGTGTCGCCTCTCTGACGTTCCCTGGGTCAAATCGTTGAGGTCCCTCGCGTTCTCGCGCGGAGCGGAAGGACCCTTTGGAAACGGATTGGACTCGGGTTGGATACGGGGCGCTGTAGCGGAGGAGCTACAGAAACCAAGATCTCTACCTGACAAGCGGTTGTAAAGCTGCCACCAAGTGCAATTTCTGCGACTTACAGCTGAAACAGGTAGCTGAGCTTGAGGAAGAATCCGTCCTCGAGTCGTTGAAGATGGGTCTGGCCCAGCTGACTCGGGTCGGCGAGAGTGCTGCCGTATCCGGCGAAGAGAACGGTTCCCGGAGTGGGCTGATAAGAGAAGAGCAGGTCGCCCCGAAACGAGCGGTGCCCGAACGCACTCGTGCGCACATAGGCGTTGGCCTCGGGATCGAGGATCAGGATCGGCGCATTGGTACGGGTGTCATCGCGCAGGGCGTCGCGCCGTTCGGTGGTGTACTCACCGACCAGCCGCACAAACACGGGGCGGGAGAGCTGATACTCGATCTTGAGCCGGGGGCTCCGCCACACATCGACGGTGCTGCCATCGCTCCGGCGGCCGACGTACTGCAGCTGGTAATAGCCGTTGATCCGGAGCTTATCGGTGGGCCGCCAGTCGAGGGTGAGCTGGAGCCAGGTGATGTTGGCGCTGGCCCACTCGTAGAAGTTTTCGTCGTGACCCCAGAGGAAAAAGATGTTGCCGGAGAAGTGGGAGAATTCCGGGGTATCGAGCGTGAGGACGTAATCGCGATTCGGAATCGTCGGCTGGCCGGTAAACGGCACCGTATCCAGTCCACCGGCAACCGGGACCTCGAGCGCGTACCCGGCGTACAGATCCGCGGGATAGCCGAATGACTCGTTCAGGATCGAGGCGCCGAACTGCCAGCCGCCCTTGAACCGGGTGTTGGTGTTGAAGTGGAGCTTCTGGTCTTGAATTCCCTGTCCGTGCACGAACTTCTCGTACTCCCAGGTGCCGTCGAGCGCCACGTCACCGGTAAAGCTCTCCAGCCACCCGCCGGGCTTCCCGTAGAGCGTGAGGCTGTGGTCGAGATTGGCGTGCACGATGCCCGGCCGCTGGATGAACCCGCTCGCGGCCCGAAAATCTTCGGCGATACCGTTGATGGTATACCGGGCCCCGAAGGTGCGGCCGTTGCGCGCCAATCGCGCCGACCAGAGCGGAGCCGTCTCGGTAATGCCGTTCAGCCGGGTGTGGCTGCCGGCGAGCTGAAGCTGCGCGCTGTAGATCTCGCCGAAGACGAGACGGCTGTCGGCGCCGACCACCCGGTTGTAGTCGTTGCCGTCGATCTTGTCGGTATAGACCAGACCGATGCGCGATTGAGCACCGAGGTCCCGCTGGATTCTGAGAATGTTGTAAACCGGGTGCTCCTCTCCGGTGAGGGAGCCAGCCCTGTCGTCTACCGCCGACAGAATCGCGAGATCGGTTCCGAACGCCTTCCCGGTGAGCTTGGCCGCGACGACCGGCTGAACGATGCGCCTGGTATAGATCAGATTGTTCGGGGTGGAGAACTGCTCGATGCCGTCGAGGAAAAACGGGCGCTTTTCCTGAAAGAACAGCTCGTTGCGGGGATCGAAGACGAACTGCTGCACATCGGATTCGACCTGAGAGAAATCAGGGTTCACCGTTCCATTCATGTTCAGGTTATTGGTCACCCCCCAGCGAACGGTTCCGCCCAACTCCGGACCTCCTCCAGTGTACTCCCAGCCCGATGCGCCGGCGCTGCCGGTGGTCTTGGAGGTCACCGAAGGTGTGAAGTCGAGCACCATGCCGCGATGCAGACCGGTGAGTCCGACCAGTTTGCCCGATTGGGCCAGGAACGACGCGCGGGCCCGCCTCGCCGGCGACCACGAGTCCTCCCGGCCGGAGTGCTGCACCACCCGAACGACGTTGATGCCCCAGCTCTGTTCCCGCTGGGGCTGAAACCGGATGCTCTTGAAGGGAATCCGGACCTCGATCTCGTAGCCGAAGTCGGTGACTCTCCCCACCGACTCGAACACGAAATCAGGGCTGAGGTCGGCGGCCTCCCGCTTGACCACCGCGTTGTTGAAGCCGTTGCCGGTGGTGGCACCGGTCTCCACCAGCGCCCCGTCCGATTGCACGCCGAGCGGATTGACCGCGAAGACCGTCGCCTGGCGACCGTCGTTGAAGGTGCTGAGCAGAATCTGGATGTGGTCGTCGGTCGCGATCCGATCGCGGTCGGCCAGGGTGGCGTGAACCGCCCCGTGCGCCTCGTACGCTCTGACCCCGAAGTGAATCGCGGTCGGGGAGTACCAGACCAGGACCTGGGTACTGTCGGCCGCGGGAACACCATCGGTGGGCGAGAACTGGGAAAACCCGGTGAGCACCGCCGCCTCGCCCCACGCCGCCTCGTCCAGCTTCCCGTCGACCGACAGGTCGGCCTCGAGCCGGGGTACCCTCACCTGCAGCTGCCCCACCCGCCCGTTGTAGACGAGCGGAGGGTCGGGTGTCACTGAGGCGGAAAGCAGGAAGAGCTCGAGGAGCATGGCTAAAGGAGTTACGTCGAATCTCAGGTCCCGGTTTCGCGCAGCAAAGTGGTCGCGGCAGATCGCCCCAACGTCCGATCCCATCTCCCCCATTCGGCCGATAACGCGGGCCGACTTCTCAGCCCATCATACGCTCGGCAGGGGCATCGGGCCCGTGCCGGCCTTCAATTATCAGAGGAATGCATGAACTCATCCACCCCCCGAGCCGGAGCCCTGGCCGCGCTCTCGAACGATCTCGCCGATGCGGTTGCCCGAGTGAGCCATTCGGTCGTTGCCATCCATGCCCGCCGAAGGATTCCCTCGTCCGGCGTGATCTGGCGAAACGGAATCGTGGCAACGGCAAACCATACGATCACTCGAGACGAAGACATCTCGGTCACCTTGCCCGACGGAAGCAGCACGGCTGCAGTTCTCGCCGGCCGGGATCCTTCCACCGACATCGCAGTGCTTCGAATTGACTCGACCGCGGCGGCCGCCGAGGCCGCCGAGGATGACCAGCTCCAGGTCGGTCGGCTGGTCCTCGCGGTAGGTCGCCCGGGAACTCAGGTAACCGCCAGCCTTGGCATTGTGAGTGCAGTCGGCGGGGAATGGCGGACCTGGCGCGGCGGCCGGATCGATCGCTTCGTCCGCCTCGATCTTTCGGTCTATGACGGATTCTCCGGAAGCCCGCTGGTGGACGCCAGTGGGCAGGTGCTTGGCCTGAATACCTCCGGCCTCTCTCGAGCGGCGGCGCTTGCCCTTCCGAACACCACGGTGAATCGGATCGTGGATGAGCTGATCCAGCGGGGACGCATCGTCCGGGGATATTTCGGGATCGCGGTCCAGCCGGTTCGACTGCCGGAGCCGATGCGGCGCCAGCTAGGCCTGGATGCAAGGGTGGGACTGGTGATCATCAGCCTGGAGAGCGATGGTCCGGCGAATCGGGCCGGCCTTCTGCTGGGAGACATCATTACCGGGCTGGATGATCGAGATGTGGCCGACCCCTCCGACATTCTCGGCTTCCTCGCCTCTGAAACCATCGGCAAGGAAGTAGGCTTCCGAATCGTACGGGCCGGCGCGGGGAAAACCGTTCCCGTCACCGTGGGCGAGCGGCCGTCCCGCGAGGAGCGGAAATCAAGATGACCGCCGAGCTGGAGGAACTCGCTCGGAGACTCGCTCGCGTCACCGTCCAGATCCGAAATGGAAGAGAGAGCACGGGGTGCGGAATTATCTGGAGCTCGACCGGCCTGATCATCAGCAATGCGCACGTGGCCCGAAGTCGCTTCCTTGAGATCGAGTTGACCGACGGGAAGGTGCTGGATGGCCAAGTGCGGTCGTGGGATCCGCAGGCCGATCTTGCGGCAATCACCGTCCCCGCCAGCGGATTGCCCACGCCGGAGATGGCGGATCTTCGAATGCTGCGTCCGGGGCAGATCGTGGTCGCTCTGGGTCACCCCTTTGGTCTCGCGAACGCTTTGGCACTGGGAGTCGTTCACCAGGTAGGTGCGGATGTCGAGCGGAATCGGTGGGTTCGAGCCGACATCCGGCTCGCGCCGGGCAACTCTGGAGGGCCGCTGGCTAACGTCGCGGGAGAAATCATCGGCATGAACACCTTGATCGCCGGGGGCCTCGCCCACGCAATACCCGTCCCGGGGGTACGCCGCTTCCTCCGTGAGATCGGTGCCCGGGCTGCGTGACTCGCGTCGTGGTGGTAGCCACCTCACCCGCGGTACGGGTCGGTCTCGCTACCGTGTTGGCCAGCCACCAGGGTCTAACGGTTTTCGAGAGCACCGCTCGCCCCGGCGAGCTGGGGGACGCACTCGTGTCGATCGAGCCCGATGTCGTCGTGCTCGCGCTAGAACCGGGTGAGTCCCCCGCGCTTCCCCTCAGGATTTCACCGGACGCCGCTGCTCGGCTTCCAGCCGTGCTGGTTCTCGGTGATGAACCGGCCGCTGCCTGGGCGGGGCGTGCCTTTCGGAGCGGCGCCCGCGGGGCTCTCGCCCGAACCGCCAGCACCGATCAGATCGTCAGTTCGGTGCTCGCGGTGGCGGCCGGGCTCGTCGTCCGGCAACCGGTCGCCGGAGAAACTCCCGCTCAACCGCTCCAGCTGCCGCTGGATGAGCGGACGGTGCAGCCTCTCACCGGAAGGGAGATCGAGATCCTTGGGTTGCTCGCGGAGGGGCTGGGGAACAAGGCAATCGCGGGGAGACTGGGAATCTCGGAGCATACCGTGAAAAGTCACCTGACATCGGTCTTCGCCAAGCTCGCCGTCTCCACCCGGGCGGAGGCGGTCGCCAGCGCTGCCCGACTGGGACTGATCATGCTCTAGCGATTGCGGATTCCTCCACTATCAGTGCGAACACGACCGCCCCCGCCACGCCGAATCCAGCGGCCACCCAGAATGGCAGCACCGGCGTCATGCGCCAGAGCAGTCCGCCAACCAGCGCCGCTGGTGCGATGCTGACACTTCGGACGAGGTAATACAGGCCGATCGACCGGGCCCGAAGATCGGGGCGGGCCAGATCGACGATGAGCGCCTTGCGCGCCGGTTCCCCGATCTCCCGGAGCCCTCCGACAACAAAGGCAGCGACCAACCCCGGGAACGAGTGCGCCGATACTACCGCTATCGGAAACAAGGCGAAGGCGAGAAAGGTGGTGATCACCAGCGGTCTTCGGCCGATCCGATCAGCCAACTTCGCCGCCGGCAAGTAGGAGAGGATGGCGGTCGTCATCTGGATCGAGACCAGGATGCCATACTGCGGGGCTCCGATGCCTATCACGTCGAGCGCATAGATCACCAGAAACACGTCCACCAACGCTTCGCAGACTCGAACCAGAATATCGGAAACCAGCAGCTCGCGAAGCGACTCCGGAATGGCGCGCCATACCCCGGCGATGGTGACCGCGCCGCTCGGAGGAGGAAGCTCGAGCCGGATGCGGGAGACGAGCGCTTCAGTGGCGAGGGCGAGCACGAGGGTGATCCCCAAACCCACTCGTACCCCGGTCCGGGTGCCCAGACCTGCGATCAGAAGGCCGCCGAGCACCGGGGCGATGGCGATCGGGATTCGGCGAAGGATTGACTGGACCGAGAATCCCATCGCTCGCCGCGAGGGCGGAAGCGCGTCACCGATGACCGCGAAGATCGCCGGGCTGGCCATGCTGGACCACGCCATCGTGAGGACGATTCCGGCGAAGATCAGCTGCCAGGTCGGGCCGAGCGCGAGCAGGAGGTACCCGGCGATGGCAACCCCGATGAAGAGACGAAGACCGGTCCTCCGGCCGTGGCGGTCGGCCACCCAGCCGCCGGGATATTGGGCGAGACCATCCAGCAGGTCCCGGGTGCTGCCGTACGCACCGATCGCGAGGAACGGGGCCCCACTGCTCTCGAGGTATCTAGGGAGGAATCGCTTCCAGAGCTCCTCGCCCAGCGACATCAGGAGTCCCGCCCCGGCTACCGCTCCAATGTTCCGGTCGAGGCTCAGCCAGGCGAGGAATCGCCGGCTCACCGGCTCGCGGTACGAGGCAGTCCGTCCGGGAGATCGGCAACCACGTACGCCATGACCGCCAGCGCGGCGACGCAACGGGCCAGCTCGGCGGGATCCACCTTGTCGAGAGTGTCCCCGTCACTGTGATGAAACCAGAAGTAGCGGCTGCGGTCGACATCCAGACCGAGGCCGGGGACGCCGCGCTCCACTAGAGGTTCGATGTCCGCTTCGGGGGACTGGGTCTCTTTCGTTATTCTGCCGGCATGGATCCCACTCAACAGCGATCCCACCTGTTGGGCTCGCGCCAGACCGGCGTCCGATCCGCTGAACCGAAAACCGTTGGGGCTGAAGGTTCCGTTGTCCGATTCGATCGCGAGCACGTGGCGGGAGAGCTCAGCAGAGTGGGCGTCACGGTAGGCCTGCGCCCCTTTCCCCCCGTTTTCTTCGTTGGTCCAGAGCACCACGCGCACCGTCCGACGCGGCCGGAGACCCAGGTGGTGCATGAGCCGCACCGCTTCCCACGCCGCTACCGCTCCTCCCCCGTCGTCCACCGCGCCCTGCCCGACGTCCCAGGAATCGATGTGTCCGCCGAGCACCACTACCTCGTCGGGCCGTTCCCTTCCGCGGATCTCGCCGATCACATTCCGCGACGCGGCGTCGGGCAGCATCCGAGCGCTCATTCGCAACGTGAGCACCACCGGTTGGCGCCGGTCCTGGAAACGGTGGAGCATCTGGGCATCTTCCACGCTCAGCGCCGCCGCAGGAATTCGCGCGACGGTCGAGTCGTAGTGCATGACGCCGGTATGCGGACTGTGGATGGAGAACGAGGCGACCGACCGAATCAGACTGGCGACGGCCCCGACCCGCGCAGCCGCCGACGCACCCTCGACCCGATAGTGTACCGTCTCGCGATAGCTGGTGAAGGGAGCATCGAACAGGACGATCTTGCCCTTGGCGTCAGCGGCCCGGGCGGTCAGCTCGTCGAAGCTGCTCACGACCAGAACCGGCGCGGTTATACCTTTGGATGGGGTGGGAACACTTCCTCCCAGACCCAGCATCGCCAACCGCGTCTTGCGAGGCTTGACCAGCTCGGCGGATTCCGCGCCTCGCACCCAGTGGGGCACCATGACCCGCTCGCCTCGCACATTCTCCAGGCCGTCTGACTTCATCTGCTCCAGAATCCAGTCGATCGCCGATTCCAGAGCGGCCGAGCCACTCAGGCGGGGGCCGTAGGTATCCACCAGCGTTCCCAAGCGGGTGTACGCGGCGCTATCGTGGGTTGCGGCGGCGATCAAACTATCGGCGGTCGGCCGGTACGCTGCCACCGCACTGCTGTCGCTCGGGTGCGGAGCATTCTGTGCTTCAACCGAGGAGGCCAGGAGCAGGAGCCCGGCGAGACCTGCCGTGAGTAACCGAAGGAGACTGTTCCGTGTCATCAGCCGACTCGCTCCTGGAGTGAGGCGTACAACGCATCATAGAGAAAGGCGCAGCGGTCCAGGGTTTCGTGGTCGTCAGTTGCCACCAGCGGAAATCCTCGGGAGATGGTCCTGAGCCCGACTGCATCCGCATTGCCGCCTGGAGTTCGCTCGTGTGCCTGTACCAGCGACACGGTGTCGAACGAAGCCGCGTCGGTAAGGTGGCGCCGAGGTCCTTCCTGGGGAAAGTCGGCGTAGTGGACGATGCGGGCCAGTGCCCGGAGTACGCCGTCGTACGGGCGGTACTCGTCGACCAGCGCCTCGAAGGAGCACCGTCCGGCCGCATCCTTGTGCGGGTAGCGCGCGCCGGGAGCGTCGAACCCGATTGCCGAACACTGGCGCTGGATCCGGGTGACTTCCGCCGGCTCGACGAAGCAGAACCTGGCCTCAGGGTCGATAAAGCGCCGGATGAGCCAGCCGGTGGCTGCGCGATTGACTCGGATATGCGATCGAGTGACCCAGAGCATCGATCGTGGCCTCAACGGTTTGCCGCTCGACGATTGCGGTGATACAATTGCTATATGAATGATTCAACTGTATCTGTCAAGTCGAGTCGGCGCCGGGAGGACAAGTGGCTGCTCCTGGTGCATCAAATCCCCCCCAAGCCGGATTACTTCCGGGTCAAGGTTCGCCGGCGGCTCCAGCGAATCGGGGCCGTCGCCCTGAAGAACTCGGTCTATCTCCTGCCAGCCCGCCCGGAGGCACTGGAGGACTTTCGCTGGCTGCTGCGGGAGATCGTCGCCGACGGCGGAGAGGCCTCGCTCTGCCTCGCCGAGTTCGTCGAAGGGATCACCCGGTCGGAGCTGGAGACGATGTTCGCCGCCGAACGCGATGCCGAGTACGCGGAGATTGCCTCATCGGCCGACGAGCTGGGAGGCGGCGAGCGAGCGCCGTCGGCTGAAAGGTCGGCCCAGCTCGCCGCGGAGCTGGGCCGCATTCGGAGCCGCCTCAACGAGGTCGCCGCCATCGATTACTTCGGTGCTCCTGGGCGGAGGACTGCGGAGCGGGCCATTGCGAAGGCGGAGGCCAGACTGGGCCGTTCTGGGGGCGGGCCAAAGGGAGAGCTCGAGCAGATGCGGGGACGTATCTGGGTAACTCGAAGCGACGTGTTCATCGACCGGATCGCCAGCGCGTGGCTCATCCGGCGGTTCATCGATTCGAAGGCGACCTTCAAGTTCAGCGGCTCCGGGACATACAAACCGAAACCGGGCGAGGTTCGCTTCGATATGTACGAGGCCGAGTACACCCACGAGGGTGACCGCTGCACCTTCGAGACTCTGCTGGAGCGCTCCGGCCTGCGTGACCGTGCCCTCCGCGCGATCGGTGAGATCGTCCACGACATCGACTGCAAGGACGGCAAGTTCGGCCGGGAGGAGGCCCCGGGAATCGCCGCCCTGATGCGCGGACTGGTTGGCGCGCATCCCGCCGACTCGGCTCGCCTGGAACACGGTTCGATTGCGATGGACCAGCTGTACGCGTCGCTGCGTCAGACGAGATGAGGTCACGCGAAGAGCCAGCTTATATTGCCAAAAGGGCCCGCCGGTCTGGTGGGCTGCCCTCATGATGGAGATGCCGATGTTGAAGCGAGTGCTTGGGCTCCTGGCCGTTATAGCAATCGTACTGACCTCCACCGGGTCGGCGCAGGCCAAACCGGTGCAATCCAAGGAGCCGGTGGCAGACGGGCGGCCGCTGAGCCAATGGGTCAAGGACCTCAAGGCAGAGTCCCCGCAGACCCGAAACGCCGCGGCCTACGAGATCGCCGGCCTCGGACCAGCCGCATCGGCTGCGGTACCCGCGCTGATCGTGGCCCTCGATGACCCGGTTGCCGCCGTTCGCTTTCCGGTCACCGTGGCGCTGTTGGAGATCGGGCCCGCGGCCAAGGCCGCCGTCCCCCGTCTGCAACAGATGATGGCCGAAGAAGTCAACGATGAGATCGCAGCGTCGGCTCGGCGGGCGCTGAGGCGAATCGATCCTTCCGCCGTCCCCACCACGGACTAAGACTGCTATAGCGCCTGGAGTTCACCAGGCCAACTCCCAGCAAGACGATGCTCCCACCCAACAAGGCTCGCAGGGAGGGCTGCTCGCCCAGCACCAGCCAGGCGATCATGATTGCGAATGGCGGAACCAGATACAGAGTGCTGGCCGCCCGACCCGCAGGAAGCCGCGACAAGACGTAAGACCACGACAGATATGCCGCCGCGCCAGGAAGAAGGCCCAGGTAGATCCCCGCGGCGGTAGCCTCCTGCGATACTCGCCCGAGGGTTCGCCACAGCTCTCCTGCAAACGGCAACAACCCGATCGTCCCCAACCAAATCGCATAGCTGGTGACCTCCAGGGGGCGGTAGCGCAGCAAGAGCGGCTTCTGCAGAACGAAGTACACCGCTTGAGCGATCGCTGCGATCAGTACTAGAAGGCTCCCGGCCCCCAACCGCACGGTACCCTGCTCTGAGAGTGACACCACCGCCGCACCCACGAACCCAGTCAGAACTCCAGACCAACCCAGCGCTCCCAGCCGCTCGCCGAGTGACACCGTGGCGAACAGCGCCGTGAAGATTGGACTCAGGCTGACGATGAGGCTCGCGCTGCCGGCGGTCACCGTGCGCTCTCCCGCATTGAGCGCGACGTGGTACAGGGTGATACCGAAGAGCCCGGTCATCACGAGACTGGGCAGGTGTCGTCGAGCCGGCAGTCTGATCCGATCGGATGGCTGAACCAGCTGATACAGAGCGAGACTGATTCCGGCCACCAGAAACCGCAGCAGCGCGAGGCCGCCCGGGGGATACTCGCGCATGGCAAGACGAATTGCCACGAAGGCCGACGCCCAGAGCACTAGGGTGAGAAACATCCCGCCCAGAAGTGGGATGTCCGGACGGGAATCGCCGGCCGTGGGTGCCATGGTCACAACGTACCCGGAGCCCTCGCCGGAGCTACCGAACGGCCCGCGTGATGATCATGCAGGAGTGCCATGCCGCGCGACGAGCCGTCGGGATCGCGCGGCTCCTGCCGCGGCATGAAGCCCCTTACTTGACAGTATGACGGATCCGCATCACGCGGTCGGCCCCGAGAGCGGAACCGGCATTATCGTTAGGAGATAGAATCTCCCATCTAGTGAACGGTCTTCATGGAAGGCCTCCGATGATCCTGGAAACCCGTCACCTGCGCCTGGTCGAGGCCGTGGCCGAGCACGGCACGCTGACCGGGGCGGGCACCCGGCTCCATCTGACACAGTCTGCCTTGAGTCATCAGCTGCTGGATCTGGAGGGCCGGCTGCGGGTCTCGCTCTTTCATCGCCTCGGCAAGCGGATGGTTCCGACCGCTGCCGGTCAGCGCCTTCTGGAAGCGGCTCGCAAAGCACTCCCGCATCTTCGCGATGCCGAAGACGAGCTCTACCGGCTGGCGACCGGGAGGAGTGCGGTTCTCAGACTCAGCACCGAGTGTTACACCTGCTATCACTGGCTCCCCAGCGTCCTGCAACCGTTCAACCAGCAGTTTCCCGCGGTCGAGGTTCAGATTGTCGCGGAGGCTACCCGTCATCCGATGGAGGCGCTGCTCGGGGGAAAGATCGATTTGGCGATCGTCCACGACGACAGCGAGGACGAGCGGCTGGAATACTATCCGCTATTTCATGATGAGCTGGTGGTGGTCATGCGGCCCGACCATCCGCTCGCGAGTCGGCCCTACGTCTCCGCTGAGGACTTCGCCGCTGAGCATCTCATCGTCTATACCGCGCGTGCCAGCGAGAGCACCGTTTTCCGGCGGGTCCTGATGCCCGCGGGGATCGTTCCGCGGCGTCTCAGCCAGATTCAGCTGACCGAAGCCATTGTCGAGATGGTGAAAGGAGGCATGGGCATCAGCGTGCTCGCGCGATGGGCAGTCTTGCCGCACGTGCTCGCGGGGACGCTCGAGGCCCTGCCGCTTACTCGAACCGGGCTCCATCGGCAGTGGAAAGCGGCGGTGATCCGAGGAGAGGTTCCGGAGTACGTGAGGGAGTTCGCCAGACTGGTGGCGCGGGGTCCGGCCATGCGGGAGCAGCCGCCTGCCCGGTTTGAAGTGAAGCGCGGTGGAGTCGAGCGCCCCAAGTCAGCCTGAGCTTTCCTTCGTGCAATAGCCCAGATTGGGAAAGTAGAAAGAACCGAGTCTCTGGGGTGGGGGTGTGGGGTCCACTCAGGGAAGGAGGAGGACTTTCCCCGTCGTTTGCCTTCCCTCCAGCGCGGCGTGCGCTTTGGCGGCCTCGGCAAGGGGGTAGGTGCGGTCGATTCGGACGTTGAGCGATCCCTCGGCAATCCAACGGAACAGGTCGGTCGCGCGGGCTGATAACTCCTCTCGGGTTGCGATGTAGTTTGCCAGCGTAGGCCGGGTGAGATAGAGCGACCCTTTGCTGTTGAGGACCTGGGGATCGACCGGAGAAACCGGGCCGCTCGACTGACCGAACAGCACCATCATGCCCCGCGGGTGCAGGGAATCCAGGCTCCCGTCGAAGGTGGACTTTCCGACCGAATCGTAGACCACGTGTACTCCCCTGCCGCCGGTGAGGCGGCGCACCTCGTCGACGAAGTTCTGCCGGGTATACAGCACGACGTCGTTCGCCCCGGCGCCGGTTGCCAACGAGGCCTTTTCCGGAGTTGACACGGTGCCGATGATGCGGGCGCCGCGCAATTTCGCGATCTGGCAGAGCAGCAGGCCGACTCCGCCCGCGGCCGCATGGATCAGACACTCGCTATCGCTGGTCAGGGGATAGGTCGAGATTGCCAGATAGTGCGCCGTAATGCCCTGAAGCATGACCGCGGCGGCCAGCTTCACATCAATTGACTCAGGTAGCACTATCAGTCGTTCTACCGGGGCAACCGCCAGCTCGGCGTAGGAGCCCTTGAAGTTCACTCCGGCAACCCGGTCCCCGACTTTCAATCCGGTCACCTCGGGGCCAAGCTCTACCACGCGACCAGCTCCCTCAGCGCCCGGTGTGAACGGCAGCGATGAGCGGTACTGGCCGGTCCGCTGATACACCTCGACGAAATTGACGCCAATGGCTTCGAGCCGGACCAATGCTTCACCGGCGCCGGGCCGAGGATCGGGGACCTCCTCCAGCTTGAGCACCTCGGGGCCGCCCGGCTGATGGACTCGAATCGCTTTCATGCCACCTCCAACACCGCCGCGACCTCGACTGCGACATTCAGGGGAAGCGATCCGGCACCGACGGCGAACCGCGCGTGGGCGCCGGCGACGGGGCCGAACACCTCCACCAACAGGTCGGAAGCGCCGTTACCGACTGCGGAATGTTCGGCGAACTCCGGAACCGCGTTCACGAAGACCTGAACCTGGCACACCCGCTGTACCCGGTCCAGCTCGCCGAGAAAGGCTCGCGCCTGCGCCAATACATTGAGCGCACACAGACGCGCAGCAGCTCGCGCCTCGGCGGCCGATATCCCGCCTCCCACCTTCCCCACGTAGCGGATCTCATTGTTAAATGAGCTGATCTGGCCGGAGACGAACAGCAGGTTTCCGCTTTGGACGCAGGGAACGAAGTTGGCGACCGGCGAGGTCGCGGCAGGCAATTCGATCTGCAGCTCGCGCAGCCGCGCTTCTATGCCGGGCATACATCCTCTCTATCGGTCGAAGCTCACCGCCACGGTGTTTCCGCCGCTCACGATCACGCCGACACGGCTGCCGGCATCGGGTCGATATCTGCCCGAAGCCAGCGCCGCAAACGTGGCGGCTCCACCAGGCTCTGCGACAATTCGCAGGAGCCTCCAGAGCGTCTCTTGCGCTTCGCGGATCTGCCGGTCGGAGACGAGCACCACCCGTTCGACGTAGCGCCGAACGATGGGGAACACCCGCTCGCCTACTCGCGCGGGTGCCAGGGAATCTGCCGCGAGTCCCCCGGCTTCGGCGTCGACCGGTCGCCCCGCCTCCAGTGCTCTGGTCAACGTAGGTGCCAGCTCCGGCTCGACGCCGATCAGCCGGACGGTTCCTCCATACCACGCAGCGACCCCGCCGAGGAGTCCCCCTCCACCGACCGCCACAAGCACGGTATCGAGATCGGCAGCCTGACGCTGCAGTTCCAGCCCCAGGGTGCCCTGGCCGGCGAGGGTCTCGTTTTGATCGAACGCGTGCACCGGCATCGCTCCGGTGCGCGCCACCCACTCCTCGCTCGCAGCCAACGCGTCGGCATAGCACTCGCCCGCCACCTTCAGGGTTGCCCGGTAGCCCCGGATGCGGTCCATCTTGGCCAGCGAGGCGATGGCCGGTACGAAGATCGTCGCTGGAATGCCGAGGCGCATCGCGGCGTACGCCACCGCGGCTCCATGATTTCCGCCCGACGCCGCCACCACACCCGCCACGGGAACCCGGCGAAGGAGGAGATTGGCAAAGGCGCCGCGCGCCTTGAACGATCCCGAGTGCTGGAGCAGCTCGAGCTTCAGGCTGAGGCGTACCTGCGTTAGCTCGAGATCCGCGCCGTCCAACTCGACCACCGGCGTCCAGCGAATATGCGGCCGGATCACCGATTCGGTCGCAACGATCCTCTCGTGATCGACCAGAGAGTCGGCAGCGGCAGGCATGTGGCTCCTCGAGAGATCGGCTGAACGTGACACTGGGGACAACCAACTTGACGAAAATATCGGTAATTAGCAAATTGGCAATATGCCTATAGACTCAGCACTGCGCGCCCTGGCCAACGATCGGCGCCTCCAGATCCTGGAATGGCTCAAGGCTCCGCGATCTCACTTTCGCCCCCAGGTCGACGGCGACCTGGTGCGGGATGGCGTGTGCGGGCTCCTCATCGCCGAGAAGCTGGGCGTGAGCCAGCCGACCGCGAGCGAGCACCTCAAGGTGCTCTCCCGCGCCGGCCTGGTGCGGCCCAAGCGGATCAAACAGTGGACCTTCTACAAGCGCGATGAGCGCAGAATTCGGGAGTTGAAGCGAACTATCCTGCAGAGCTTCTGAGGCAATTGATGTACATCAGCGTCGAAACCCCAGAGGAGACCGATCACCGGCTTCGCCGGATTGCCGCACTGATGGAAGTCGAGGTGCTGGACGGCGTATGGTGGTACCAGGAGCTAGCCCCGGACGAAGATCCTTCACGGGTACGGCCGGATGCCATCGCGCTGATCCGTGGACGAAACGGCTGGAGCCAATTGGTTCCGCTGAGGAGCGGGGATAACGCGTCAGAGCGGTTCCGCATCTGGTGCTGCCACTTTCCCGAGGCTGCCGACAACAGCGGATTCATCGGCTGGTTGGCCAGCCGCATCAAGCGCCGCACCGGAAGCGGTGTATTCGTCGTGTGCGGGTCGAGCGCGGCGGACGGCGGGATTTACGACTACTGGGGCTGCCCCGACGACATCGCCGGTCCGGTACTCGAGGAGCTTCGCGCGATCGCCGCTGGGGTCGATTCCGGGACGCCTAGAGCCGACGTGCTGTCACTCGACGGCGTGTACATGCGCCCAGTCGCCGCCACCGGCCACGGAGAGGTCGATCGAGAGACTCTCTTTTCGTTTTCTCAGCAGGGACCGGTGGTCTCCGCCAGGTATTCCGGCGGTGTAATACAGCTCGGCTTCCTGATCGGCACCCTTGCCGAGGACCGGCTTGCCTGGCGATACGTCCAGGCCGACCATGCCGGCCGCCTGGATGGTGGGCACGCACACTGTGAGCTACTGCGGCTTCCCGACGGCCGCATCCGGCTGACGGAGCACTTCAGCTGGGGTTCTCGCGAGGGCTCGGGGAGTAACGTACTGGAGCAGATTCCATCAGACTCCTGACAACCGGGAGCAGCAGCCAAAGCAGCGTTCCCGCCGTTAGGCACGACACCACGAAGATCAAAAAGAAATCGGCCTCGCCACCGAGCACTCGAAACAGCTCTCCGCGTTCGATCTGGTCGATGGTCCCGGCCAGATACCCGCCGAGCAGGTTGGCCACGAAGTTTGCGGTGAACCAGATCCCCATCAGCATCGATGCCATTCTGGCCGGGGCGGTCTGTCCGACGAAGGAGAAACCCGCCGGCAGGAAGCAGAGCTCTCCCAGGCTGTACACAAAGTAGAACGAGACCAGATACCATGGACTGACCCGTATCCCACCATCACTCGCCGCCGCCGCCACCACCATGATCACGTACGCTCCGCCCAACAACAACAGACCAATGGCCATCTTGGTGGCGGTGTTCGGCGCGCGCCGGCCGAGGCGCGCCCAAAGGCTTGCCATCAACGGAGCGAGCACGAGAACGAAGAGCGGGTTGACCGCCTGAAACCATGCCGCGGGGATCTCTCGCCGGGGCACCAGCGCCGCCATCCAGCCGCTCACCGATCGATCGGTGCGCTGGGCTGCGAAGAGATTGAGCGACGAGCCGACCTGCTCGAAGGCAAGCCAGAAGAACACTACAAAGACGGTGATGATCGCGAGAGCGAGCACGCGCCGTCTTTCCTCAGGAGAAAGGCTGCCGATGCGGCTGGACGATCTGCCTGTCTGGGTCCGGGCGGGGGCGAGGCCTACGTCCCCGAGCCAGGCACCTCTAGTCCAGAGATAGAAGCTGAGACCGATCACCATGCCGACCCCGGCTGCCCCGAACCCGTATGACCAGCCATAGCGGGGATCGGCAGCCAACCAGGCACATGCCAGAGGACCGAAGAGGGCGCCCAGATTGATTCCCATGTAGTAGAGCGTGAACCCAGGATCCCGCCGCGGATCTCCCGAGCGGTAGAGCTGCCCTACCAGGGTGTACACGTTTGGCTTGAAAAAGCCGGTCCCGGCGATAATAAGGGCGAGACCGGTGTAGAGTATCGACGAGTGGCTCAGCGCCAGAGTGAAGTGACCCGCCGAGATCAGCGCGCCACCGATGATTAGTGAGCGGTTGGTGCCCAGATACCGGTCGGCGAGCCAACCCCCGGCCACCGGAGTCAGGTAAGCCAGTCCGTTGAACCAGCCGTACAGATGACTGGCGTTTTCCCGGCTCCAACCCAGGCCTCCGGTCGTCGTATCGATAAGGTAGAGGATGAGGAGGGCGCGCATGCCGTAATAGGCAAAGCGCTCCCAGAGCTCGGTCAGGAACAAGACCACGAGCCCGGGCGGTTGGGTTATCTCGTCACCTCGGCTTCGATGAGTGATTGCAGCAGCGCGCGAGCCGCGGGGACGCCGTCAATGCGGAAACGCGCCTGGGTGGAGCCGGGCCCCACCTTGATGGTGATCGCCGGTGGTGGCAGAGCGGCGAACAGATCTTCATCAGTCCGGTCATCGCCCATCGCAAGGATTGTCGTCGTCGCCTGGCGCTCGGGCGATAGTGGCGGGACGATGTGACCCTTGTGGATCCCGTACGGTCTGATCTCGATGACCTTGTTTCCGGCCAGGATTTCGACCGGCTGATTGCTCAAGAGCTGGCCCAGATGCAGCCGCAGCTCGTTGGCCCGGCGCGCGCCGGAGTCCTGGTCCGCCATTCGATAGTGCCACGCCAGGGCGACCGATTTGGTCTCGATGAGAGAGCCCGGAGTCCGGGAGGTCACCTCTCGCAGGATCGCCAGCGCGGGCTCCCGCCACGCTGCGCCGAGCTCCGCGGCCGGAACCCAATCGGATCCGTCGAGTCCGCGCGACCAGAAGCCGTGCTCGGCGTGAAGCGCGACCGGCAGATCTCCCAGCCAGTGCTCCAACGTCTCTCGACCCCGTCCACTCACCACATGTACCTCCGTCCGGGGCCGCGCTGCCAGCGCAGCGAGCAGCTCGCGGAGGGCGCGATCGGGGCGAGCCAGCTCCGGAGTCGCGCTATACGGAACCAAAGTCCCATCGTAGTCCAGCAATGCGATGAGATCTTCCGTCTCATTCAGTCGAGAAACGAGCGCATGGCGGGCTGCCGTGGCGCCGGCCGGGACCTGCTTTGAAACCGGCCTGGTGGTGATGGTCTCGAGCTGCTCCAGAAACGTCCTGGCCCAGTGGTGTACGTCGTACGTCTCTACCCGGGTCCGGAGCGGAATCAATCTGGCTCGGCGTTCTTCGGCCGGCATGGTCAGCGCGCGATAGTAGCTCTCGGCGGTTGCCTCCAGATGATAGGGATTCACCTGGATTGCCTCGGCGAGCTCCCAGGATGCGCCGGCGAATTCACTGAGCACCAGCACCCCATCGTCGTCGATTCGAGAGGCCACAAACTCTTTAGCCACCAGATTCATCCCGTCACGCAACGGCGTGACCAGCATGACGTCAGCCGCCCGATAGAGCGCTACCAGCTCCGGCTCGGACATCGCCCGGTAGATGTAGTGAACCGGGGCCCATCGGGGTGTCCCAAAATCACCGTTGATGCGCCCGACCAGACCTTCCACCAATGAGCGGAACTCCTGATAAGCCTCCACGCCGGTCCGCGAAGGAACCGCGACCTGAATCAGCCGCACTCGCTCCCGCAGGTCGGGATGGGTCTGCAGCATGCGCTCGTACGCCAGGAGGCGACGCGGGATGCCCTTGGTGTAGTCCAGACGATCGACCCCGACCAACAGTTTCTGTCCGTCGGTGCCGCGAAGGCTCTCGGCTTCGGCAGCCACTCCTGGCTCCCGCGCGAGAGAGCCGAAGCTCGCGGCGTCGATCCCCATCGGAAAGACACCGAGACGAACCTCCCGGTCCAGAAGCTGGGCTCGGTCGATGTCAACGGTGAGACCCAGAAGCTGGGTGAGTGAAGCGGCGAAGTGTCTCAGGTATGCGGGCGTATGGAAGCCGACCAGATCGGCGCCGAGGACACCACGCAGGAGCCGCTCGCGCTCGGGGAGAGTCCGGAAGAGCTCCTCAGAGGGAAAGGGAATGTGGAGGAAGAATCCGATCCTCGCTTCCGGCAGTCGTCTTCGGAGCAGGTCGGGAAGCAACAGCAGTTGGTAGTCGTGGACCCAGATGAGGTCGCCCGGCTCATAGTGCTCAGCCACCCGCTCGGCGAAAAGCTGGTTCACCTCTACGTACGGCTCCCAATCGCGTACGTGGAGTGGAACCTGATCCACCAGGTAGTGAAACAGGGGCCACAGGACGCCGTTGGAAAAGCCTTCGTAATAGCGGGTGACCTGATCGTGGGTGAGAGGAACTCCGACCAGGCGCAGGCCGGCGAGTTGCTCGTTCAGCTGGGCTTGTTGCTCGGACGTCAGGTGCTCAGGTGCACCCGACCAGCCGATCCAGAGGCCTCCCGACTGCTCGTGGGACCGGAGCAGGCCGGTTGCGAGGCCACCTGGACTCTTTTGCACCTCGACCACACCGCTCTCGGTTACCCGGACGGTGACCGGCAGGCGGTTGGCGACAATGAGGACCCGGGGCATGGGTTTAAGGTCTAGGGTCTAGGGTCTAGAGTCTAGAGTCTCTGGTCTAGAGTCTAGGGTCGAGGTGTCGACCTAAACGGCCGCCGGAACGTTAGACCCTAGACCCTAACCCCTAGACACCCAGCCTGACGACTGGAGGGCAGCCCCCGACTACCGCGGCCAGACCTGATTGCTCCGATCCAGATCGGGAAATTCCTTTTCCGGGTCTATCTCGATGTTGCGCACGACTGGGTCCCGGGCGATCCGCACGATCTGCTTGCGTGCCCCACGCAACCAGATATCGGGGGAAAGGGTGAGACGGTCGACCCTGCCGTCGACTCGAGTCACCGCCAGAAGCACTGGCATGGGGACCTTGCCCCGATTATCGAGAACGATCGTGACTGAATCGCGATCCGTGGTAACCGTGTCGATCGATTGGTCCATCTTCCAGGTCTCGAAGAACCAACTGCGCCAGAACCAGGAGAGATCCTTCCCGGACACGTTTTCAAACGTGTTGAAGAAGTCGTACGGTGAGGGATGCTTGTACGCCCAGCGCTTGACGTATTCCCGATAGGCCTTGTCGAAGGTCTGTTCCCCCAGCACTCCCCTCAGGGCCACCAGAATGGTGGCCGGTTTGTAGTAAGCGGCCACGCCGTAGGAGGGGTAGTTGGGATAGCGGTCCCCGTGGTGCATCAGCTCCACCTCTCCACCGGTCTCCGCGAAATCGAGATAGTTCTTTCGGTTCCGCGCTTCGTCGTCAAATCCCTTGAAGAAGTCGGCCATGGATTGGGACTGGTCGAACTGGGTGAGGCCTTCGTCCATCCAGGCGTACCGCTTCTCGTCGGAGCCGACGACCATGGGAAACCACATGTGCCCGATCTCGTGCGTGGTCACTTCGTACAGGCCGAGGGTATCCCACTGTCCGCCGATGCAGGTCATCATCGGGTATTCCATTCCCCCGCAGGAGGTCGGTCCATCGACCGCCGTCATGTGAGGGTACGGATAGGGTGCGAGGTAGCGGGAGAAGAACTCGATGGAGTGCTGACTGTAGCGCGCACTCTGATCCCAGTGACTGATCCGCTGCTCCGGCCGGTAGAAGGAGTAGATCGCAGTGGTATCGCCGCGGCCGTCTCCATTCGCGTCGCCGACGACTGCGCTGGTAGCGTCCCACAGATATCTGGGTGATGTCGCCCAGGAGACATCGCGGACGTTCTCCGCCCGGTAACGCCAGGTCAGCTTGCCGCCGGATCCTGCTGTCGTAGACCTCCCTGGCTCCCGATCTGCATCAGTGACAACATGAATGATGCGATTGGTGTGCGCCGCGGAATCCAACCGGGCTCGGGTCTGAGCCGACAGTACCTCGGCGGGGTTCTGCAGCCGTCCAGTCGCGTCCACCAGCCAGCCGGCAGGGACGGTCAGGGACACGTCATAGTTTCCGTATCCCATATAGAACTCGGCATTTCCCAGGTACTGATCGGTCTGCCAGCCATTCACATCGTCGTAGACCGCCATCTGCGGGTACCAGTAGTTGATGTAGAACACCTCGCCATCTTGACCTCCTCGTGGCGCTCCATCGGGAGGGATCCGGAGCCTCCACGCAAAGTCGAAGACCGCCGAGCCACCGGGAGGCAAGGGGCGAGGTAAGCCGATTCGCATGATCGTCCCATCGACCTGGTAGCCCAGACCTTCGTGATCGGTCGGCTTCAGCTCCTGTCCTTGTGCGGCAACTCTGCCGAGCTCGACACCTTCGAGTGCCCAGGGAACATCGGTGTTATGCCGGGAGTTGGGCGCGAAGATGTTGTGCAGAAGCTGTACGTAGACCACTGTCAGCGTATCGGGAGACCGGTTGTAGTAGGTGACCGTTCCCTTGCCCGTGATACGCTTCGAGACCGGGTTGAGCTCACCTTCCAGCCGATAGTCAGCCCACTGTTGCCAGTATCGGGGGCCGGGGGCCCCGGAATGGGTGCGAGTACGCTGGGCCACCGCGTGCTCGTACGCATCGGAGATCGGGAGTGCCATGGCTCCCGCCCGGGTAGCGGTGGTGCCACTGCTTGGAGTGGGAGCGGTACTGGGCAGAGTTCTACTGCCACCGCCGCACGCGGCGAGCGCCCCGAAGACGAGAACTGTTAGTAGGGTAGGACGATGCGTCGTGCAACGGTACATCAGGTACTCCAATAGTGAGAAGTTGCGACACAGACGGCCGGGCGCGGGATGATGACGGGATCGGCGAAGCCAGGCAAGGTCCGGTGAGGGTAACCGCGAGCAGTAACTGGAGGGTGTCCCTCAGTACGCTGTCCTCCAGTACGGTTGAGGACTGCCCCCCGTTTCACGCCTCTGTAAGAGATTCTCGCGGTTCTGGCCGGCCCCGGCTGAGGGTGAGCGCGACGAAATCTACTTTCTAGACATCACAATACCCGCGGAGCACATAGGCTCCACGAAGAATGTCATTCATGAGGGAGTCGATATGTCGCGAGAATGGCTTCGCCGGCTCAGGTCCGGCGGTGTCGGATTAGCCTTTGCTCTCGGTCTGCTGACTGCGGGCTTATTGCACCTGCCCTACCCGTCGGCGGCTCAGCAGCAGGGGTCTCCATCAGGCGTTGACGTCTCGTCGACCCGGACCCCTCCTGCCGGCGCAGTGAACTCGCTGCAGAACCTCAGCGAAGCGTTTGCATCGGTGGCAGAGCATGTGAAGCCAAGCGTGGTTTACATCAAGTCGGGACGAAAGCCCCAGCAGGACCGCCAGACGCCGCGGATGCAGGTCCCTCCCGGCTTTGAACCGTTCTTCCGGAATATGCCCCCAATGCAGATGGAGCCCCGGTTCCAGGAAAGCTCCGGCTCCGGCTTCATTGTCTCGAAGGACGGCTACATCCTGACCAACAACCATGTGGTGGACGGCTCCGATCAGGTCACCGTGCGCCTGCTCGACCGGCGCGAGTTTAAGGCGAAGGTCGTGGGCACTGATCCGAACACCGATCTTGCCGTTCTCAAGATCAATGCGACTAATCTGATCCCCGCTCCCCTCGGGAGCAGCGGCGCGGCGCGGGTAGGTGAGTGGGTGCTGGCGGTGGGCAATCCGCTGGGAGACAACCTCACCTTTACCGTGACCTCCGGCATCATCAGCGCGAAAGGCCGGAGCCTGGCGCTTCCCGGGCAGTCCGAGCGCAGCATCCAAGACTTCATTCAAACCGATGCCGCGATCAATCCCGGTAACTCGGGGGGACCTCTGGTCAGCGTCGAAGGACAGGTCATTGGTGTCAACTCGGCGATTGCCAGCGAGACCGGATACTACTCCGGGTATGGCTTCGCGATTCCCATCGACCTGGCGCACAAGGTGATGGACCAGATCATCAGCGGTGGCCGAGTTCACCGGGCGGCGTTGGGGGTTAGCGTCCAGAATGCCACGCCGAACGACGCGGCATACGTCGGTTTGCCGGATGTTCGCGGAGTCCTGGTGCAGGACTTCACCGAGGACTCGCCGGCCCGTAAGGCCGGTATCGAGCCGGGAGACATCATCATCGCGATCGATGGCAAGCCGGTCGAGTACGTCGGCCAGCTGCAGCAGCAGGTCGGCTTCCGCAAGCCGGGAGAGAAGGTGAAGGTCGAGGTCGCCCGCAAGGGTGGCGTCCGCAAGGCCTACGAGATTCCACTCCAGGAGGTGGCGTCGCGTGATGTTGCCAAGCGGGGGAGCGCAGACGCCGACAGCAGCGCCAATTCCGCCGACGACAGCTCCGCATCGATCGATCTGCTCGGGGTGACGGTTCAACCGGTCGATCAGGATGCGATCCAGCAACTCGACCTGCCGGCGGGCCAAAAGGGACTGTTGGTCACCGACGTGACACCCGGCGGCCCGGCCTACGGTGAAATCGTAGACGGCGAAAATGGCGGTGCCCCGGACATCATCCTCGAGGTCGAGGGGAAGTCGTTGAAGACGGTGGCCGATCTCCGGAGCGCGCTCAAGGGGTACAAGGACGGGGAGATTGTGAGCCTCCGAGTCTACAATCCTCAAGCCAAGGCCAAGCGGATCGAGCGGATTCGATTGGGTAGCTGAGACTCACCTCCCGGATTGACCGAGCGCGCGCCTGTCACTAGGGTGCGCGCTCCACTCATATTCAGGCATGTCCGAGCCCAACCCTTTTGCGGCCCTGTCGCTCATCGTGGCTCCAGCGGTGTTGACCAATGCCTCGTCCATTTTGGTCCTGAGTACCAGCAACCGGCTCGCCCGGGCGGTCGACCGCGCTCGGGCCTTGGCAACGCAACTGGAGGCCCCCGCCGAAATCCCCGACCGTTTCACGCCGCTCCGCTTTAAGGAGCTCGCCAGCTCGGAGCAGCGCGCCCTCATGCTACTCAGCGCGCTCCGTCTGTTCTACGCCTCGCTCGGAGCATTTGCCGGGGCCGCCCTCACCTCGCTGCTGGGTGCCGGAGTGTCCGCGGCTCCCCAGCAATCGCTGGCTGCCACCCTGGAGTTAGTGGCTGTCGGAGCAGGGTTTATCGGAGTGCTGGGACTCATCCTGGGATGTCTGCTCCTGGTCCGGGAAACCCGGCTCGCCGTGCTGGTCGTGAGCGAGGAAGCCACTCTGCTCCGGGAGCACTTCGCCAGCCGGAAGTCTTGAATACCGCCTCTACTGCTTCCAATCCCACCCGCCGCGATGCGTTAAGTTGATATTGAACGAATTAACTTTCGCTTCACCTCGTCGTCTGGAGAGGGAGCGAGGAGCCCGAATGAACGAACCGATAGCGCAGTTTATCGAGCGAATGGGACTGGCCCTGGAATCCGATGGAATGCCTCGGATCGCGGGTCGAATCTTTGGGCTGCTGCTGGTCACTGAGGACGCCCTCTCACTCGACGAGATCGCCGCCGACCTGGGGGTGAGCAAAGCGAGTGTCAGCACCAATGCGCGGCTCCTGGAGCAGCGTGGAGTACTAGAACGGATCAGCCGGCCGGCAGACCGGCGGGATTACTACCTGGTACCTCCCGATTTGTTCAAAAACACCATGGCCCAGCGCATCGCCCGGTGGGAACAGTTCCATGCTGCCATCGCCGCCGCACGAACCAGCGTCCCCATCCGGAGCCGGGAAGTCCTGGACCGCCTAGAAGAGTTCGAGGAGGCCTATGCCTACATGTCGCGGACGATCAGAGAGGCGTTGGCCCATTGGCAGGCGACCCGCGACGAGCGGTTGGCCAAGACTGAAGTTCTCCAGTGATGAAGCGGCTAGCCGGCACTGCCGGGTTACTGCTGGCAGGTATATGGGGCTGCACCGGACCCCCATCGGTGAATGGAGTTGCCGGAACGGCTCCCTCCCCCAAGGTGGCCTGGACACCACCCCCAGCGAAGAGCGAGCGCGCGGACTCGAGCGGGAGGACTCCGCCGATCCCGGCTGACTTGCATGAGCGGATCAGCCGCCTCACTCTCGCCGAAGTGATCGACCTCGGATTGGGTAACAACCCCGCCACCCGAGTGTCCTGGGCCAACGCGCGGGCGGCGGCGGCGACATACGGGTCGTCGCGCGGGGCGTACTTTCCTACCATAGACGCAGAGATCGCGGAGGCTCGGCTGAAGACGGTGGCCTCCCAGGGGCGGAGCGCGGTCAGCCAATGGGTCTTCAGCCCGAGCCTGAATCTCACCTACCTCTTGTTTGACTTCGGTGGCCGCTCCGGGAACGTGGGAGCAGCACGCGACGCGCTGTTGGCTGCGAACTACACGCACAACGCGACGCTCCAGAACGTCGTGCTCGAGATCCAAACGGCATATTTCCAGTACATTGCCAACCGGGCGCTGCTCCAGGCACAACAAACCACCGCTCGAGAGGCGCAGACCAGCCTAGCGGCGGCCGAGGAGCGGAGGCGGGTAGGAGTCGCAACCATTGCCGACGTACTTCAGGCGCGCACCGCCGCCTCTCAGGCGGAGCTCGCCGCCGAGACCACCGAGGGAGACGTGGCGACGACCCGTGGCGCCCTTGCCCTTTCACTCGGGTTGCCGGCCAACCTTCCCTACGACATCGACTCCGCGGCGGGGCAACTGCCGGTCTCCCAACTGGTGGACAGCGTCGACGCGCTGATTGCCCGTGCGGTCGAGCAGCGTCCCGACCTGGCAGCGGCCCGCGCCGAGTTCGAGTCTTCCCGGGCTCAAATCTCCGTGGCGCGGGCCAAGCGCCTCCCCTCGCTGGTACTGAACGGAAACGGTGGACGGACGTACACCTCGTCGCTGCCGCAGGGCGGAAACAACTACTCCATCTCGCTTGGCCTGCAAATTCCGATCTTCGCCGGCTTTTCCCGGGTCTACGACGAGCAGGAAGCGGCGGCCCTGGCCGAGGCGGCAGGGGCCCGGGCGGATGCACTGGGCCAGCAGGTTGTCTTCCAGGTGTTCAGCTCGTACCAGGCGCTTCGGACTGCGACTCGGCGGGTGCGCACTTCCGAGATTCTGGTTACCAGCGCCGAGCAATCGAACGAGGTTGCGCTGGCTCGATACAAGGCTGGAGTTGGATCGGTGCTAGACCTCCTGTCGGCGCAATCAGCTCTCGCGGGGGCTCGGGCGCAGCAGGTCCTCGCCCGTCTGGAGTGGAATACTTCGCTGGCCCAGCTGGCCCACGACTCCGGCGTCCTGGACCCGACCGGCGGGAGTACGCTTCGGCTCAAACCGACCGCCTCTGACACGACACCACAATGATGCGTAAGACCATTTCTCCTCGGCTCCGTACCGTTAGGGTGGCCCTCTGTCTGCTGGGCGTAGCCTGCGCCAAGAAGGATCCAGTGCCGCCGGCCCGAGTCCCGGTGACCGTCGCCACCGCCGAGCGGCGCACGATGCCGTTCGAGCTGTCAGCCAACGGAACGGTGGAGCCCATCCAGACGGTGGCGGTGCAGGCTCAGGTCGGCGGGACGCTGCGCCGGATCGCCTTCAGGGAAGGCGACGAGGTGAAACCGGGCCAGATCCTGTTCGAGCTCGACGGCCGGCCTTACCGCGCAGCCTTGAATCAGGCGGAGGCGGCCCTGGCCCGGGATCGCGCGCAAGCGGACAATGCGGCTCAGGACGAGGCTCGCTTCCAGGCGCTGGCGGAGAAACAGTATGTGACGGCGCAACAGTACGCGGAGGCGAAGACCACGGCCGCCGCGGCGAAGGCGACCCTGGAGGGCAGTCAGGCAGCAGTAGACCAGGCCCGGCTCAATCTTCAGTACGCGACCGTCCGGGCACCCATCGGCGGACGGACCGGCAGCCTGCAGATTCGCGAGGGCAACCTGGTCCGGACTACCACGACTCAACCGCTCGTCACCATAAACCAGATCCGCCCGATTCTAGTGCGCTTCGCGGTTCCCGCGCCCAACCTTCCGCTGATCCAGGACCATCTCGGCAAGCAGATCGTGGTACGCGCGGATGTAGGAGGCGGCGAGAACCCCAGCGAGGGGACCCTGACGTTTGTCGACAACGCGGTGGACACCGCGACCGGCACCATTCTGCTCAAGGGCCGCTTCCCCAACGATGACGGGGCGCTATGGCCCGGCGCTTTCGTGAACGTCCGGCTTCAATTGTATGTGGAGCCCGATGCGCTGGTGGTGCCCGCGTCCGCGGTCGTCGCCGGGCAGCAAGGCAACTTCATCTTCGTGATTCAGAAGGACAGCACGGCGGCAACCAGGGCGGTGACGGTCAGCCGGACAGCCGGGGATTACGCCATCGTGAATGGTGATGTGCAGCCGGGGGATCGCGTCGTAACCGACGGGCAGCTCCGGCTGCGGCAGGGATCGAAGGTTCAGATCAAGGCCGCAGCAGATACGTCGCGGCTGGGGGCGTTATGAATTTCACCGAGCTGTTCATCCGCCGGCCCGTCATGACGACGCTGGTCATGGCCGGCATTCTCATTTTCGGGATCGTCGCCTACCGCCAGCTTCCGGTGAGTGACCTGCCGGCGGTGGACTATCCGACCATTTCGATCTCGGCCAGCCTCTCGGGGGCCAGTCCCGAGACCATGGCGTCGTCGGTCGCTACCCCGCTGGAGAAGCAGTTCTCCACCATCCCCGGGGTGGAGACGATGACCTCCACCAGCACCCAGGGCAGTACTCAGATATCTCTGCAGTTCGCTCTGAGTCGCGACATCGATGCCGCCGCGCAGGATGTGCAGGCGGCCATCTCCCAGGCACAGCGGCAGCTGCCCCGGGACGTGCTGCCACCCAGCTTTCGTAAGGTAGATCCGTCGTCGTCACCGATCCTCTACTACGCCCTGCGCACCACCACGCTGCCGTTGCCGCAGCTCAACGAGTACGCTGAGACTTTCCTGGCCCAGCGCCTCTCCACCATCGACGGGGTGGCGCAGGTGCAGGTCTTCGGCTCCATGAAGTATGCGGTGCGGATCCAGATCGATCCCCAACAGCTCGCGTCCCGGAACATCGGGATCGACGAGGTGTCGACCGCGGTGGAAAACGGCAACGTGAACCTGCCGACCGGCATTCTGTGGGGTACCGACAAGGCATACGCGGTGGAAAGCCAGGGTCAGCTCACTAACGCGGCCGATTTCGGCGCCCTGGTGGTGGCCTATCGGGATGGGGCGCCGGTCCGGCTCCGTGATCTGGGCCGGGTAGTCGACAGCATCCAGGATACCAAGCGCGCCAGCTGGTTCAATGGACAGCGGGCAGTCGTTCTCGCCGTTCAACGCCAGCCGGGCACCAACACGGTCGCCGTGGCGGAGCGGGTCAAGGCCGAGGTCGAGCGGCTGCGGCCGCAGATTCCTCCGGCGAT
>JBKPAO010000171.1:0-24782 GCA_046726475.1 Gemmatimonadota bacterium | reverse complement strand
TGCATCTGCTGCCGGATTCCGCGAGTGGAGTCGCAGTAGTCGCACCGCTGCGGGATCGGCCGTGGCTGCAACTGTACTGACTGCCAGAAGTTGCAGTATCGCTGTTCGTTGGCGTGTCACTGCTGCATCCCGAGAGACCGCTTGCGAAAGAGAAGATGCTGGGCGCCGGAGCCGCTGCAGCGGAGTGATTTTTTCCAGGTTAAATGGCCCCGGCGTAAGCGATTACCAAACTGCAATTTGTGTGGCACATCGGTTGCCCTCTGACGGCGAGATTTCCTGACGCCTCCTTAACCTGTGGAAACGTATGGGACTCTTCGGGCGCAAGGCGATGACGGTCGGGCTCGACATCGGGAGTGGCCTGATCAAGCTCGTCGCGATCTCGCACGCCTCCGGTGGTCCGGTCCTGACCAAGGTGGCGTTCACCTCGATCGCGAACGACGCCATCGTCGAGGGGGAGATCATGGACCCCGGCATGGTAGCCGAGGCGATCAAGGATCTGATGGCATCGGCCGGCGTCAAGACCAAACAGGTCGTCACCGCGGTCGGTGGGCGCGACGTCATCGTCAAGAAGATCACCATGGACCGCATGCAGGAGGCCGACGCCCGCGAGGTTATTCGCTGGGAGGCCGAGCAGCACGTTCCGTTTGACATGGACAACGTGGAGCTCGACTTCCAGATCCTCGATCCGGACGGCGAGGGCCTCCAGATGACGGTTCTGCTGGTCGCGGCCAAGCGCGAGCTGGTCGATCACAAGCTTTCGTTGCTGGCCGATGTCGGCCTGCAGCCCACCATCATCGACGTGGACGCCTTCGCGCTCCACAACGCCTTCGAGGTCAACTACCCGGAAGCGATGCATGGGGTAGTCGGTCTGGTCAATATTGGTCACGAAACCACCAACATCTACATCCTGGACGACGGCATTCCGGTGTTGACCCGCGACATTCCCGTCGGCACCCGGCGCTTTCGCGAGGACCTTCAGCGGGAGCGGGGCCAATCGGCCGAAGAGGCGGAGCGGCTCCTGCAGGGCGGCTCATCGGGTGAGATCCCCGAGGGATTTCTCCAGACCCGAACCGAGGAACTGGCCGTAGGCATCGAGCGGGCCGGAGCGTTTCTGCAGACGGCGAGCCGGTCGGCCGGCGGTATCGGTCGGATCTTCGTCACCGGCGGCGGCGCCAGAATTCCGCGGCTTAGCCGGGCCTTGGGCGATCGGCTCAAGGTTCCGGTCCAACTGGCGAATCCGATCGAGAAGCTGCAGGTGGCAGACGGCGTCTTCGACTCGATGCAGGTGGACGAAGTCGCTCCCCTGCTGATGTTGCCGATCGGCCTCGCGCTGCGCACCGCAGCCTGACCCCGACCCCAGGGATCCGTCATCCATGATCACCGTCAATCTACGGCCCGGCCAGAAGCGCAAGCGCGGCGGCAATTCGCTCAAGGGGCTGTTCGATAGCCTGAGCGGACTGCGCGAGCTGGCCACCAAAGTGAAGGACCCGCTCCTCATGGCGGCCGTCGGCGCGTGGGTCTGCGTGGTGGCCGGCCTCGGGCTGATCTACCTCAACAATCTGCGGCAGCTCTACGTGCTCGAGCCCAGGCTGGAGCAGGCCAGAAGTGAGAACCGACGGTTCAAGGCATTCCTCGCGGACAAGCGCCGGCAGGAAAAGATCCGCGACTCGCTGCTGGCCCAGATCACCGTCATTCGCCGGGTCGATGGCGATCGGTACATCTGGCCTCACCTGCTGGACGAAATCACCAAGGCGCTCCCGGCGTACACCTGGCTGGTCGATCTCGGTGTCACCGCGGTGAACCCGAACGCCGCGGCGGCCCAGGCGCGAGCTCAGGCCCCGGCAAAGCGTAAGGCCGGCGCGGCGGGCAAGGCCGACAGCACTGCCGATAGCGCCGCTGCGGCGCCGCCGGGCCTGGCGTTCCAGATCAACGGACGCACCATGGATATCCAGGCGTATACCCGATTCCTCCGCCAACTGGAGGCGTCTCCCTGGATCGTAGATGTCACGCCGGTCTCAGCGCAGACGGTGGTGGAGAAAGAACGGCCGGTGACCGCCTTTTCGATCAAGGCCACCTACAACCGAGCCGACTCCGCCTATATCCGCACGGCTCCCTTTAGCCAGTCGGTGAGGTAAGCCATGGAGCTCTCCGGACCGAAAACGACACCACTCCTCGCCCTGCTGCTGGCAGGCATGGTCGGCTACATCGCGTACACCGGGGCCGTGATCCAGGCTGTGGGAATCAAGGGTTTGGCCGGCACTCGGGAGCGGATCGTCGCCATGCGCGACACGATCATCAAGTTTGAAGCGGCCACCGACAGCGCCAAGAAGGAGCTGGCCAAGGGCACCGTTGCGGACGTGCGGAAGCGGCTGGAGACCTATCGCTCGAGCCTGGTTCTGCTGCGTCGTCTGGTGCCCGAGCGGAATGAAGTGCCGAACCTGCTCGACGACATCTCCAGCCGGAGCAAAATCCGGGGGGTGACGTTGTCCCAGGTCGTTCCCCAGCCCCCGGAGCCGGGGCCGGCGCCGTTCGACACCTACAAGTACAACATGTCCGTCATCGGGAACTACGATCAGATCGGAGCATTTCTCGCCGACGTGGCAAGCCTGCAGCGGATCATCGTTCCCTATGATCTGTCGATTTCAGCAGCCAACAGCACCACCGCCAAGGTGCTGGGTGACAGCACCGACGTCCTGCTCGAGGCCAGGTTTCAGGTTCGGACCTATGTGAAGTCCCCCAACCCGGAAGGAGAGGCCAGTGGCTCGTAATGCCTTCGCGCTCGCTCTCCTGACCGCCGTAGCGCTGGGGGGGTGCTCCCAGATCAAGGGGGTGCTCAAGGGAGATAAAGAAGAGAAGGCGGCCCAGGCCAAGCTGGTGGCTCTGCGCGCCCGTACCGATAGCCTGCGCCAGGCTCGGCGGGTAGCCGATTCACTGGCCCAGGTCCAATTCACCATCTGCGCTGACTCGGTGCGCGCCGAAATGACCAAGCCGGTCGTGGTGAAGGCGACCAAGAAGAAAAGGAAGAAACAGCCGGCGGTCACTCCGCCGTCCGAAGAACTCATCGCAAGCCAGGTGCAGACGTCCTGCGCTCAGAGTGGTGCCGCTCCGCAGCAGACCGTGGCTGCCACCTCGGCCAAGTCCGCGCCGTCCGACACTATGAAGCAGGCGGCCAGGGCCGAAGCTCCGGCCGCGGCACCGGCGGCGGACGTACCGGCAACGCCTGCGTCCGCGAGTGCGATGCCCCCCGCTGCTCAGCCCGATTTGAGCGCTGCTCAGGGACAGGACCCTGCGTACGTCGATTCGGTGCAGAAAGCGAAAGAGATGGAGATGTCCCGGGAGACCTTCGCCTACTCAGGCGCCGCCCGGGATCCGTTCAGCTCGCTCTTGAACATGGCCAAGAATGGCCCGGAGTTGGCCGATTTGCAGCTGGTAGGGATCTACCAGAACCTGCGGACGCCCGCCGCCAGCGTCGCGGTGTTCCGGGAGAAGGACGGAGGCAAGCGTCATAAGCTCCGTGCCGGCGACCAGCTCGGCCGCTCGCGACTGGTGCAGATCCGTGACCGGGACGTGGTATTCATGATCGAGGACTTTGGCTTTGAACGGCAAGAAACCCTTTCGCTCCGGAAGCAGGAGGACGTAACCCCATGACCCGATTCTATCGCCTGATGGTCGCCACCGCAGCGATCTTCGGAGTGACCTCCGCGGCCCACGCGGACGGCCCCGCGAGCGGAGAGGTCACGGGCGTCAGTGTCCAGCCATCACCCGGACGCGCCGACGTCATCGTCAATGTGCGCGGAGCCGTCGAGGTTCGCGACTTCATGCTGCAGAACCCTAACCGCCTGGTGCTCGACGTCGTGGGCGCCAAGCTCAAGGGCAGTTCGGGTAGTCTCTACGATGGAGTGAGGCGCGGTGGAGTGCTCAACCTCCGCTACTCTCAGTTCGCGCCGAACGTCGTGCGGGTCGTGATGGATCTCGACCGGGCGATGGACTATCACGTCGAGCGAGTCGCCGACGCGATCCGAGTCTCCTTCGGGACCGACCAGTCGTTCCTGGCCTGGTCGTCGAACGATCCTCAGCCGGCCAAGGCCGAGGCCAAGTCCGCGACCAAGTCCGCCTCGCGTGGCGAGCCGGAAGTGCGCTTGCCCGCCAGCCGGCTGGTCCGCGCCAACTCAGCTGAAGAGCCGCGCATTACGGTGGTGTGGGACCGCGCCAATATCGCTGACGTCGTCGCCGGCTTCGCTGCCTTCAGCGGCCGCACGATCATCCTGGGCAAAGACATCAAGGGCGAAGTCAGCGCTGAAATCCGCAACCAGCCGTGGCCCCAGGCGTTCCAGGCCATTCTGTCGGCCCAGGGGCTCTCCGCCCAGGAGATGGCCGGCGGGATTATCCGGGTAGACAATCCGTCGGCTCTGGCGTCGCTCGACTCCCTCGAACCGCTGGAGACCAACGTCGTCCGGATCAACTACGCCAAAGCCAAAGACCTCACCAAGAGCATCGAGGGGAGTCTGACGAAGGGTCGCGGCAAGGTCATCGCCGACGAGAACTCGAATTCCCTCATTATTACTGATACCCGCAGCAAGATCGGCAGCCTGACCGAGTTCGTGCAGGGGCTGGATGTTCGCACCCCGCAGGTCTCGATCAAGGCGAAGCTGGTGTTCGTCGACCGGACCGACATCGAGGAGCTGGGCGTCAAGTACGACCTGGGCAACCAGAACCAGTTCTTCAACAAGGTGGTCCAGCGCTGCTGCGATCCGCAGACCGGTAAGCGGTACGAGCCGGAGGTCAACGTGGTCGACCTCGGCGGCAATGCGGTCGCGGGCGTCGGTAACGCCAGCAGCGTCGTCGCGAGCTCAGCCATCGACCTGGTCTTCTCCACCGCTCTCGGCGGCTTCAGCCTGACGTCGTTCCTGAGCGCCATCGAGCGGGCCGACCTGTCGGACATTCAGGCGGAGCCGGTTATTACAACGCTGGATAATCGTCGGGCCGACATCCTCGTTGGTGAGGAGACGCCGGTACGCGTCATCGACGCCAGCTCCAACAGCGCCGACGCGAAGGCCAGCGTGACCTTCAAGGAGACCGGTATCCGGCTGACGGTGACGCCGCACGTCACCAGCAATCGCCAGATCGGTATGGAGCTCCACACCGAGCGGTCGTCGATTCAGCCGCTCGCCGCCACCGACCTGGGCTTCACCTTCCAGACCCAGCGCGCGGAAAACCAGCTGCTGGTCAACGACGGTGAGACCGCGGTCATCGGCGGACTGACCGTCACCGAGGTCACCAACGGCCGGGCCGGCATCCCGCTGCTGTCCGGTCTGCCGATTATCGGTAAGCTGTTCAGCTTCAGCACCAACAGGGAGAACCGGCGCGACCTGATTATCTTGGTGACGCCCCGCATCATCGACGACGGCGTGACCCCGGAATGAGGACGCGGTCGGACAATCGTTGACAACGGCGAGCCCGGCACCGGCCGGGCTCGTTCGTTAGAATCAGGGCGAGGCAGCCTCCATCAGGACCTGTCGTGATGCTCCGATTCTTTACCGCAGGCGAATCGCACGGCAAAGCCCTCGTGACCATCGTCGAGGGCCTTCCCGCCGGACTTCCGGTCTCGGCGGACTGGGTAAACCACGAGCTCTTCCGCCGGATGCAGGGCTACGGCAGGGGGGCCCGGATGAAGATCGAGCGCGACCAGGTCGAATGGATCTCCGGCATTCGTGCCGGTGAGACGCTGGGATCTCCGGTCGCGATGCTTATTCCCAACCGCGACTGGGCCAATTGGGAAGACGTCATGGCACCCGAAGCCGCCGGCGCTGTCGGCGAGCTTCGGCGTCGGCGCGTCACCCGTCCACGCCCGGGCCACGCCGACTTGGCCGGTGTGCTCAAGTACGATCGGCTCGACGCGCGGGACATCCTCGAGCGGGCCAGCGCGCGCGAGACGACGGCACGAGTGGCGGCCGGGGCCCTGGCTAGACGGCTGCTCGACGAATTCGGCGTGGAGATCGGAAGCCACGTGACCTCGATCGGTGGGGTCCGAGTGCCCACCACTGAGCTCCCGGTCCCACTCAATCCGGAATCCGATCGGTCGGAAGTTCGAGTGCTCGATCCTGCCGTTGAAGCCGAGATCGTTCGGCGAATCGACGCCGCCAAGCAGGCCGGAGACACGCTGGGAGGAGAGGTCGAAGTGATAGCGCGCGGGGTCTGCGTCGGTCTGGGGAGTCACGTGATCTGGGACCGGAAGCTCGATGGTCGACTCGCGGGGATGCTGATGTCGATCCCCGCGGTCAAAGGGGTGGAGATCGGCATGGGCTTCGAAGCAGCGCGCCGTCCCGGATCGGAGGTGCATGATCCGATAGAAAGCGGGGCGGTGGGGCAGCGGGGCAGCGGGGAAGGTATAAGCCGTCAAGGTAAAGGTGCGCCAGCCACAGCCGATCCTAGGGGTGGGTTTCGCAGGCCCACGAATAACGCTGGGGGCTTGGAGGGCGGGATAACCACCGGGGAACCGGTAGTTGTTAAGGTAGGGATGAAGCCGATCTCCACCCTGATGTCGCCCCTCCCCACCATCGATCTCCAGTCAGGGCAGCCGGCGAAGGCGGTCAGCGAGCGATCGGACGTCACCGCGGTCCCGGCGCTGGGAGTGATCGCCGAGGCCGTGGTCGCGCTGGTGCTGGCCGACGCCATGCTGGAGAAATTCGGCGGCGACTCCCTGCGCGAGATGCGGCGCAACTATGACGGCTACGTAGCGTCGCTTGGTTCCCGCTGGGCAACGTCGCGCGGTGGTGCTGAGGGCTGATGCCGCGCCACATCGTGCTGGTCGGCCTGCCCGGCTCGGGCAAGAGCACCGTCGGAAAGCTGGTGGCCGATGCCCTGAACACGTTTGTGATTGACATCGACGCTCTGCTGGTTCGCGAAATGGGTATGCCCGTAATCCAGATTTTCGGGATGGTCGGCGAATCGAGATTTCGGGAGATGGAGCGCGATGCCGTGAAGGCGGCGCAGGCCCGGGATCCCTGCGTGATCGTACCGGGGGGAGGTTGGGCGGCCCAGCCGGGCCAACTCCAGGCGGCCAAGCAGACCAGCCTGGTTATCTACTTAAAGTGCCAGGCGGCCACCGCGATGAAGCGACGGGAAAAGGGCGAGGCCCATCCCTTGCTAGCCGGAGGCGACCCGGGCCAGAAGATGCTCGCCTTGCTGGAAGAGCGAGAGCCATTCTACCGGCTGGCAGACCACCAGATTGATGCCGAACGCGCATCACCGGAGGCGGTAGCCGCTGAGGTCATGAATGTGGCCCGCCAGTTTGGCGGGTGGTTTGGACGGCAGGGGGCCTAGGGCGCATGCTTGCATTTGGCGGGGAGGAGCGGGTTTCTTGCTACCGCTGACTTTGATCCTCGGGTGACCGGGGTACTTACACTGAGACTATGGCGACGAGAGAGCGAAGGACGGGAAGGTCGGGAAAGTCAGGAAAGACGGGAAGGAGAGGCCCTGAGCGGAGCACCGGCGCCGCTAAGGCCTCTGCCCCGGCACGTCCTGCTGCCCGGAAAGTGAGTCGCGCCAAGAACAACGGCGCACGCACCGCCGGGCGGAACGGCCAGCCCGCCCTGGTCATCGTCGAGTCGCCCACCAAGGCCAAGACCATTGGGAAGTACCTCGGCTCCGGCTACGACGTGAAAGCCACCATCGGCCATGTCCGTGATCTCCCCACTCGAGAGCTTGGTGTAGACGTCGACAACGGCTTCGAGCCGAAGTACGTCACCATTAAAGGAAAGACCAAAACTCTCACCGAGCTCAAGAAGGCCGCCAAGAACGCATCGGCCATCTATCTCGCCACCGACCCTGACCGGGAAGGTGAAGCGATCGCCTGGCACGTCGCCGACCAGTTGAAGGCCGGCGTTCCCACCCATCGGATCCTGTTCCACGAGATCACCAAAGAGGCCATCCAGGAGGCCCTCCGGGATCCGGGGGAGATCGACGACCGGAAAGTCGATGCGCAACAGGCCCGCCGCATTCTCGACCGGTTGGTGGGCTACAAGGCGAGTCCGATCCTCTGGCACAGCATCAAGACGGGCCTCTCGGCTGGACGGGTCCAGACCGTTGCTCTCCGACTCATCGTGGAGCGCGAACGCGAGATCCGGGCGTTCAAGGCGGAGGAGTATTGGTCGATCGAGGCGCTCTGCGCCAAGGACAACCAGACCTTCGAGGCCGCGCTCGCCAAGGTGGGTGGGCACAAGCCGCAGCTCCACACGGAGAGCGACGCCCGCGCCGTGGTGGACGCCGTTCGCACCCTCCCGTTCGTGGTTACAAAGGTGGAGAAGCGCAACCGCAAGAAGAACCCGGCGGCGCCGTTCACCACCAGCACCCTGCAGCAAGAGGCGGCCAAGAAGCTGGGCTTCTCCTCTCGCCGTACGATGCGCGCGGCTCAGGATCTGTACGAGGGTATCGATGTCGGTGAGGACGGACCGGTCGGCCTGATCACCTACATGCGAACCGACTCGCCCCAGGTCTCGGACACGGCGATCGCCTCGGTCCGGGGCTTCATCAAGAAGAACTACGCGAAGTCATACCTCCCGGCCGCACCCAACGTCTACAGCGCGAAGAAGAACGCCCGGGTGCAGGGGGCCCACGAGGCGGTCCGGCCTACCGATGTGGCCCGCCGCCCGGAGCAGGTCCAGCAACACCTCGAGCCGGATCAGTACCGCCTCTACCAGCTCATCTGGCAACGTTTCGTCGCTTCGCAGATGACGCCGGCGGTCTACGACATGACGGTGGTCGAGTTCGATCTCGGCGAATATCTCTTCCGCGCCACCGGATCGGTGCTGGTCTTCGATGGCTTCCACGTGCTCTACACCGAAGGCCGGGAAAAAGAGGAAGGAAAGACGATGGACGATCTCTCGCCCATCCCGCCGTTGGCGGTGGGAGACCGGGTGGAGGTCCGCGAGATCACCCCATCGCAGCACTTCACCGAGCCGCCGCCGCGCTACTCCGAGGCGAGCCTGGTCAAGGAGCTGGAGCGGCTCGGCATCGGACGTCCTTCTACCTACAGCGCGATCATCTCCACGCTCTCGGTCCGCGAGTACGTCAAGGTCGACCAACGGCGGTTCTTCCCCACGGAGCTGGGCGAGACGGTCGAGAAGATCATGGTGAGCAAGTTCCCCGAGATCTTCAACGTCGAGTTCACCTCGGAGATGGAAGAGGAGCTGGACCGGATCGAGGATGGCGAGCTCAAGTGGCAACGGGTACTGAAGGACTTCTACGGTCCTTTCGTGAAGGCGCTGGATGCGGTCGACATGAAGGCCCTCGTGGCGGACGCCCACGGCCTCAACCCCGAGGAGCTGGCCAAGGAGCGCTGCCCCAAGTGCGGCTCGCCGATCGAGCTCAGAACCGGTCGGTTCGGACCGTACCTGGCGTGCGTGAAGTACAAAGAGACCTGCGACTACGTGAAGTCGCTCAAGAAGGCAAAGGTGCCCGACCGGCCCAGCGATGAGAAATGCCATCTCTGCGGCTCGCCGATGGTGATCAAGACCGGCCGGTTCGGCGAGTTCCTGGCGTGCACCACGTATCCCAGCTGCAAGGGCACCCGGTCGATCCCCATGGGACTCAAGTGCCCCAAGTGCTCGACCGGCGATCTCACCGAGCGCCGGACCAAGCGGGGCAAATCGTTCTGGGGCTGCCTCCGCTATCCCGAGTGCGATTTCTCCACCTGGAATCGCCCGGTTCCGGAGACCTGTCCCGCCTGCGGCTGGCTCGGCATGGAGAAGAAGCTCAGCAAGGCCGAAGGGGAGAGCCGGACCTGCCTCAAGTGTCGCCATCGTATCGTTATCGCCGAGCCGGAAGAGGTTGCCTTGGGGTGAACGTCACCGTGATTGGTGGTGGGCTGGCCGGCTCGGAAGCGGCGTGGGCGCTGGCGGAACGAGGATTTCGAGTAACGCTCCAGGAAATGCGTCCGGGCACCAGGACCGCCGCACACCACACCGACCGGCTGGCCGAAATTGTCTGCAGCAACTCGTTCAAATCGGTCGATCTCACCAACGCACATGGACTGCTGAAGGCGGAGCTCCGATCTCTGGGGAGCGTGCTCCTTCCCTGCGCCGATCTGGCGCGGGTGCCGGGAGGCACCGCCCTCGCCGTCGACCGCGAGGTCTTTTCCCAGACGGTTCACGAGCGAATCACCGCGCATCCCAACATCACGCTGGAGCGGCGGGAAGCCACCGAGCTGGCGTCGCCGGGCGTAGTCGCGACCGGCCCACTCACGTCGGAACGACTGAGTGAGGCGATTGTCGCGAGGCTCGGTTCCTCTGCGCTGTCGTTCTACGACGCGATCGCGCCGATTGTCTCGGCGGAATCCCTCGACCAGACCCGGCTCTATGCCCTATCGCGCTATGGAAAGGGAGGAGGAGACGATTACCTCAACGCGCCGATGAATGCCGCCGAGTATGAGGGGTTCATCGATGCGCTGCTGGAGGGCGACCAGTATCAAGGACATGAGTTCGACACGGTGCCGTACTTCGAGGGATGCCTCCCGGTAGAAGAGATGGCTCGCCGGGGGCGGGAGACACTCCGCTTTGGGCCGATGAAGCCAGTCGGTTTGGCCGATCCCCGCACCAGGCGGGAGCCGTACGCCGTGGTACAGCTCAGGCGGGAGGACAAGTCCGGCCAGATGTGGAATCTGGTCGGCTTCCAGACCCGGCTTCGAATTCCGGAACAGCAGCGGGTGTTCCGCATGATACCGGGACTCGAGGCGGCGGAGTTCCTGCGCTATGGCAGCATTCATCGGAACTCCTACCTGAATAGTCCTGCCGCCCTCGGGCCTGGTCTCACGGCTCGGGACGACGACCTTCTCTTCTTCGCCGGGCAGATGACCGGAGTCGAGGGCTACACCGAGTCGCTGGGGACCGGCATTCTTGCGGGCATCAACCTGGGGCGGCGGCTCGAGGGATTGCCCATCGTGGTACCACCCCCGACGACGATGCTGGGGGGCTTGTACCGGTATCTCGCCGAGGCCGATGCACAGCATTTCCAGCCAATGAACGCGAATTTCGGGTTACTGGAGCCGCTGCCGCGGAAGGTAAAGAAGGACCGCAAGAAGGAGCTGCTGGTCGAGCGGGCGCAAGCAGAGTTCACCAATTGGCTCGAAGAGACTGGGATACAACAGGAAAAAGATTTGGCCGCAGATGAAACAAGATAGACACGCAAGCGGAGCTTTATGTCCCAGCGCAGTGAAGTTACGGAGTACCTGGAACACCTAGAGAAAGAGCGCGATGTCTCACCCCACACGGTGAAGGCGTACGGTCGCGATCTGGAGGCGTTCACGGAATTTTGCGATCGGCACTATGGGAGCTGGGGTTGGGAGTCCGTCGACCGGTTGGGTCTTCGCGGCTTTCTGGGCGAGATGCAGCGGCGGGGACTCTCCAAGCGGAGCGCCGCCCGAGCGCTATCGGCGGTGAGAAGTCTCTACCGCTTCCTGCAGGAGCATCACAACCTCTCCCACAACATCGCCCGTGCGACTCGAGTCCCCAAGCTCGACAAGCGTCTGCCCGGCTATCTCGACCAGGACCAGACCCGGCGACTCTTCGAGTGGGCCGAGTCGCGGGCAGGCGGCGATGAGCTGGTCCCCACCCGAGACCTGGCGATCCTCGAGCTGTTCTACTCGACCGGCATACGTCTCTCCGAGCTGAGCGGGATGAATCTCGAGGATCTTGACCTGCTGTCGGACCAGCTGAAGGTCAGGGGAAAGGGGCGCAAGGAGCGGATCGTCCCGGTGGGATCGCGAGCCGTACTGGCACTCCGGCGCTATCTTCACCTGCGCGAGCCGGTGGTGTCCCGATCTGGGTCCGACCGCCGGGCGGTGTTCCTGAGCCAGCGGGGCAAGCGCCTGACGCCAAGGGCGATCCAGCGGACGGTACACCGGCTGTTCGACGGAATTGGTGGCGATGGTCTCCGGGTGCACTCGCTGCGCCACACCTTTGCCACCCACATGCTGGATGCCGGCGCCGACCTCCGCGCAGTGCAGGAGCTCCTGGGCCACGCGTCACTCAGTACCACTCAGGTGTACACCCACACCAGCGTCGAGCGGCTGAAAAAGGTGTACAACCAGGCGCATCCGAGGGCGTAAGGCAAACAGCGTGAACAGTAAACAGTGAACAGTGAACGGGCGGCGGCAGCGGGGCCCGTTTACTGTTCACTGTTCACGCTTTTGGGGAACTATGATGCCATTCCACGGCACGACGATTCTCGGTGTTCGAAAAAACGGCCGCGTCGCCCTCGGCGGCGATGGGCAGGTGAGCATCGGCGAGACGGTGGTCAAGTCGCAGTCGAACAAGGTGCGCACCCTGAAGGGCGGCAAGGTGCTGGCCGGCTTTGCCGGCTCCGTGGCCGACGCGCTCACGCTGTACGAGAAGTTCGAGGAAAAGCTCGATCGCTATCCAGGAAACCTGCCCCGCGCCGCGGTCGAGCTGGCCAAGGACTGGCGGAGCGACCGGGTCCTCCGCCGACTCGAAGCGCTGCTGGTCGTGGCCGACCTGGAGCACAGCTTTCTCCTGAGCGGATCGGGAGAGCTGATCGAGCCCGACGATGGAATCGTGGCGATCGGTTCCGGGGGAAACTTCGCCCTCGCCGCCGCTCGCGCACTCCTCCCCGAGCCCAACCATTCCGCGCGGGAGATCGTGCAGCGCTCGCTGGAGATTGCGGCCGATATCTGCGTGTTCACCAACCGCAACGTGACGATTCTCGAACTACCAGGAAAGAATAACGTGAGCGGGAAAGAGAAAGCGTAGATCCTCCACCGCCTGCGGTTGGTCCCGTGCTCCCGTAGTTTCTTCCCCGCTTACGCTGTTTCTTCCCCGCTCAGGCTTTACCTTACAGAATGACCGAGCCCGCGAAAGAGTTGACCCTCCCTCAGGAAACTGCCCCGGCCGTGGCACCCATGCCCTGGCTGGAGGAGATGCCTCCGCGCCAGATCGTGGCCGAGCTGGACCGATACATCGTCGGGCAAGAGGCGGCTAAGAAGGCGGTGGCCATCGCGGTCCGCAACCGCTGGCGGCGGGCGCAGGCGCCGGACGACATCCGGGACGAGATCACCCCCTACAACATCATCATGATCGGCCCCACCGGCGTGGGAAAGACGGAGGTCGCCCGGCGGCTCGCCCGGCTCAGCGGTGCCCCCTTCATTAAGGTCGAGGCCTCGAAGTTCACCGAAGTCGGCTATGTGGGGCGGGATGCGGAGTCGATGGTGCGGGACCTGGTGGACAGCGCGATCAACCTGGTTCGCACCGAACGAGAAGACGAAGTCTACCCCCAGGCGGAGCAGCGGGCCGACGAGCGGCTGCTGGACCTGCTCCTCCCCGCATCCCCACCCCCGCCGGAACGTGCGGAGCGTGCGGAACGTGGGGAAGAGGCCGAAAGCTCCTCGGTGTTCGTCGTCTCGTCCACCGGACAGGCCAAGTCGGAGAAGCCGCCCACGCCGGAGGAGGAGCGGCGGCACCGCTCGCGGGAGAAACTGCGCGCCATGATGGCCGACGGCCGGCTGGACGACCGCGAGGTCGAGATCGAGGTACAGCAGCAGGGCTATCCCATGATGGAGTTGATACAGCCACCCCAGGGGATCGAGGGGGCCGACATCAACTTCACCGAGATGCTGCAGGACATGCTGCCCAAACGAAAGAAGCGCCGGACGGTCAAGATCCCCGAGGCTCGGCGTGTCCTGATCGACGAGGAGCTCAAGAAGCTGGTCGACATGGACGACGTCGTGAACGAATCGATGGACCGGGTGGAAAACCACGGGATCATCTTCATCGACGAGATCGACAAGATCGCGGGAGAGCGGGGGCAGACCGGCGGCCCCGACGTGTCGCGCGAGGGAGTGCAGCGCGACCTGCTTCCCATCGTGGAAGGATCGACGGTGCAGACCCGCTACGGCTACGTCCGGAGCGATCACATTCTCTTCATCGCCGCGGGCGCATTCCACGTCTCCAAGCCGTCTGATCTTATTCCCGAGCTTCAGGGCCGCTTCCCCATCCGGGTCGAGCTGCAGTCGCTCACCGAGCAGGACTTCGTCCGGATCATGACCGAGCCGGAGAACGCGCTGACCAAGCAGTACCAGGCGCTGGTGATGGCGGAGGGTGCGGAGCTGGAGTTCACGGCCGACGGGATTGCCGAGCTGGCGCGAGTGGCGTTCATGGCCAACGACCGGATGGAGAACATCGGCGCCCGGCGGCTGCATACCGTCATGGCGGCGCTGATGGAGGACGTGCTGTTCGAGCTGCCGGACTATCCCGAGAAGCGAATCGTTTTCGACGCGACGAACGTCCGCGAGCGGCTGGCCCGGATCATCAGCGATGATGATTTGAGGAGGTATATCCTGTAGGGCGGTCAGGCGGACGCGATGGTCGTCAGCGGGTGCCGGCGCACCCGACCACCAATCTCATCTTCTGCGTTTTGGAGCGGCCCCGGCTACTTCCCTACCTCCTTCACCACCACCCCCCCTTTCATCACCCAGAGCACCTGCTGAAGCGTCTTCACATTCTCCAGCGGGTTTCCCCGGACAGCGATCAGATCCGCAAGCTTTCCGGACGCAATGACGGCCCGATCCGTCACGCCCAGTAGGTCGGCGGCGTTCACCGTTGCGGTTCGGATTGCGTCGGCTGGTTTCATGCCGTACCCCACGTAGATCGCGAACTCGTGCGCGTTGTCGCCGTGAGGAGAGACCGCCGCATCAGTGCCGAAGGCGATCTTGACCCCAGCCCGAATTGCCCGCCGATGACTGTCCTGCGCCAGTGGAATGCCCTGGCGCGCCTTGGCGGCGATCGGGGGCGGCATGCTGTCGAACTGGAAGGTGCTGAGCAGGTACGCCGTAGGGACGAGATAGGTACCTCGGCGCTTCATCAGCTCGATCGCTTCGTCGCTCAGGATCGAGCCGTGCTCGATCGAGGCGACGCCGGCCTTCACCGCCGCGATAATCCCCTCGGTGCCGTGGGCGTGCGCCGCCACTTTGAGCCCATGGCGCGATGCCTCCTGCACGATCGCCTGCAGCTCCGCATCGCTCAGCTGCTGGGCGCCGAGCGTCGCGTCAAAGGAGAGTACCCCAGCGGTGGCGCACACCTTGATCACCTTGGCGCCGTGCTTCACCTGATAGCGGACCGCCTTGATCGCCTCGTCCACCCCGTCAGCGACACCGTTTTTGGGGCCGAGCTCGAGCACTCCCGGCGCCCAGCCGGTCTCGTCGCAGTGGCCCCCCGTTATCCCGATCGCGTGGGCGGACGGAATCATCCTCGGCCCTTCTACGAATCCGGCGTCGATCGCTTTCATGAGCGAGATATCGGCGAAGCCGCTCGCTCCTACATCGCGCACCGTGGTGAACCCCGCCAGCAACGTCTTGCGCCCGTTCATCGCCCCGCGGAGCGCGGCATCGGCCGGCAGCTCTCGCACCGACCGAGTGACCCAGTCACCCGAGATGTCAGCGGTTAGATGCGTGTGGGCATCGATAAGGCCGGGCAGGAGAGTCAGGTCGCCGAGGTCGATGGTGCGCGTGTTGGCCGGCAGATTGGCGCCGCCCACACTTTGGATCTTGCCGTTGGCGACCACGATGACCGCGGGAGAGACCATCTCGCCCTTGACCACGTCCAGCATCCGGGCCGAGCGGACGATCGTCACCTGTTGGGCGGCGGCTGGGGACGGGGCTACTAGGCAAATAGCGGCGACGGCACACCCGCGAATGCGGGTACCCGAACACGAATGAACACGGATTCGTCTAGGCAAAATCATTGTCGTCGTCGGAGGATTTAGTGGGGTCTGCGTTGCAACAACTTACTCTTTGGGTCGAGCGCATTGGAAGTACACTGGTCTAAGAACTATCCGGGTTTATCCGTGTTGGGTACCCTGCGCAGCCGGTGCGGCGTGGTTGGGTTTTGTGCGGCCACAGGAATTGCCATCCTCTCCGGGGCCCGCTACAATCCCCCCGGCATATGAAATCTCTCCGCCATTTTCTCGCGATCCCCGACTTCACTCGCTCAGAGCTGCTCGCCGTTTTCGAGCTCGCCGCCCGGATGAAGAGCGGCGACTATCGCGAGAAGCCGCTCGCGGGCAAGACCCTGGGGATGATCTTCGCCAAGAGCTCGACCCGAACCCGGGTCTCCTTCGAGGTCGGCGCCTTCCAGCTCGGCGGCCACGCGCTCTTCCTCTCTTCCCGCGACATTCAGCTCGGCCGAGGCGAGCCGATCCGCGATACCGCTCGGGTGCTGTCGCGCTATCTCGACGGCATCATGATCCGCACCTACGATCATGCCGACGTCGAAGAGCTGGCGCGCTATGGCTCGATTCCAGTGATCAACGGCCTCACCGACCTACTGCACCCCTGCCAGGTGATGGCCGACCTGCTCACCGTGCGGGAAGCACTGGGTGGCTGGGACAACAAGGTGATCGCCTGGGTGGGCGACGGGAACAACATGGCCAATAGCTGGATCAACGCCGCCGGCAGCCTCGGCTTCGAGCTGCGGCTGGCGTGCCCCGAGGGCTACGATCCCAACGCGGAGATTCTCCGACGCAATCAGAGCAAGTCGAAGATCACGCTCACCCGCGATCCCCGCGAAGCGGTCCGCGGTGCCCACGTGGTCAACACCGACGTGTGGGCCTCGATGGGACAGGAGGAAGAGCAGGCGGAACGGGAACGCGCCTTTCGCGGCTACATCGTGGACGAGAATCTGATGAAGACCGCGAGCCGCGATGCCATCTTCCTCCACTGTCTGCCGGCGCACCGCGGCGAGGAGGTCTCCGAAGGCGTGATCGAGGGTAGACAGTCACGAGTCTGGGACGAGGCGGAAAACCGGCTGCACGTGCAGAAGGCGATCATGGCGACTTTAATGGGAGGGAAGAGCGTAAGCGGGACTAGGACGAGCGTGAGCGGGGGGAGCAAGAAGCGTGAGCGGGATAAGGGAAGTGCGAGCGCTAAGCGAGCGGTCGTTCGGAAATCTGCCAGGTGATTGTGCTGCCCGCGCCCCGCTTACGCTTGTCCTAGTCCCGCTAACGCCTTTGAGGAATACATGACAATTACCCCGACACTCCGACGTACCGCTTTGTTCGACGCGCACCGAAGTCTGGGCGCCAAGATGGTCCCCTTTGCCGGGTGGGAGATGCCGGTGCAGTACCCGACCGGCATCCTGGCGGAGCACCATGCCGTCCGCAGCTCCGCCGGCGTATTCGACGTGTCCCATATGGGCGAGTTTGAGATCACCGGACCCGACCGGAACGCCTTCGTGAATCGGATCACCTGCAATGACGTTGGGGCGCTGGAGCCGGGAGCGGTTCAGTACTCGGCGATTCTCACCCCCCAGGGAACCTTCGTCGACGACTGTACCGTGTATCGGTTCGACGACAAGCTGATGATCGTGGTGAACGCGTCGAACACCGCCAAGGCGTGGGAGCACATCGTTGCCCTGAAGGGCGGTGTGAACGTACGGCTCAAGGACATCTCCAACGAGGTGGGGCTTCTCTCGGTTCAGGGCCCCACGGCGGAGTCACTGCTGCAGCCGCTCACCAGTACCAATCTGTCCGACATCCGCTACTACCATTTCGTGGTCGGACGAATTGCCGGCGCCGAGTGCTTCATCTCCCGTACCGGATACACCGGGGAGGACGGCTTCGAGCTGTACTGCCGGGAACGTGACACCGTGTCGATCTGGGAGGCATTGATCAACGCCGGCGCCAAGCCGATCGGATTGGGCGCGCGGGACTCACTCCGCACCGAGATGGGATACGCGCTCTACGGCAACGAGATCGACGACACCATCACGCCGCTGGAGGCGGGGCTCGGTTGGATCGTGAAGCTGGACAAGGGATGCCCCTTCACCGGAGACGCTGCACTCAAAGCTCAGAAATCTCGTGGGGTCACCCGCAAGCTCGTGGGCTTTCAGCTCCAAGGGCGCGGTTTCCCGAGATCTGGTTACCCGGTGTACCACGACGGGCGCGAGGTGGATCAGGTGCGGAGCGGGACCATGAGCCCATCGCTCGGTGCCCCGATCGGCACCACCTATCTCCCTGCCGCGGCAGCACAGACCGGGACCAAGTTTGAGGTCGAAATTCGGGGAGAGCGCATGCCGGCCGAGGTCGTCCCTCGGCCGTTCTGGAAGAAAGGAAGCGCGAAGAAAGGCAAGTAAGCGAGCAGCCTCAGCTCGGTCGAATCACCGCCACTGGCTTGGTGCTGCAGGGCAAACCACCGTTGCAAGTCTGCGGTCCCGTGTTGCTGCCGTTTCCGAGTTGGCCGTAGGCGTTGTGGCCCCAGCAATACGCCCGGCCGGTCGTCGACACCGCGCAGCTGTGGTCCCCCATCCCCGGACTGACGCCGTCGAACAGGAGGCCGCCGACGACTGCGGTGGGCGTAGCGCGACTAGTCTCGGTGCCATCGCCGAGGGCACCGGTGAAGTTATCTCCCCAGCAATAGGCTCGGTTGGCGGTGGTCACACCGCAGGAATGCACCAGACCCACCACGAGTTGGTTCCAGCTCAGTCCTCCGGCGAGCGCCTGTGGTTGGCCGTAGCTGTTCCAGCAGTAGCCCTTGTGGTCTGAGGTCAGACCACAACCGGCGGTTACCTGCTGGAAGCTCAAGCCGCCCGGAATGGCTGTGGGCACGAGATGCTCGCCGCCCCAGCAGTACGCCCGATTGGTCGTGGTCACGCCACAGCTGTAGCCGGCAGCCTTGATCCGGCGGAAGCGGAGCCCACCCGCCACCGGGACCGGCGCTTTTCGTTCGATGGTCGTTCCATCCCCCAGCTGGCCCGCGAAGTTCCTCCCCCAACAGTAGGCCCGGTTGTCGGTGGTCAGCCCGCAGCTGTGCTCGGGGCCGACCGTCACCAACTGGAAATGGAGACCGCCGGTGACTGGTACCGGCCGGACCCGATGATGGGATCCACCGTAGCCCAGCTGGCCATGCACCCCGCTCCCCCAGCAATACGCCAGGTTGTCGGTCGTGACGCCGCAGGTGTGATAGTAGCCGCCGCTTACCTGCACAAATTGGTGATCCCCGGCCACGAGAGCCGGCCGGGAGCGATTATTTATCGTCCCGTTGCCCAGCCGGCCGTCTCCGTTGAGACCCCAGCAGTAGGCATTGTTATCTGTGGTGACCCCGCAACTGTGCCATCCGCCGGCCGCTACCATGCGGAAGGTGACTGCCGCGGTGGAGCTGGTGGCGAGCACGGGCGCAGCCTGCGGGCCGGTGGGCGTATCTGCGTCTCCGCACCCCAACGTCATCATCGCGATGCCGGCCAGGAACAGGGAGAGTTTGGGCGAGGGCGGACAGGGTCTCAGTCGGCGAAAGCTTGGACTCTGCATCGTGCGAGTTCCTGCGCTATTGGTCTCCCGAGGCTGCTGATCCTATTGCAGAAGATCAGGGGGCCCGGTCAAGCCGGCGTCAAGTGGATAGCACGCTGATATGTTGCCCACGCCGATCCTCCAATTTGGTCCGACCGAATTGGATCGGCGGTGAGCTAGCCCACCCCGTCAGTCGCACTGCCTGGTCCTTGGGTGGAAGATGCTCGTCCTTGCTGTAGGGTCTGTTGCGGCGCACCTTCCGGCATTCGGTTCGAGTACTCCTACTTCGTCTCGCCCGAGCCCTCGCATGTTACTTCTCACTGCACTACTTCTGCTTCAGCGGCCCGACACCCTGACCTTGGAGCAGGCGCTGACCCGCTCGCGATTGGGACGGGCGACGGTGGCGGCCGCAGCTGCCCGGGTGGCGGCTGCTCGCTCTGCCGTGCGTTCGGCCGGTGCCATCCCCAACCCCACCGTGAGCTACAGCCACTCCGAGTCGCCGCCTCGCTTTCACTTTCTGGTGGACCAGTCCCTGGAATGGCTCCTCCGCCGGGGACGCGACCGAGAGGCAGCGCGGTTCGGCGTAGGCTCGGCCCTAGCCGATTCTTCTCTGACGGTAGCCGAGCAGGATCGCGAGGTGCGCACCACGTATTATGCGGCTCGCGCCGCACTCATCGCTGAAAGTCTCAGCGTTGCCCAAACCGCACTCTCCGATTCCGTCGCCCGTATTAGCGCTGCCCGGCTCCGCGCCGGAGACATCTCCCTGCTCGAGGCGGAACAGGCCCGCGCCGAGGCGGCACGCTCCAGCCAGAACCTCTCGTCGATGCGAGAGGACGCCCGCGTGGCGATGAGCGATTTGGGACGAGCTGTCGGATTAGATCCCGCAGCACCGCCGGTGCCGGTGAGCAGCCTGGATACCGACCTCGACAGCTCCACCATTGCTCCGGTCGCGCTGGAACACCTGCCCGCAGTCCGGGCTGCAGTTGCCGACTCGGGGTCGGCCGATGCCTTGGCCCGGAGCGCGAGCATCGCTGCGATTCCGCTGCCGACGTTGCAGAGCGGCGCGGAATGGGAGGATCCTATCGAGCCGAACGCCGGGGCGTTGGCGGTCTTTGGTCTGTCGATGCCGCTTCCGCTGTGGCAGCATGGAGCCGGAGCCACCGCCGAAGCCCGGGCGCGCGCCAGCGAAGCAGCTGCGCGGCTGCGCGAGGTCCGACTGACGGCGGCCCAGCAGGTTGAGGCGACCAGGATTCATCTGCTGGAAAGCGGGCTGCGGGCACGGTTCGCCCGCGACACGCTGCTTCCGGTGGCGAGAGCCCTGCGCGAGCGGGCCGTACGTGCCTATCAGGCCGGCGAGACCGGCATCCTCCCGGTCCTCGATGCGCTCCGGAGCGAACGCGAGGCGGCACTCTCAGGTGTGCAGGACCTGCTCGCCTTCCAAACCGCGCTGGCCGATTGGAAAGCCCTCACCGATTACCGTCCATGACCCGAACGCAGTACCTCGGATGTCTCGCGCTGTTGGCCGCATGCGGCCGGTCCGGCGCGGAGGCCGGCACCACGGAGTCGACCTCGTTGTCCCGGACCAGGGTACCGGTCGGCGTCGCGACCGTGGTGCGCGATACCATCCGCGATGAACTGGTGGTCACCGGCCGACTCGCCCCGAAGCCTGGCGGCTCGGCGTTGCTCACTGCTCCGGCCGCGGGAGTGGTCTCGGCGGTGAATGCGCAGGTGGGCGCCCGGGTGCGACGCGGCGACGCGCTCCTGGTGCTGGAAGTTCCGGAGCTGGCATCGGACGCTCGCCAGAAGGCGGCGGCGGCGGCACAGGCGCAACGGGAGGCGGAGCGCCAGGCCCGGCTCCTGAGCGACGGCGTGACCTCGAAGCGAGCCGCGGAAGAAGCGGCGGCCGCGGCCGGTCAAGCTGCCTCTGCCGCCGAGGCGGCGAAGACACTGCTCGAGCGCACGCGCGTACGTGCTCCGCTGTCCGGCAGAGTACAGACGGTTAGGGTGCAACCGGGCGAGCGGGTCGACGCCGGCGCCCCACTCGCGGAGGTGATCGACGCCGACACCCTGGATCTTCACGTCGCCGTGCCGGCCGGACGGCTCGCCCGATTGCATGCCGGCCAGCGGGTCAGCCTGGTACAGGAGGGAGATACCAGCTCGCATGCTGCGAAAATCCAGGCGGTGGCGCCCGGGGTTGATTCGCTCACCAATGCCGGCGAAGTGGTGATCCGCGCGCCCAATACCCAGGGGCAACTGCTGGTCGGGGCCGGGGCGACCGCACGGGTGCTGGTCGGAGCGGAGCCGGAAGCGCTCGTCGTTCCCGACTCGGCTCTGGTTCTCGCCGGAGACAGTGCTGCCGTCTTTGTCGTCGGCCCCGATTCCATCGTCCATCAGCAGGTCGTGCTTCCCGGTGTCCGGCAGGGGAATCGGGTCGCGGTGCAGGGGGGAGTCAAAGCCGGTGACCGGGTCGTGACCACCGGAGCGTTCGGCTTGCAGGATGGGATGCGGGTGGCACCGAGGTGAGCATTGCCGGACTGGTCGCACGATATCGCGCCGCGATCTACCTGATCGCCGCGTTGCTCTGCGCCGGCGGGGTGTACGCGCTGTACACTCTCCCGGCGGCGATCTATCCGGAGGTCGCCTATCCCCGGATTGTCGTCCTGGCGCGGGGTGGGACCTTCGAGGCGCAGGAGATGGTGGTCGCCGCCACCCGCCCGCTGGAGCAGGCGATGAGCGGACTGCTGGATCTCCGGAAGATCCGGGCCCGCACCGTGCGAGGATCCGCGGAGTTGAGTCTCGACTTCCGCCCTCGAGCTGACATGCAACTCGCGCTGAGCCAGGTACAGGCGCGACTCGCAGCCCTCCGGCAATCGTTGCCCAATGAGATCGAAGTCAGCGCCGAGCGGCTCACGCCGTCGGTGTTCCCGGTGCTGCAGTACGAGCTCCTGGGGGCCGATCCGGTGGTCCTTCGGGACCTGGCCGAATTCGTCGTACGTCCGCGCCTGGCCGGACTACCCGATGTGGGCGAGGTCGACGTCCAAGGTGGCCGAATCCGCGAGCTCAGCGTGCAGCTCGACCCGGCACGGCTCATCAGCAACCGGATTGGAATGTCCGAGGTTGCTCAGGCCATCGGGGTCACCGATGTGGCAGTAGCGGCAGGACGGGTGGACCGGGCCTACAAGCAGTTCGCCATCATCGTCTCAGGGCTGACCAACACGCCGGACCAGGTGGCGCAGATCGTGGTGCGCCGGACCGGAGCCCGGGTGGTCCGCATCGGCGATCTCGGCGTCGTCCGCTACGCTCCGGCCGACCAGTTTCAGATCGTTAGTGGGAACGGCCAGCCGGCCACGCTGGTAAACGTCGCGCGACAACCCAACGGCAGTACGCTCCGCGTCAAAGACGCGGTGCAGGCCGCCATCGATTCGATCCGCCCGCTACTTCCCAGCGGCGTACGGCTGGAGCCGGTCTACGATCAGGCCGCTCTCGTCAGCGATTCAATGGGCAGCGTTCGGGACGCGATGCTGATCGGCGGAGCACTGGCGGTGGCCGTGCTCTTCCTCTTGCTGGGACGAGTACGCACGACGTTCGCCGCGGCGCTGACGCTCCCGATCACCGTCGCGATCACCGTGCTGGGACTTTGGCTCGCCGGTGATACGCTGAACCTGATGTCGCTCGGCGGACTCGCCGTCGCGATCGGCCTCATCATCGACGACGGGGTGGTCGTGGTGGAGAACATCGAGCGACGGCTCGGTGCTCATCCCGATGAGCCACCGGCCGAGGTCATCCGGATCGGGACCGACGAGATCTTCGGGCCGGTCGCCGGTTCGACCCTGACCACCGTGGTGGTGTTTGCGCCGCTGGGCCTCCTGCAAGGCGTCGTGGGCGACTTCTTCCGCTCCTTCGCCCTGGCACTGGCAACGGCGGTGCTCCTCTCGCTGGTGGTTGCGATGACCCTGATTCCCGCAATCGCGACCGAGTGGGCGCAGCGCAGCGGACCGGCCGCCGGTGAGCCGGTCCTTCCGCACCTTCATCTGGAACGGCTGCAGGGGCGCTATGGAAAGGCGGTGCGCTGGGTCTTGGCCCGCCGCCGCCTGGTGTTGGCGGGCATGGCCGTCCTCATTGTCACTACCGTGGGGCTGACCCGAATCATGGGAACCGGGTTTCTGCCCCAGATGGATGAAGGAGGATTCATTCTCGACTATTGGGCTCCGCCCGGCGGCGCGCTGGCTGAGACCAACCGGCAGGTGCAGGTCCTCGAGCGCATCGTCGCCCGTGATCCCGACGTGGAGGGGTTCACCCGCCGCACCGGCCTCGAGCTGGGCTTCGCGGCCACTCTCCCTAACAGCGGCGACTTCACCGTACGGCTCAAGCCCCGTTCACAGCGGCGCTCTTCCGTATACGACGTGATCGACCGCGTCCGGTCCGCCGCCGAGGAGGAGGCTCCGGCGGTGCGAGTCGAATTCATGCAGCTGCTCCAGGACATCATCGGCGATCTCGCCGGCGCGCCGGCTCCAGTCGAGCTCAAGCTCTTCAGCACCGATCAGGAGGCCGCGGAACGGGCCGCGGCCGCAGTCGCAAAGGCGATCGAGCCGATCCCGGGCCTAGTCGATCTCTTCAACGGAGTTCCCGGAAAGGACCCGGAGCTCAGAATCGCGCTGGACCCCGTACGGGTGGCTCGACTCGGACTCACGGTGGAAGGTGTGGAAGGGGACGCTCGCGCCGCACTGTTCGGAGCGGAGGCGGGGACCGCCCGGGAGCCGGATCGTCTCATCTCGATCCGGGTTCGCTTTCCCGACAGCGTTCGTACCCGGCCGGATGTCGCCGACTTGGTGCCCATCGTCGGTCCCCAGGGCTGGGCCCCGCTCGCGCAGCTGGGCTCGGTACGCGATACCGCAGCCGCGAGCGAGCTGTTGCGAGAGAACCTGCGGCCGCTGGTCGCAGTCACCGGAAGGGTGGAAGGCCGGAGCCTCGGTTCCGTCATGCGCGACGTCCGCTCGGCTCTCGGCAAGCTGTCGCTCCCTGCTGCCGTCAGGCTGGAGATCGGGGGACAGTACGCCAGCCAACGGCAATCGTTCCGAGAACTGCTTGCGGTGCTCGCGCTGGCCATCGGAGCGGTCCTCGCGGTGCTGGTTACTCAGTTCCGGGGATTCCGCGGCCCGCTGGCCATCGTCCTGGTAGTTCCTCTGGGACTCACCGGGGCAGTCATCATGCTCGCCGCCACCGGGGTGCAGTTCAACGTCTCCAGCTTTATGGGCGTGATTCTCCTGGTGGGCCTGATCGTAAAGAACGGCATCCTCCTGCTCGATGCCGCGGTCCGCTCCCGCCGGGCCGGGGTGGGCGAGGAGGAGTCGCTAGTGCAGGCGGGCCAGCTGCGACTCCGGCCCATCCTCATGACCACGCTCTGCACCCTGGCCGGACTGATTCCGCTGGCGCTCGGCCTGGGCTCGGGTGCCGAGCTGCAGCGACCCCTCGCCATTGCGGTGATCGGCGGTTTA
>JBKPAO010000170.1:0-39408 GCA_046726475.1 Gemmatimonadota bacterium | reverse complement strand
CCTGGTGATGTGACGAGTTCACGGTAAATCCGGTTCCACCGAGTGCCCGCGCCGCACGGCTGTCGGGCGCCACTCGGATCCGGTGAGTCCGTGCATCCCGAGGGCTTTCGGGCCGGTGCTCGACTGCGCCGGGCCATTCGGAGGGAATGTCCTGGTAGAGGTTCCCTCCCAGCGCGACATTGATCAGCTGTATCCCCCGACAGATGCCGAGAATCGGAAGTTCCCGCTGTCGCGCGGCCGCAAACAGCGCCAGCTCGAACAGGTCGCGCTCCCGGCTGGGCGGGCTCAATCGCGGGGACGGCTCGGCACCGTACCATGCGGGATCCACGTCCTCCCCTCCCGTCAGGATCAGACCATCGACTCCATCGAGTGCCCGAGCCGCCAGAGAAGGTCCCATCAGTGGCGATAGAATCAGAGGAACTCCGCCAGCCGCCAGGAGAGCGCGCAGGTAGGCCGCATTGACTCCGGTTCGCTCGGCTCCGTCCCATTGCCGAACCACGCCGCTGATCCCGATGCGGGGATAGCTCACCGAAGAACCGAGTCGGGGAAAAATGGGCAGCGCGGATCTTCGATCTTGCTGGGATCGAGCTGGATTCCGATCAACGGTATGGTCATGTTCCCAACCGAAACCGTCCCGATCTGGGGTGCGCCCTCGACCGGCCTTCCCTCGTATAGCATCACACCCCGATTCTTGCCGCTTTGATCCAGCACGAGGACCCCGAACCCCGGCTTCACCTTTGCTGGGAGGGTTCCCTCAACTCCGATGACCCAAAGGGAGTCTGACCTCCCCACGATGGCTCGATATGCCGGACCGGCGACCAGGCGCACAACGAGCCGCTCCGGCAGATTGCGCGGCGGCGAGGCTAGCGTCTGGTTGGGAACGCTGAACTGGCCCAGCAACGCCGTCGGTCCCGCCAACGCCGCCAGGCCGCAGGCCGCCGATCCCGCGGCGTCTCTGTCCGAGCGGCCGCAGCTGACTGCAAGAAGTAGCAGGCCGAACGTGCCGAGTCGCATGTATTAAGATAACACCTGGTCCCAGACCTCTCGGAGAGCCCACGTTTCCCGGGAGATCGTCACACCGGTCGGGAAGGACATGGTGAATTCGTTCCGCAACCCCGGCGCATGATCCTGAAAGTACCGATCAAGATCTGCCTGAGTTCCGGCCTCGTAGCTGGTACGGAATCGATGTGGGGATGCCCGGCAGAAGCGGATCCGCTCAAAACAGCCGGTAGCGAAAATCGCGGGAATGTGGCGTTGCCGCATATGCTCTTCCACCTGATGAGCCAGTGCCGGCTCCACGTGGAGAGTGACCTCGTACAGGATCATCGGTTGCTCCAGAGGGTCAGGCTCTTGTGAGCGTCGTCACATCATCCCCCTTGTCTCCCTGATATGCATCGGGCGGTCATCGGGTGCCCGCAGGGCGATTCGGTGGACTGGGTGGATCAGTGCTGACGGAATCGCCATGCTGCGGGAACCGCGCGGGTTGGCGATTTTTCTTTGAACCCTGGCCGCGGACCGTGAATGACTAGCCTGAAACTGTTCGGACGGAGCGCTGATGGCACACGCTAGCCTTGCACTGCCGGAGTTGCGGGAGGCGGTCCATCTTATCACCGGGTCCGCGGTCGACTACGACCGGTTGCTCGAGCTTGTCGGCGACGCCCGGGTGGTCCTCCTCGGGGAAGCGAGCCACGGGACCCATGAATTCTATAGGGAGCGTGCCCGAATCACCCGACGCCTCATCGAAGAGAAGGACTTTTCTGCGGTCGCGGTGGAAGCTGACTGGCCCGACGCCTATCGGGTAAATCGCTGGGTCCGCTGGATCGGTGAGGATAAGAGCGGGAACGAGGCTTTGGGGGATTTTCAGCGATTCCCTCGCTGGATGTGGCGCAACCGAGACGTCCTGGACTTTATCGAGTGGTTGCGGGTGCACAATCGGGAGCGTTCCCCCGACCGGCGGCTCGGATTCTATGGCCTCGATCTGTATTCGCTCTTCCGGTCAATCGAGGCGGTGATCGGCTTCCTCGATCGAGTCGATCCAGAGGCCGCCAAGCGCGCGCGCTATCGGTACTCTTGCTTCGAACATTTTGGAGAGGATACCCAGGCCTACGGTTACGCCGCCGAATTTGGCCTGACGCAATCCTGCGAGAATCAGGCAATCGAACAGCTGCTGGAGCTGCAGCGGCAGGCCAGCAAGCTCATAGGGCAGGACGGCACAAGTGCCGACGACGAGTTCTTTTTCGCCGAGCAGAACGCACGGCTAGTGAAGAACGCCGAGGAATACTATCGGACGATGTTCCGCGGCCGGATCTCTTCCTGGAACCTTCGCGACCGCCACATGGCGGAGACACTGGAGGCTCTCCTCCAACATCTCGAGCGCCAAGAGGGCCGGAGCAAGATCGTAGTGTGGGAGCATAACTCACACATCGGCGACGCCCGCGCAACGAGTATGGGAGAAAGCGGAGAGTGGAATGTCGGCCAATTGTCGCGAGAGCGATTCGGAGATGAGGCGCTCCTGGTCGGTTTCAGCACCTATGAGGGGACCGTCACTGCTGCGTCTGACTGGGACGCTCCAGCTGAGCGGAAGCGGGTGCGGCCTGGTCTAACGGGAAGCTGGGAGGCATTGTTCCATGAGCTGGGGGAACGGCAGTTCCTACTCCTCCTGCGAGGGGAGACCTTAAATATCGAGGCCTTGGACCAGATCCGGCTGGAACGGGCGATCGGGGTTATCTACCGGCCGGAAACCGAGCGGGTGAGCCATTACTTCGAGGCCCATCTTGCGAGGCAATTCGATGCGGTGATCCATCTGGATCAGACACGCGCGGTCGAGCCGCTCGACCGAACCTCCGGGTGGGATGCCGGCGAGCCTCCGGAAACGTATCCCACCGGACTGTGAGAGGAGAGATCCATGGCAGGCGAGGGCAAGCTCTTCACCGGGGTGGTGGTTGGCGCTGGCGCGATGTATCTCCTCGATCCCGAGCGGGGCGCACGCCGACGCTCGCTACTCCGCGACCAAGGAATCCACGCCAGCCATAAGGTTCGGGACGGACTTGTTGGTGCGGCTCGAGATGCCCGAAACCGTACCGCGGGGGTTGCGGCGCAGGTTCGATCCCGTATTCACCAGGATCGGGCCAGTGACGACATCCTGACGGAGCGGGTCCGCTCAGCGATTGGTCGAACGGTCTCGCATCCTGGTGCGATTACGGTGAATGTGTTTGAGGGACGAGTAACTTTGGGCGGCCACGTCCTGGCAGACGAGCTCCCCGAGCTGGTCCGCCGGGTGGGGCGGGTCCGGGGAGTGAGCGAGGTGGGAAACGAGATGGAGATGCACGCCACCGCGGAGAATGTCCCGGCACTTCAGGGGATCGGGCATCGGCGTCAGCCGTCTCAGACACAGGGCAAGTTGCGCCCGGTGACCCGCCTACTGCTGGGGACAGCCGGCGGTCTTCTGGCGGCGCAAGGAGTTCGCAAGGGTGGGGTCGCAGGAGCGGGGTTGAGTGCAGTGGGAGCCGGCCTCGTCGCCGGCGCGGTCGGCTTGGACCGATCACGCGGTCTGGTCGGCTTTCGTGGCCGCAGCCAATCGGTGGAGGTGGAGAAGACACTCACCATCGGAGCGCCAGTGGAGGTGGTGTGGGAGGTGTGGAGCAACTTCGAAAACTTCCCGCGTTTCATGGCGCATCTGCGAGAAGTGCGGAAGATCGACGAGGGTCATTCCCGCTGGGTCGCGGTGGGGCCGGGCGGAGTTTCGGTGGAATGGGATGCCATCGTGACCGATTGGGTGCCGAAGCAATTCATCGGCTGGACCAGTATTGAAGGTTCGGAGGTCGTCACCACCGGTCAGGTGCGCATCCGCAGAGCGTCAGACAATAAGACCGACATCGACATACGGTTGGAGTACGCACCTCCAGCGGGGGTCCTCGGCCACGCAGTCGCGTCTCTGTTCGGCGACAACCCAAAGCAAGCGATGGATGAAGATCTGGCACGATTGAAATCCTTGCTGGAGGCGGAAAGGACCGGCGGGAAGCAGGAAGGGCTGCTCCTTGAAGACACGAGTTCCTCTGATTCGCCCCGGCGAAGCACACGAGCTGCCCGATCGAAACGGAAGCCCTGAAGTTCACTCTGTTAGAGCTCGCAGCCCACGTTTCAGGTTGGTCCTGGCCTGCTGCTCGAAGCGAGCCCGAAAGTACTCGGTCTGATATAGCGATTTGCGTCGCAAAAACCCCGCGAGCATTGCGGCTCGCTCGTGCCGGTATTCAGCCTCCGCAATGTGGGCGTATTCCTGCCGAATGGCGCGTTCGAAGCGGTCGAAGACGACGGGCTCCCGGCCAAGGATCGAGAGGTCGATATCGCAGACGAGCCGGGCGTCGGGGTCGCGGGGGACTGTCAGATGGTGGGTTGCGAGCACCAACTCGGCAACCCGTCTCCCGGTTTCTAAAGGAGCTGCACAGGCAGCCAGCGCCGTCTCTGCCAGACGCGCGCTCCGATCCTCGTTATCCGCGGCGCCCGGCACGTAGACCACGTCGTGGAACCAGAGCGCTGCTTCGACTTGGTCGGGCTTGCGGGCGAACTCGCGACTGAGGTCCAGTTGGCTCAGACAGTCGCGGATGTGCTCGGTGTTGTGGTAGGCTCGGCTGGGCTCTGTATAGGCCTGAGCCAACTGGGCAAACACCGAGCGCCCGCTCCCCGGTGCGCCGAGGCGGTGCCAGAGAGCCAACCACCGCGAAAGATCAAGGTTTTCTTCGAGAGGCACAGCTTACCCAAGCAGGGCCTGCGCCAGACTGGTTCGGTCCAGGAGACGGCTGCACCAGGCGATCTCGATCTCCAGCCGTTCGATCTGGACCGTGGTCTCAGCCAGGGCCTCCTCCAGCTCACGTCCGCCGGTTACGGAGTGAAGTGCCTTTACTACCTCGCGCAGTCCGTCTAGCTCGTACGTGAGGAGCTGGTGATATCGGCGGGCGGCGGGGGGCCAGGTGGGCGCGAGCCGGCGCAACTCGGCCTTGCGGTCGAGGGTGTGCTCGATGGAGTGACGCGCGGCGTAGTCCTCCGCAGCGATGCGGGGCCGCCGCCGCTCCAAGGCGGGAGCAAGAAACGGCAGTCGCCGTCGGTGACGCGTCCGAAGCTGCTCGAATGTCTGCAGGAGTTTGCGCAGAGAGATCGCCACTCGTTCGCCTCCATCGATCATCGCGCGTGGTTTATGGGAGACCCAATAGTAGCTGAAGACCAGCCGGGGGCACAGAGGTTGTCGCTTGACGCTCATGTTCGGGACTCATAACATTCCGTCCCTCCCACTATGCCTACGATGAACGCTGCTCGGCAACCGTGTTCGAGAGCCTGAAAGCGCGGTTGGAGCACCTCTTGCGAGCCGATTCCCGGTCCGACTCCAGGGCGCGGGCGGCGCTGCTTCGTGAGGCGCTGCTCGAGGCCAAAGTCGGCATTAGCACTATGAAGAGCGGTCTCCTGGCGACGCAGGATGAGCTGCTCCAGGAGCGTCGGCGTTTGGAGGATACTGAACGCCGGGGGAAGCTGGCCACCGAGGTTCCGGACCCTGAAACTGTCGCTTTAGCCGAGCGGTATGCTCAACGGCATCGGGAGCGGATAGCCGTGCTGGAGCGGAAACTGACGGTGCAACAAGATGAGCTGGCGATAGCCGAACGGGAGACGCAGGAAATGCTTCTCGAGTTCCGGAGTGCGCGAACCGGTGCCCCGTTCGAATCGGTGGAAGCGGCTTGGCGCGACCTGGAAGCGGCCGGAGGCGAGCGACCGGTGACCGGTCTCGGGGATGAGGCCACTTCCGATCTCTCCGCGGACAAGCTCAAGCAGGCAGTGGAAGCGCAGCTGGCGTACTTGAAGAAGAAGTTGGGGAAACAGCCATGAGAGGTGAGGGGTGAGAGGCGCGAGGCGGCTTCACTCGGGTGCGCACTCGCGGGCTAGGGTCTTCGGCGTGCTCGGTCTGATAGTCTTCGCCTGTGCTCTTCCTCTTACGGCTTACCTCTCACCTCTCACCGCGCAGCAGCCAATCACGTCACCATCCCACTTCAGCAAGCTCGCCCATACCTACAGCATCGTGGCCTTCGACTCGGCAACAGGAGACCTCGGAGTCGCGGTGCAGTCAAAGTTCCCCAATGTCGGGGGAATCGTGCCCTGGGGCCGGGCCGGCATCGGTGCTGTGGCGACCCAAAGCCTGAGCAACACCGCCTATGGTGAGCGCGGACTCGACCTGATGGCCCAGGGGGCGACTGCGGAGGAGGCCCTCCGCATCATCATGCGGACCGACACCATGTTGCAGGACCGCCAAGTTGGAATGGTCGATGCGCGCGGCAATGCCGCGAGCTTCACCGGCCGGTCGACCTTCGACTGGGCGGGTGGCCGGGTTGGTGCGGTGTCAGGGCGCGGCAACATCCTTGGAGGGAAGGGAGAAGTAATCGTAGGGCGTGGCTTCGCGGCCCAGGCGAACATCATGGTCTCGGACCAGACGGTCAAGAACCTGGCGGAGACGTTTGAACAGAGCCGCGGCAGTTTGGCGGATCGGCTCATGGCAGCGCTCAAGGCCGGCCAGGCCGGCGGTGGAGACAAGCGCGGCATGCAATCAGCGGCTCTGCTCGTCGTCCGGAAGAATGGCGGGTATCTGGGCGCCAACGATCGCTTCATCGACATCCGAGTGTATGACGCTCCCGACCCGATCGCAGAATTGGAGCGGCTCCTGGCGCTCCACAAACTTCACTTCTTTCCCAGCCGGCCAGAAGACCTCCTGACGATCACTCCCGCCATCGTGGCCCAGCTCGAACCGATTCTTCTGCGCGAGCCAACCAATCAGCGGGACAAGTGGCTCAAGGCCAAGCAGGGCAGTGCAACGCCGACGTTTCTGGAGGCCTTGAAGAACTTCATGTACTGGGAGAACTACGACGTGAGGGTTCGGATGGATGGAAAGATCGACCGGGTAGTGTTGGAAGACATTCTCAAGAAGAGAAAGTAGGAACTGTTTTGGCCACTGCCGCCGTCCGCCGTCCCGAGCCCCGTACCATCGAGGGTGATACTCGCTTCTTCGGCCATCCCCGCGGGCTCTCCACCCTCTTTTTCACCGAGATGTGGGAGCGCTTCAGCTACTACGGCATGCGGGCCCTCCTCATTCTCTTCATGACCGCGCCAGCCGCGGCCGGCGGTTTGGGGTTCGACACGGCGCGGGCGGGGCCGATCTATGCCCTGTACGTCAGCTCCGTGTATCTCCTCTCCGTGCCGGGAGGTTGGGTAGCAGACCGGGTGCTCGGGCTTCGTCGAACAGTGTTTGTGGGCGGCGTCATCATCATGTCGGGGCACATATGCCTGGCCATCCCCTCGATCGCCACGTTCTACCTGGGCTTGGTCCTCATCGCCGTCGGTACCGGGCTGCTCAAGTCAAACGTGAGCGTCTTGGTCGGTAAGCTGTACCAGCCCGATGACGTGCGGCGCGATGCCGGCTACTCGATCTATTACATGGGTATCAACAGCGGTGCCCTGATCGCGCCAATCATCACCGGCTGGTTGGCACAGAGCGATGGGTTTAAACGGGTTCTGGAGTCGGCTGGTATTCGGCCGGAGACTTCCTGGCACTGGGGCTTCGGGGCCGCGGCAGTCGGAATGTTCTTGGGGTTGGTTCAGTACGTCCTGGGCGGAAAGCACCTGTCGCCCGACGGCCTCTATCCCGTGCGACCGGCCGACCCGGTCGCGGCGGCAAGGGTGGAGCGCCAGGTACGTCTGGTGGGTGTTGTTACGCTGATCCTGTTGCTGGTGCTCGGGGCGTTTGCACTGAGCGGCATGGTTGCGATCGACGCTGAGGTAATCTCACGCAACTTTGGCTGGGTGCTGATCGCCGTCACCGTGGGATTCTTTGCCTGGCTGTTCTTGCTGGGACAGTGGACCCGCGAGGAACGGAAGAGCCTGGTCGTCATTGCGGTTCTCTTTCTCGCCGCCACCGTCTTCTGGATGGCCTACGAGCAGGCCGGCTCCACCCTCAATCTCTTCGCCGAGCGGAGCGTCGACAACCGCGTCCTGGGCCATAGCTACCCGGCGAGCTGGTATCAGTCGCTGCCACCGCTGTTCATCATTCTCTTCGCGCCGGTCTTCGCGGCCATCTGGGTCCGGCTCGGACCCAGGAATCCATCGAGCCCCGCCAAGTTCGCGATCGGCCTGTTGTCGCTGGGATTCGGCTTTGCTGTGATGATTTGGGCCGCAACAACCGCGGTGAGCGGGGCGCGGGTGAGCCCTCTTTGGCTGGTTCTCTCGTATTGGTTGCAGACCATGGGCGAGCTGTGCCTCAGTCCGGTGGGCCTGAGCGCGATGAGTAAGCTCGCCCCCGTGCGCATCGCCGGACTGGTGATGGGAGTGTGGTTCCTGGCGCTTGCGGTGGGCAACTATCTGGCAGGAATGGCATCGAGCTTCTACGAGACGATCCCGCTGCCCAAGCTGTTCATGGTAGTGACGCTGACGGCACTCGGGACGGCCATGGTGCTCGCCCTGCTCGTCAAACCGATCAGGCGGATGCTGGAACGAGCGTAGCGCCGCGAGGGCGCTACTGAGCCGCCGGCCTACGACGAGCGGTGGGTCTCGTAGACCAGCACCTCACCCACTTCATCATCCTCGTTGGATGCCACGGGCCGCATCCCGACCTTCTCGGCCACATGCACTGCAGGCGTGTTCCACACCGGGGCCAGCGCCCGGATGGTGCGGACCTCCTCCTGTTCAAACGCCCAGCCCATCATGGCACGTACCGCCTCGGTTGCATAACCGTGCCCCTCTCGACCGGGATACATCGCATAGCCGATAAGCACCGCACCGGATGCATCCGGTCTTCCTCCCAACGCGATCGAGCCGACCACCTCGCGTGTATCCCGTCGCACCACCACCCAATTCCACCACTGCGTCTCCGCCGGATACTTCCGAAGCCGGGTGAGCACTTCAGGCAGCGATTCAGCCATGTACGGCGGGGGCGTTAGCGGCTCGGGGAACTCGGCACCCGCGAGGACCCGCAGACGCTCGATGTTACCCTGGAGAAGCGCCTCGATTGCGTCCGCGGTCAGGGGTGAGATCTCGAGGCGGAGACTCCGCACGATCGCGTTGCTCATTGACCAAGACTCGATTCCATCCGGTCTCCAGGATCAGCCGGCACCGTCTTGAAGATCTGGAAGAGATACCAGAGCGAGGGCAACAAAATGATGCCACCGACGATCAGCGCGATCAGGACAAAGCGCAGGGTCGACACGGGCGCAGCGGTGCCGGCCACCGTAAAAGTGGGAGGAAGCAGGAAGGGATACTGAGCCATCGCCCACCCCCAGAAAATCAAGGAGACCTGTAGCCCTGCGCCCAGTCGAGCCAACCGATAACGCCGAAACCAGAGCGCCGCTAGTACGCCTACCGCCGTGAGGCCGGTGACCAGATGGAGCGGAATTGCCCAGGGCGATGCCATCAGGCCGGTACGAACCAGTGGCGCAGTCCGATGCGAGAGCAGCAGGACCAGCAGCGAAGCGAAAAACACGGCGACGCCCGATGCGAGCGCACGACGCCGGAAGTCCTCAGTGAGCTCCCGGTCCCGAGTCTCCAGTGTGAGGAAGACGGCCGCCAGAAATGCGAACAGCGTCAAGGCGAGCAAACCTACGCTGAGAGAGAACGGGGTGAGCCACGGGTCTACAAACCGCTGGGTAAAGCTGGTTCCGAGATCACGCCCTACCCTTCCGGAGGCCACCGCACCAATGGAGATGCCTAGGAGGATCGGCGTGATAACGCTGGCGCTGGCGAAAATCCGCCCCCATCGACGTTGAGCCGCATCGTGCTGACTGTCGTAGGTGCGGAAGGTGAAGGCTGACCCGCGGAGTACAATGCCAATCAACATCAGCGTAAGCGGGATGTGTAAGACAATTCCGAGGCGAGCATAGACCGGCGGAAAGCAGGTGAAAGTGAGCACGATCGCGAGAATCAGCCACACATGGTTTGCTTCCCAGATCGGGCCGATCGCATGCGCTATGACTTCACGCTGCCGGCCTCGTCTCGGCCCAGTTGCCAGCAGGTCCCAGACCCCGCCACCGAAGTCGGCCCCTCCAAATAGCACGTATGCATTCAGCGACAAGGCCAGGGAGGCGGCGAGGACATCGGCGAGGGTCAAGTCAGGCACGGTGCAACCGACCGGGCGAGTATACCCGGCTCCACTCGCGGGATTTGGGGCTGCGAAGGATCTGACGGTACAGGAGCCAGGCCACAATGACACCGAGGAAGCAATACAACAGGGTAAACAGCAGAAAAGGGACGATCAGGCCCGGCATCGGGGTCACGGCGTCGGCAGTCCGCAAGACTCCGTAGATGATCCAGGGCTGGCGTCCCACTTCGGTCACGGTCCAGCCGGCCTCAACGGCGATGAATCCCATGGGAGCTCCCAGAGCGATCGCTCGAAGAAGCACCCGGTTCGCGGTGATGTCTCTGCGGCGCAGTGCCACCCAACCGGCCCAGAGTGAAACCAGAGCGAGGTAGGTGCCCAGCGCCACCATGATCTGAAAGGCGATATGAACGATGGGGACATTGGGCCAGTCTTGGCGGGGAAAGTCATTCAATCCCTTGACTACCGCGTGGGGATCGTGAAATGCTAACAGTGACAGCCCGTAGGGAATCCTGATCCCGTAGCGGACCTCGCCGGTGTGCACGTCGGGAAATCCGCCGATGATGAGCGGAGCATCTGCAGTGGTCTCGAAGTGAGACTCCATCGCCGCGAGCTTGACCGGCTGGCTTCTGGCTACGGAGCGACCACTGATGTCTCCAGAAATCGGCTGGAGTACGGCCGCGGGGCCGCCCAGTACAAGGGCAGCGGTGAGTGCCCGGCGATGAAAGGCATTGGTACGGTCAAATAACAGGAGGAATGCGTGGATCCCCGCCACCGCGAACCCGGTAGCGGTGTACGCCGCCAACGTCATGTGCAGGGTCTGCTGGAATGCCATGGGATTCAGCATCCCCGCGATGGGATCGACGTTCACCGGACGGCCTGCCACGAGGTCGAATCCACTGGGCGAGTTCATCCAGGAGTTCGCCGACACGACGAAAATACCCGACGCGGCGCCACTGACGGCCACCGCGACGCCGGCCCACAGGTGTGCGCGGGGAGAGATCCGGTCCCAGCCATAGAGGTAAATGCCCAGAAAGATCGCTTCGGTAAAGAAGGCAAATCCCTCGAGCGAGAACGGCATCCCGATGATACCACCGGCGAACTCCATGAACCGCGGCCAGAGCAGACCCAGCTCGAACGACAGTACGGTTCCGGACACTGCGCCAACGGCAAACAGGATTGCGGTACCCTTGGCCCAGCGCTTGGCCAAATCGAGATGGATGGCATCACCAGTCTTCTGCCAGCGTCGCTCGGCGATGACCATCAACACCGGCATGCCGATGCCGACGACGGCAAAGATGATGTGAAAGCCGAGCGAGACCGCCATCTGGGAGCGGGCCGCGAGCAGGTCTGACATAGGGGGGAAATTATGGGGTACACTACCATATATTGAAGGTTCGTCCGGTCCTAATGCTGTGGAGGCGAAATTCAGATGCAATCCGCTTACCGACAGACATTCTACGAGAGGAGCGCCCCCGATCCCACACTGGAGCGGCGGCTCGAGCTCTTTGCACTGATTTTTCAGTCGCCCGCGGGAGAACCCATCTGGAAGCTGTCGGACCATCTCGCATGTACGGCGCTATCAGGCTCGATGCGAGGGAAGCTGTGCCAGCAGCTGGCTCAGCTACCGCGCAGGCACTTTCAGACGGGCCAGCATCTCTATTTGATGGGGAATCCGGCACGCAGCGTCTTCCTGGTACAGAGTGGCCTAATAAAGACCAGCGTGATCTCTCCAGCCGGCGAGGAGCTTACGCTCCGGATCTACAAATCCGGCGACGTCCTGGGTGAGCTCTGTCTGTGCGGTGGTGGTCGGCGCGAGGAAGCCGTCGCGCTGGAAGCGAGTTCCGTGACTGAAATACCCTTCGCCTCGCTGTTGGCCCAGCTCAAGCGCGATCCGGAAACCGCGCTCGAGTTCGCCTCGCTCGCCTGTGAGCGGCTGGCGGACGCATACGAACAAATCGAGAGTCTCTCATGGGACACCGTGCTTCACCGGCTGGTTCGCACCCTGCTCCGGCTGGCAAACGATTTAGGGGAGCCATCGGAGGGAAGCACTCGGCTGGCGCACTACATTAGGCAGGAAGAGCTGGCGCGACTCATCGGGGCTCGGCGTGAGGTCGTATCAGGACTGTTGAACCGGTTGCGCGCGAGCGGCCACATCAGCTACTCGCCCAGGGGGGCAATTACCGTTCGTCCAGCCGGACTCCAGCGGTTCCTTGACGCCAGGGCTGCCAGCGCCTAAGAGCTGTTATCCAGATAACTGACCGAGTACGGGAAGGCCGGTAGCTTGGGACATGGCTCCGTCCCTTCCGACTTTCTCCGCAGGCACACTCATCTGCGCGGCTCTGGCAGTTGTCCTGCTGGGCTGTGGAGACGACGGCCCCAGCGAGCCTACCCCGGATCAGCTCTCCCAAGGTCAGCAGACCTTCCGGTTCGATACCTTCGGCGACGAGACCTTCTGGACCGACACCCTCCGCATCCATGAGGTGATAACAGCTGGGGTGAGCCCGGCCACTGCCCTGTCCGTTGGCCTCAAGGTCGACGCCGATGCCTTGCCGCCAGGGCTCTTGCAAACAGCCGATCTCAACTCACCAGCAACGACGGTGGCGTTGCTGAAGCTCAACGCCGTCGTCGGTCTCCAGGGCACGGTCGAGACCATCAACGGACGAGACACCCTCACGCGGGTCGGCATTACCTGCGCGCTCTGCCATTCGACGGTGAACAACTCGGCTGCATCCGGGATCGGTCAGCGGCTGGACGGCTGGCCCAACCTCGACCTGAATCCCGGAGCGATCATTGCACTCTCGCCGGCGCTCACCGACGCGCAGAAGGCGGTGTACAACTCATGGGGGCTGGGGAAGTATGACGCGCGGTACAACTTCGACGGGCTCAACGATCCGGCGGTGATCCCTCCGGCCTACGGCCTCGCGGGCATCAACAGCGTGACTTACACCGGTGACGGAGACCGGGTGGCGTACTGGAACCGCTACGTTGCCGTGACCCAGATGCACGGACACGGTTCATTTGTTGAATCACGGCTTCAGCTCAACGTCTTCAATCCGCCGGATCAAGTCGAAGCCAAGCTGCCGGATCTGGAGGCATATCAGTTAAGCCTGTCATCTCTGCCTCCTCCAGCCGGGAGCTTCGATGCCGCGGCAGCGGCTCGAGGGCAGGCGGTGTTTGTAGGGCCGGGACAATGCTCCACGTGCCACACCGGTACGATCTTCACCGACGCCAACACCACGCTTCACCCGCCGAGCGAGGTACCGACCGATCCAACCCATGCACAGCGGAGCGCCACTAAGATGTACCGGACCACCCCGCTGCGAGGCCTGTGGCAGCACGCGCCGTACTTCCACGATGGTAGTGCTGCGACCTTGCCGGAGGTGGTGGACCGTTACGACTCTGCCAAGAACTTGCAACTCTCAGCTCAGCAGAAGGCGGATCTGGTCGAATACCTGAAATCCTTCTAGCAGCCTCTTCCATATCCCCGCTGATCCGGCTGAATCTTTTCGGAAGCCTCCCGAGTAGATCCTCATAGGGAGCTGTACCGGCTCCTGCTCTCGATCACACGTTCGAGTTCCAGCACCTGGAGGTTTCATGACGCAACGATCGATCGGATCGCGCGCGGGGCTCGCCTGTTTGGCACTACTCACGGTGACCGCCACTTCCCCCCGCGTGGTCGCCCAGAGCGGAGGGGACTCAGGAAAGGTCCCCGTCACTACTTCCTCCTCCCAAGCCAGGCAGCAATACCTCAAGGGCCGCACCCTGGGAGAAAACCTGCGGGCGCACGATTCCCGTCAGTTCCTCACCGAGGCGGCCACCAAGGACCCAGGCTTCGCCCTGGCACATTACAGCCTTGCCCTCAACGCACCGACCGCCAAGGAGTTTTTTGCCCACCTCAAACAGGCGGTGGCCCTGGCCGGGAAGGCCTCAGAGGGCGAGCGTCTGATGATTTTGGGGCTTCAGGCCGGTTCCAATGCCGACACCAAGCTGCAACGGGACTATTACGAACGCCTCGTACGCGCATATCCTCGCGACGAACGCGCGCATTTCCTCCTCGGCAATGCCTACTTCGGCCAGCAGAATTATGACAAGGCGGTGGCCGAGTACCAGAGGTCGGTGGAGCTCGCACCCGACTACGCGCCCGCGTACAACCTCCTGGGATACGCTCAGCGGGCGAAAGAGCGCTATGGGGAATCGGAGGCGGCCTTCAAGAAATACATCGAGCTGATCCCGAGCGACCCCAATCCCTACGACTCGTATGCCGAGCTACTGATGAAGATGGGCCGGTTCGACGAGTCGATCGCCATGTACCGGAAGGCGCTCGAGACCGACTCCAACTTCTCGAACTCCCGCTTCGGAGTCGCCAGCAATCTGATGTACCAGGGTAAGCATGAGGCGGCCCGCGCCGAGCTGTGGAAGCTCCAGGAGCACGCCCGAAACGATGGCGACCAGCGGCTGGCGCTGTTCGCCGCCGCGGTGACTTACGCGGACGAGGGGAACTACGATCGGGCCGTCGAGGAGCTCCAGAAAGAGTATGCGGTCGCGGAAAAGGCGGGCGACAACGCAGCGATGTCGGCCGACGTGACCGCGATCGGCGACGTCCTGCTCGAGGCAGGCAAACCAGGCCAGGCGAAGCAACGTTACGAGCAGGCGCTGCAACTACAGGAGCGATCCGATCTACCTGCCGAGGTCAAGGAAGATGCCCAACTGGTGCATCATTACAACCTTGGCCGCGTCGCAGTCGGGTCGCACGATCTCGCGGCTGCCCAGCAGCACGCGACGGCGTTCCTGAAGGGCGCCACGGCCAAGAAGAACGATGGGGAGACTCGGCTGGCGCACCAGCTGGCGGGAGCGATCGCGCTAGAGGAGAAGCAATTCGGGCAGGCCATCGCCGAGCTGAACCAGGGCAACCAGCAAGATCCGTATACCCTGTATCGATTGGGACTGGCATACCAGGGCTCGGGCGATGCGGGGAAGGCAGCGGACTTTTTCCGCCGCGCAGCCAACCAGAATACCCTGCCGACCCTGAACCATGCGTTCGTCAGGACGAAGGCGAAGAAGACGAAGGCGTAAAGTCCTCCCAGGTGACGTCATCGCCGACGGTGATATCACCGTCGGCGAGCACCTCGGCGAAGACCCCACCGCCCCAGTCCACCGCCATCGCGCTTCGGAGACCGGGCAAAGCTTCGTCCATCCGCTCGCAGGGCTTCGTTTCACCGGCGATCCGAAGCCGGCAAGCGCCCACCCGTAGAACGCGATCCTGAGTACGCGCGAGCGAAACGCCACTCACCATCAGATTGGCCCGGCGTTTGGCGGGAGAAACCGATGCATTCAACTGCCGCATCAGCTGCTCCCATCGCTCGCGCTCGATCAGAGTAACTTGCCTTCGCCGTCCCTGATCGGCGTTTCCCACCAGTCCGCGTCCGGCGACGAGAGTAGTGTTGGAGACCGGATCCATCGGCCCCCTATGACCCCGCTTGATCCATATCGCTTCAAGCCGACCAGCCATTTGACCTCTCTTCCTCGGTCACTTCCGGCCCGCCGGGGCGGGGTGAGCTCGCTCGAGTGCGTCCCGCAATGACGCTTCGTCCCAGGGCCCATCGTGCCGGATTCCGTTGATAAAAAATGTCGGAGTTCCGTTGACCCCGCTGCGAACCCCGCTCATAAAATCCTCCTGAACCCGCCGGGCGTACCTGCCAGATTTCAACGCTGAAACGGACCAGCCGGGCTCGATGCCGAGTTGGGACGCGTATTCAATGAGATCTTCGTCTTCCAGCGCCTCCTGATTCTCGAAAAGCAAATCGTGCATCGGCCAGAAGGTCCCCCGCTCGCCCGCGGCTTCAGCCATCTCCGCCGCATGCTCGGCATGGGGGTGAATCTCGGTCAGCGGGAAGTGGCGGTAGGCGAACCGCACTGGCCTGCCCAGTTGACGGAGAACCGAGGCAACGATCGGGTGCGCCCTCCCGCAGTGGGGACATTCATAGTCGCCGTACTCGACGAGGGTAACCGGCGCATCGGGCGGTCCGAGGACATGATCATGGTCGCCGAGCGGAGTCCTCAGACGCGTCGTCATGACCGAGCTCCGGTGCTCCCCGTGGGCGCGGGCAATGCTTCGAGTGCCTCCAGAATTCCGTCCGCTCCGGGATTGACATCCACCGGCGAGACGTAGCTCCAGCGAATGACCCCATCGCGGTCAACCAGGAAAAGCGCCCGCTCGGAAAATCCATCCCGGGCGCGGTACGCTCCATAGGACTTGGAAACGGCGCCTTTGGGCTCGAAGTCGGCCAGCAGGGGGAATTTCAGGTGGCGAGCCTCGGCATACGCCTTGTGACACCACACACCGTCAACGGAAATCCCGAGCACCTCGGCATCGTGACGCCGGAATTCCGGCAGGATTTCGTTATACAGTGCCAACTCATCTCCACACACCGGGCTCCAGTCGGCGGGGTAGAAGACCAGGATGACGGGATGGCCGCGAAGGTCAGAGAGGCGAAGCTCCGTGTCCGGTCCGCTTGAAAGAGTAAAGTCCGGCGCGAGTGCTCCAGGCTGGAGTGGCCCGACTCCGCTAGTTGGCGCGCTGGACCCTTGGGGCTGAGTCATGATCTCCTCCGTCGAATCACGATGATACTTCGCTGCAGCGACGCAGCTACTTCTGCACGATACTGCCATAGACCACCACGATGCAAAGGAAAGCACTGCAACACCTTTCACCTCCGTCCGGGGGGGCAGTTCGCCTCAACGCTGGTCGGGTGCAAGTCGGTCGATCATAACCCTACTCCCACAGGGTCCTTGGGCCGCTACGCAACTTCGTTGATCACATTCTGGTAACAAGCCACGCCGAGTTCTGCAGTCAAGCGGCACGTCGCTTGCGCTTCCGCCCGCGAATCGTCAAACCCCCGAGACACCATTCTGTCTTCCTGCGAACAGCCGGAGGCGATACCCGTATGCAGCCTAACCTCGACACCGTTCAGCCGGAGCAGTGGAGCTGGATGCTGACTCAGCTCTGGGGCTGGGTGTGGTCAGGAATGTCATGGATTCTAGACCTTCAGCAGATTCTCTTCGGCTTCCTCTTCAGTGGCACGCCTGGGATGATCGTGCTGAAAGCGGTTCTTCTGCTGATGCCGATCGCCATCTTGATCGCCAGTATGTGGGCGACGATGACGTCGCTCTACACCCTACCGTTCCGCTCTGGCCGGGGGTATTTCCTCACGGCCCTGCTGATGTCCTGGTGGGATGTCGGCCGGATGGCGTGGTTCTACTGGGCCGGGATGGCCCAGTTCCTGTTCGTGCTGATCGGCTGGATCGGCAGCGGGATCCGCGCGTTTGTGCGGCTGGTCTGGAATGCCATCAAGGGGGCACTGAACTCACCCTTCGCCATCCTGGACTGGACCTCACGGCGGTACTTCAAGCCGGGAGTGCCATGGCTCGCGTTCATGCTGCTGATCCTATGGTCCGCTATCGAGGCGACGATCTTCACTTTCACGTTGCGTCCCACGATGAACGAGCTGCTCGCCGACCTCACTGGGTTCGAGCCCAGTCCGGTGATGCTCACATCGATGCTCTACATCTTCCTGTTCTTTCTGGTGGGGGGAAGCTTTGCCTGCGTGCAGGCGCTGAGCGACGCCATCAAGACCAAGCAATACGGCACCATTATCTCAATGACCAGTATCGAGATGGTGGTCGCCGGGTTCGAAGTGCTCTTTCTCTATCGTGAGCTGGTCGATGCGATCACCCCCTGGATGGCTCAGCAAGGGTTCAATCTCGGCATCATCGGCACCCTGGCGGTGGCGTTCGGCGGATGGCTGGGCGTACGGGGAATGACCTGGTTCCTATTTGGCCGCTATGGCACACCGGCCCTCATCGCGGTGCTTGCCCGTGAAACATTGAGCCACAACGGCGGAGCCGATTTGGCTCCCCCGAGGCAGCCTGAATTTTGGAAAGCCCCGATCGCGGCGCTCAAGGCCGAGGTGGACTGGTTCAAGAAGGAAGCTCACGAGATGTTCGAGCTGCTGACCCTGCCGGTGCTCCAGCTGCTGGCCTCCGGGTTCAACTTCTGGCTGGTAGTGCTGCTTGGCCGTCCGCACTTCACCCTACCGTTCCGGTCGCTGGAGGAGGTGCTGGCCTCGACTCCGCTCTCGTTGGAGCGGAAGCAGGCGGCACGGACCACTGCGCAGGCGGCCGTATGAAGCGTGCGCTTCTCGCGGTGGTCCTGGCAACAGGGGTCCTCGGGTGCCAATCCCCGAAGGATGCGCCGCCGCCGAAATCAACGATGGTCATCGGACTCGATGTATCAGGTTCGTTTCGTAAAGGCGGCCATTTCGATGACGCCATCGATTTCGCCGCGCTCTACATCTATGCCCACATGAAAGGGTTTCAGGATCTGCGCCGTCCCACCGATGTCTTCATCGGGACCATGGGAGGGCAGCGACCCGGCGAAGCCAAGACGTTCCATCCGATCCAGGATCTGACGGGGAAGTCTCCGTCCCAGATCGCGGCGAGTCTCCGAGCCTGGTTTCCGGAGGACGATCCGATCACCGACTACAACGCGTTCTTCGAGCGAGTGGCGGTCCACGTGCAGCGGCAGAACCTCGGTCTGGCGCCACTCAGCATCATCATGTTTTCGGATGGCGTGCCCGACATTCCAGGAGCGAAGGGGGACGATCTTTACCGACGTATCAACATGAGCCCGTTGGAGTACCTCTCGCGCAGCGTGACGGTACGCCTGCTCTATGCCTCGCCCAGGGTGGCGCAGCGCTGGGAGAAGCTGGTGCCACGCAAGCGGGTCAGGCTCTGGACCCAGGACCACGAAGTCATGGAAGGGTGGCGCCGGCACTTCGTTTCAACCGCACGGCCGGAGCAGCAGGATTCGCTCTGGTCCTGGATGAAGCAGGTGGTGGACTTCCGGGTCGGCCGCGGCAAGATCATCTAAGCGTCCTACGAGGTGATATCTCAGCGCCGGCCACAAGCCGGCGCTGTGCTTTTCTTCTCGATCCACTCCGGCTCCCTGCGCCAGGATTATCCTTCCTTCGAGCACTTGTTTCTCTTCAACAGGAGGCGGTATGGCGGATCCCGCTGCTCAGCGCAGCCTGAAACGAGTCTGGATCTGGGCCCTGGTGCTCATCGTCGTGGTCTGGATCGTCTACGCCGTCACTGGAGGCCCCTCGAGGCCATCGAGCCCAGCTACGACGACGGCCCCCGCCCAGCGCTGACTTTGGGTGAATCAGCAGGGACCTGAACCTTATCAGCGCCGCTCCAGAAGATCGTCGCGAACCTCGAAGCCATACCGCGCGTACAAGGGTCTGCTGCGCTCGGTCGGCCACAGGAAAAGCGCATCGAGTCCGAGTGCCTCGGCGTCCACGACGCAGGCCTGGAGCAGCGCCGAACCGATGCCTGCGTTCCGAAGCGATGGTACGACGTACACACTGCTGATGTATCCATGGTATTCGCGGTGTCCGACCGGGTTCGGCAGTTTCTCGATCAGCTGGAGCCAGACAGTCCCCACGGGAGTATCGCCCAGTAGCGCCAACCAGCAACGCCAACCGCCGTCCGGGCCCAAATGCCTGGCCATCCAGCGAGCACATCGGTCTACAAACACGGTCCCGGACTCAATCGGCGGATCCAGCTCGGTTCGAAAGTCGTAGCGTAGCTGCGCCAGAGCGGCCGCGTCTTCCGGTGTCGCGCGCCGGACCCGAAACGGCGGCTTCAAGGCGCCCCTCTACTCGGCTGATCAATGATGGGTAGAATCACTCCAGCGTCCTTCTAAAGAGGGGATTGGTAACCTCATATTCATCTGGCGGTGTAGACTAGTCCTGAACTCCTGGCAAACTACCCTGCGCCTGCCGCTGCAGGTTCCCGCAGCAACGGTGTAACAGGTGATCTCCTAGTCACTTTGAGTCGGTAGTTACCTCGGCGCGTGAGTTGCGGTAGAGCCGACACCTTTGCGCCGAGGGTCGATGCGCCGCTGCATTCCCTGCATACCGCTGGTAGCCTCGTTCTTCTGCGCCTACCCCTGTGTGGGCCAGACGCTTTCATCCCGTCCGGCATTCTTTGCCGATCCAGCCCTTACCAACGATCCAACCGTTGGGGAGCTGGTCCTTGGACGTACCACGCTTCGTTCGGCGCTGCGGATCTTCGCGGTCGAGCTTGCGGATAGCGTTCGGCTACCGCTCGCCCACGCTGCCAACCCCGATACGTTACCTGCCGGCACGACGACCGGAGGACCCGCCTCTGCCCCTGCAATTCATTATCGACTGGATCTCGGGGTGGGCCGCTACACACTGTATTTCGACAAGAACGAACGCTTAGTAGCAGCGGATGCGAGCCACCAACGGTTCCCCCGTCGCATACGACGTGAGGACCTCGTGGCCCGCTACGCCACGCTTCGGCCCACCCATCGCCCGGAGTCGCTGGATAACCTGGAAGCTCCTCTGGGTCCTTGCGTTTCCATGTACGCCCATGCCTGGGACCGCGACGACGGTCTCCGAGACGAACACCACCTGCTGCCGGGAACCATCGTCGAGTTCGGCTATCGGTATACCTGCCCAACACGACCGGCCGAGCATCGCGCCATCCGGCCGACCGAGCCCTGACGAGTCAGCTCTCCAGAGTAAATCCGAGTTTTAAGGTCACCTGCCAATGGGCCACGCGGCCTTCTTCAATGTGCCCGCGGGTGTCGAGTACCTCGAACCAGCGAAGATTGCGGACCGTCTCCGCTGCTTTGCCGATGGCCTTTTGAACGGCGTCCTCCATGCCCTTGGTAGAGGAACCGACCAACTCGATTGTCTTGTAGACATGGTCCGGCATGATAGCTCCAGAAGAGGGAAGACCTAACATAGCACTGGTGATTCAGCGCACACCCAGCCCCACGCCCTTTCCTCGGTTCAGCCATTCCACGCAATCGATGTCCCACGCAGCTGCCAGGGAACCTTGCGTCAAAAACGCCCGGGCCCGGTAAAACGGTGCCGAGCAGGCGCCCCTCCTGACGGTACACTGATTGCAACCTTTCTCACCGCCGCGGCGTTCACAGTGGAAGAAGATCGCCCCGGCAAACTTGGGAGCAGACCGTGTTCAGTTGTGACTACAATGGGTGGGCCGACGTCCCGGAGGAGGAGCGGGAGGCAATGGAAGCCTTCGAGGCCGCACTCCGGGCTCAACGTCCCTCCCTGATGCCGCCGGCGAACTCTCGCCCGGCTGGGGCGCCAGCACTCCACGCACCGCAGCGCCGCGCGGCCTAGCGCGATGCTGGTCGACCTCGAGGAGCGCAGGCTAGATTAGTCCATTGGTATGCCTACTCGTTCGCATTCCAGGACCCGGAGAACGCTCCGGAAGCTCTCGAATTGGTTTTCCTACCAGTATCGGGTAAGCCGACGTTTCATCATCACCATTGAGGGAGTTCGGATCCGAGTGGGACGCCATATGTCCCCCCGGGTAGAGCGGGCCTTGTCGAGAGGCGGCTATGAGCGGGAGGAACTCCGCTTGATCGGAGAGGTTTTGCTTCCAGAAGACGTTGTCCTTGAAGTAGGAGCCGGATTGGGACTGGTTTCAACGTATTGTGCCAAGCGGGTGGGTTCTAGCCGAGTGTTCGCCTACGAGGCGGACCCGGAACTGGAGCCTTGCATCCGCGAGACCTACGAGCTGAATGGAGTTGAACCGACACTGGAGATGTGCGCGGTGGGTGGCCAAGCGGGGAGAGTCACTCTGTTCCGGGACAAACATTTCGTGTCCTCCTCGGTGGTGCGGCGGCGAGTAGGGTCTAAGCCGATCGAAGTGCCCGGCAAGGCCCTGAGCTACATCGTGGAGAAGGTCCGTCCAACCGTGCTGATCGTCGATGCCGAAGGCGCGGAGCGTGAGATGTTCGAGGGTGCTCAACTCGAGGGAGTGACCAGGATCGTGTTGGAATTGCACGACCGCGTCATTGGTCCATTGGGCACTGACAAGGTGCGAGCATCGTTGACCGCAATGGGTTTCCAGCAGGACCAGCGGCTCTCGTCGCCCGAGCACCTGGTACTGAGACGTTGACTGACGCGCACCGCCTCGTAGGGGAATTCGGAAGCGACCCAAATCACTGAACCGCCCAGTCCGAACGTCTAGACTCTCGATCAGCGCTTAGAGTACTTGAGAGTCGACATCAGACTTGGAGCAATCATGATTACGAAGACCCGATCTCCTCCCGGCCGACAGCACGCCCGCCGGCCAGGACCTCATTCCGCCAAGACACAGCTGTTTCCCACCAAGAACGATCTGCCTGCCGAGACCCGGGCCCGGGTCGCCGAACTGCTCAACCAACGGCTGGCCGATTGCATCGACCTCCAGACCCAGTGCAAACAGGCCCACTGGAATGTGAAGGGACCGAGCTTCATCGGTCTTCATAAGCTGTTCGATGACATCAACGAGGATGTTGAGGAGTACGTAGATCTGCTTGCCGAACGAGTCGTTCAGCTGGGCGGGATCGCCGAAGGGACGGCCCGGTGTGCGGCCGAACGGTCCAGTCTCAGAGAATATCCACTGGAGATCTCCGGCGGAGCGGAGCATGTGGATGCGCTGTCCACCGCGCTCTCCTCGTTCGGCAGGGGATGCCGCGCTGCTATCGAGGCGACCGATGAACTGGAGGATGCGGACACCTCAGACATCCTGACCGAAATCTCCCGGGGCGTCGATAAGTGGCTCTGGTTCGTCGAAGCTCATCAGCAGGGAGATGAGGCGGGGAACTCTCGACATCGCTGATGGCGGTGGCGTATCCTTGCGCCTGTACGTCGGGGTCGACCGCCGGGCCGACCCCATGTACTTGATGCTCACGCCGTTTCGAGCGCGATGTCGAAGGTGGCGGCATAGCCCCCGGCGGTCTGGCTGACGTTTAAGACCAGCTGCGACCCGCCCTGATTGTATATCCCGTCCCCGGAATTCCTCAGATCGCGCTGACCCTTGCTGGCATAGGGCTGCTGAGCGTGCACCTGGTCTGTCAGGGCATCATCGAAGAAGAGCTGCGAGGTAAACTCATACGCCGAGCTCGATGAGGCGGACGAACGGACCTTGAAGTGAATGTGGACCGCCCGGCCCCGATACCATCCGGGATAAATCGTGGTGAATCGCGCCACCCCGTCACTGCCGGTGATCTGGTATCCGCGCAGAAACTTCTGCCCCGCTGTATTGAATCCGGGGTCTGAAACATCGGAGTACACGCCCAGCGCGTTGTAGTGCCAGACATCGACGACCGCATTCGCCAGCGGCGAGCAGGCATTCGAGGCCGCGCTCGAGGCGTTAAAAGTGAGGGCGAGCAGGGCTCCCGGTTGCACCGTCCCTGTGGACGGATCGGGCCTGATGTTGGAGCGGTTGAGCTCTTCATCGACGTAGTACGGACCCTCGGTCAGCTCTGGGCGCACCAGGCAGGAGGAGGTGCTTCCTTCCGGCGCGGTTGCGTCAGCCGAGCTCGAGCATCCGAAGAAGAGGAGCGCACTGGAGGCTCCCAGGAACGCCAGCGCCTCGCGCCGAGAGAGAACTTTGCCAATAGGAATGTCGTCGAGATCCATTTTCCACTCTCATGTTGAAGGGACTGGTCGGGCTGTCGATCGTTCTTGGCAGTATACGCGCTGGACAGGGGGGGCGTTGGTGAGCCCGAGACGGAAAATGATCCGGCGTCGCGCAGGGGCCGCCTGGCGACGCCGGTTTAGTGCGGAGTGCTGCGGTACTGGGTGAGGGCCTCCCTTCTCCCGGCTGGGGTTTACCGGTAGAGCCGGAGAGCGATCAAAAGGTTGCCGGCCAGCTACCGGTCCTGCTGGTTGGGCGTGGCTCCTTCATGTCCACCGCGAGAGTGCTCGCTTTTCCAGTGTGCCCGTTGGCTCTTCTGCCGATCAGCTTTCCACTGGTCGTACCGTTTCTGCTGATCCTTGTTGAGCAGGCCTTTCAGGTCCTTCTCGAACTGCTGGTCCTGTTTGGACAGGTCTTCGGCCTGACGCCTCACGAGAGCTCGCCGGTCGTGGGCTGCCGAGCGGTCACCGCTCTGAAACGCCGAGCGGATAGCTTGAAGGTTGGCCCGCAAGCTGTCGCGAGCGACTTTGGTGGATGCCATGTAGGCGTCGTACCGTTTGGTGTACTGCTGAAGCTTGTCACCGCTCAGCTGGACGGTGTCGCGCAGGATCGCAGGCGAGGCGGGCCCCTCAGCCGCTTCCATACCGGCCATGTGGTGTCCCGGCGGCCCCATGTGTTCGCCCCGATCGGATTGACCGGCCTGGCTGCTGGGGTCGGGAGAGTTTCCGGGACCGCTCTGGGCAAACGGCGATCGGACTAGACCAGCAACGAGGATGATCGAGAGCCCGACCGAAAGAAGCCCGCGTTGGGCGATCGAAGGGTTTCGTGATGCAATACTGCTGGGCATGAATGAGCTCCGATTAAAAGGTGACTTTCGGACAGTTGCTCCCCGCTCGTAGACCCTCCGTTCTGGCGGTCATGGCGAGGTTATTTGCAGAGTGTTGTACGGCGGGTCGGGTGAGAACGTTGGGCGGAGGAGCTACCCAACATCCGACTCGACCGTCCGTATATCAGCTCAGAACGTGGGGTTCCGGATCGGCCGAAGCTAAAGCCCCATCTAGCTATGGATTACCGCTGCACCCTGGTATACCAGCGAAATGGAGCGATCGTAGGGGAGTCCGTGGCGGCCAGCCGGACTAAGGCTGCCGAGCCGCAGGATGAGAGGGAGCTTCTCGCCCGGGTCCAGGCCGGTGACTCTGAGGCGTTCGATCTCTTGGTGCGGCGATATCTGCCCAAGGCGCGGGTGATCGCCAGGCGCCTGATGCACAACCCGGACGATGCCGACGATCTGGTCCAGGACGCCTTTCTCCGAGCTCTCGAGCGGATCGCAACTTTCGATATCTCGCGAGCTTTCGAGCCTTGGTTCACCCGGCTACTGGTCAATCTCGGACTGGACTGGCGACGGAAGCAGGTGGTGCGCCGGACCGAGTCGCACGATCCGGAGAGAGTAGCCGGAGGAACCCGCCCTGACCGGGAGGCAGAACGCTCCGAGCTAAGAAGCTCCCTTCAGGAGGCCCTGGAAAAACTTCCCGACCGGCAGCGTCTGATCGTGACGCTATTCGAAGTCGATGGACGCTCTACCGAGGAGGTTGCCGATATGCTCAAAGTGAGTCAGGTAACAGTACGGTGGCACTTGCATCAGGCACGTAAGACCCTGCGCGAGCTGCTGAAAGGATGGATCGAATGAGTTGGCTCTTTCGTGAGCCGCCGCGTGATGCCGCCTTGGGTTCGGCGCTGAGGAGTCTAGAGGCGGAATCGCCCAGCGGGGATGCTGACCTTCTTCGACGCAGGATCGTTAGCGGCGCAGCTCCTCAGCTCAGACAGCTTCGGTCGCCGGCTCCGCGATGGTGGGAATGGATTTCTCGGTGGATGCCGGTGGCCGTCCCGGTCGGACTTGCGGTGTCTCTCGCTGTTAGCCTTCTGCTTCCTTCCACCGGTGACTTGGTAAACGTCACGTCTTCCGGTGGCGATGCTGGGGCTGACAGCACGCTCGTCATCGCGGCCTTTTCCGAGGCATCAGCCGGTGGCGAGCTTGCGGCCCATCTCGTCGCCCCCGCCGGCGGCGACTGGCTCTTCGAGCAGGCCGTCACCCAATGACCGCTCCGACTCCTCCTTCTTCAAGACGTCCGCGGGCGCCGTTGCTCGCCGCTCTGGTCCTTCTCCTGGCGCTGTTCGTCGGCGGAGTGGCCGGCGTGGCACTGGACCGCCATGTGCTGCTTCCGAGGATGTTCGAGCGTGGCTTCCACCACTTCCCGGGACGGCCGCCGCCGCGGGATCGGGAGTTCAGGAATCGATTTGCCAAGGAGATCGGCCTCTCAGCGGAGCAGCAAATCCGGATCGACTCCATCATGGATCGGCAAGGGCGAGAGCTGCGCGCCGTTCGCAGCAAGGTCCAGCCCCAGCTGGATTCGATCATCGGCCGGACTCGCCGGGGTCTGGACTCGGTGCTTACACCGGAGCAGCGAAAGAAGGCTGAAGAGATTCGCCGCAGACACCCAAGGCCGCCCGGGCCGCCACCTGGAGATTTCGGCGCTGGGCCGGACGGTCCTCCCGGCGGGCCACCACCGGAACCACCGCCGCGCTGAAGGTGAGTCGTCAGTCGTCCTGACAACCGATGACTGCCGACTCACCCAACATTTCCCTCATGCCACCCGTACCTCCTGCATCCCAGACCAATCGGTCCACACTCAGACTTCTGGAGATGCATGATGAAACAGTCGCTATCACCCTTTTCTGCGGTCGCCTGGATGTTGGCACTCGCCGCGTGTCAGGACTCCAGCTCACCGGTGTCGTCCGCCTCCACCATTGATGTGTCGAGCGCGTTCAACAGCCTTCCAGTCGGATTCTCCGATGTGCAAAGCACGTTCGACGACACCACCGGGACCGACTGGACACCCGGAAGAGTGGTGAATGGTTTTCACCACGGTGGTGGACCGGATGCAGGGGGTCGTGGCGATGGAATGATGTGCGGCGGTCTCGGTGGATTCCTCGACATTGGACTCGGCTTCGGAAGCCGAGGCCTGATGGGGGGAGATAGCCTTACGAACTGCGCCTTCGATGCCGCGACGGGACGGGTTGCCTGCGCCCCAAAGACGCGCGATGGTCTAACCATCAGCCGTTCAGTCGCCTACACCGACGCAAGTGGAGCAGTCCAGGAGGAATTCGACAGCACGACCAACACGGTAAACGTGCAGATGCAGGTAAGCGGAACGAGAGAGCGAAGAGACGGAAGCAGCACCACCGTCGAGCATTCCAGCGATCGTACAGTGAGCGGCCTGGCTCAGGGGAGCGCCCGCCGCAGCATTGATGGCACCTCCGCGGGGAAGGAGACCACGACCGGCAGCGACAGCGTGGGCACCTTCAACGCCGTACGCATCATCGGTGACACCATTCAGGGTGTCATCATCCCGACGAGCTCGGACAGCGCGTCCTATCCGACGGCGGGGACCGTGGTCCGCTCGATGCAGGTCACGGCGACCTACGAGGGACAGACGCCCACCACCTCATCTCGGCGCGAGGTCATCACCTTCGACGGCTCCAACACGGCCGCCGTGGTCATTACCAAGGACGGAAACACTCAGACCTGCACGCTCTCGCTCCAGGGGCACCAGCTGACCTGCTCCTGAGCACGTGGAGAACCTGCAATAGGCCCTGAGCGGATCACCGTCTCAGGGCCATCGCATTCCATCCTGGATCAACGATGCCAGCGGTACACGACGCATCCGTTGCCGGGCACTGGCAGTGTAGGGGACCGCGGGGGGGTCACCGAAGCGACATCTGCGGTGGTATCGTTCAGAGCAGGCCATGACTCACCGTCAGTACTTTTGACTTCGAACTCGATTTGCCGTGTCTCTCGACTCACGCGCCTCGATGCCCGACTCCCGCCTCATCATCACCGAAACCGACAACCTTCCCGCTGCTCTGCCCACTCCGCCCGGCCGCCGGGGCTTACCGGACGATCTGCTGGGGGAGGCGGCCCAGCGGCTCGGCATCGTGAGCCTGGTGATTGCCGGTCTCCTGGTGGTCGAATTTCTCCTGGTGCATTTCCTCTTCGGCGCAGCCGGTACCCTCAAGCCCGAGGACGTCACGAAGTTATCCCGCTGGCTCCCGGTGTTCGACCTGATCGGGCCATTAATCATCGGGGTGTCCCTGGGCCTGTTCTGGTATACCCGGAACAGCCGTCGAAGCCCACGGTTTCTGCTCGATCTGGCACTGGGGTATGAAGTTTTTCTCGCGTTGACCGTGGGAGTGTTGAACTACGCGGTCGAGCCTCCGACCGGAGTCTCCTGGATCGCCGTGATCATCGTGATGTTCGCGGCAATCGTACCCAGCACTCCGCGCAAGACCTTCCTCACCGCCCTTCTCGCGGCATCGATGGATCCGGCAGCGGCTGTGATCTGGCAGGAGCTGGGGAGGAGATCGGTCGGAACCCAGCAGGCCTTCCTGCTGGCGATCCCCAACTACCTCTGTGCCCTCGTGGCGCCCGTCATCTCCCACATCATCACTCGACTCGGGAGGGAAGTGCGTCGAGCGCGAGAGATGGGCAGTTACGTGTTAGGCGATTTGATCGGACGCGGCGGGATGGGCGAGGTCTGGGAGGCTCGGCATCGTTTTCTGGCCCGCCCCGCAGCCATCAAGCTCATCAAGCCGGAAGTGCTGAGTGCGGTTACCAAGGTCCAGGCTGACGTGCTGGTCCAGCGCTTCCGCCGAGAGGCGCGTGCTGCCGCTAATCTGCGGTCGCCCCATACCATTCAGCTCTACGACTTCGGCATCGCGAGTGACGGGACCTTCTACTATGTCATGGAACTGCTCAACGGAATGGACTTGCAGACCCTGATCGAGGAGCACGGCCCCTTGCCTCCTGCTCGTACCATCCACCTTCTGCGCCAGGCATGCGAGTCGCTGGCTGAGGCGCATGACCGTGGGCTGGTGCACCGGGACATCAAGCCCGCCAACATCCAGGTCTGCTGCATGGGCCAGTATTACGACTATGTGAAGGTGCTGGACTTCGGGCTGGTCAAGAATGAGGATGCGGACGCGAGGGTGGACCCGGGTCTCACGGCTCCGAACGTAGTGACCGGAACTCCAGCCTATCTCTCACCCGAGAGCGCCCTGGGAGAGCCGGTAGACCGAAGAACCGACATCTACGCCCTCGGCTGCGTCGCATACTGGATGTTGACCGGTCGCTACGTCTTTCCTGGGGAAGGCGTGGTCCAGATCATGGCCCGACACATCCACACACCACCGGAACCGCCGTCGCTTTACAGTCTCTACCATATCCCCGCGGAACTGGATGCGATCGTGCTCGCGTGCCTGGCGAAGAATCCGGCGGACCGACCGGCGAGTGCTCGAGAACTGGCCGACCGGCTGGCTCGCTGCGAGGTCGACGATCAGTGGAGCAGGCAACATGCCCAGCTCTGGTGGGAGTCCCGGCTAGAGCCGGAGCCCGCGGTGGCGCTCAGCGATGGCTTCTAAGCGGAGTCTTGCCGATCTACCGCCGCAACGCGCCGAGCCGCTTCGGTCCAATCCACGGCCGGAGCTACCTCGCGATCGGTCATTCCGAGCGAGCGGCGTGCCCGCTCGATTACCACCTGGCCATTCGGGAGCGCCAGCCCGAACTCCAGTTCGGCCCGGCGACACAGCCGCTCTTCGCGCGGACGCATCGCTTCGGGGAGAGGCCCGCACCGTCGGGCGACGCGGGCGTGGGTCGCCTCATGTACGATCGACGCAGCGATCTCCTCTGCGGAGTGAGCCGAGTTGACCGTGAAGGTGAGCTCGACCAGGCATTCCCGCTCGTGGGGGAAGAAGGCTCCGCGACAGGGAAACCTTTGTACGACGATTCCGGCAAGATCTCGCTGCATCCGCCGGTATCGACGAGGCGCGTAAGACGAGATCAGATCGAGCGCTTGAGTCAGACTGGTGAGCACCTGCCCGGTATCGATGTCGGGACGGGTGTTGATGACTCGGACCGCAAACCCTCGCACCCGATGGTTCGTAACCGTCGCCTCCTCCTGCCGCGGGCTCATCGGAGGATCCGGTTCTTAGGATTTGGAGACGTCTTGCAGCGCGCGGCTGACGGTCTCGAGCAGCGCCCCCGGCGATACGGGTTTCATTAGAAAGGGATACTGATGACCCGGGACTTCCCGGGGAAACTCCACATCCCGCGGATGGCCTGAGATCCACACCAGCGGAAGCCCGGGGTAACGCCGCGCCAGCTCCCGACCCAAAGAGCGACCGCCCATCCCCGGCATTACCAAGTCGGTTATAACCAGATCGACGGCACCCCCCACCTCCTGGAGTTCCCGTAGAGCTTCCATTCCATCACGCGCGCGCAGGACCTCGTAGCCCTCTGCCTGCAACATCCGGCTCACCACGACACGGATCGCCTCCTCGTCGTCCACCACTAGGATCCGGCCACGGGAGTTCCCGTGGTGCAGTCGTGAGCTTCCCCTTGGTGTTGAGGGAGTCGGCTCGGCGGCGAGCGGGAGCAGGAGCTTGATGGTGGTCCCCTTACCGGGGGTGCTGCGGACCTGAATATGCCCGTCGCTTTGGGAGATGATGCCGTCTACCGTGGCGAGTCCGAGGCCGGTACCAATGCCGACCTCCTTCGTGGTATAGAACGGCTCGAAGATGTGCGGGAGGTGTTCCGGTGGTATCCCCTGTCCCGCATCCGTCACCGCCAGCTCGGCGTACCCGCCCGGGTCGACTGGAAGCTGCAACCGGTTCAGAACCTGACCGGGACTCACTTCCAGGGTCTCCGTCCTGATCTGAATCCGACCGCCCTTCGGCATCGCGTCACGGGCGTTAATGACCAGGTTCAACAGCACCTGGACCAGCTGCGAGCGATCAACGCGCACCCACTTGGGCCCCGGCGCGAGGGCGAGCTCGATCGTCGTGGCGCTTCCAATGAGCCGACGGAGCATGGAGCTGGTGTCATTCACCGCACCGTTCAAATCCAGGGTCTCGGGACTCAGTACCTGTTGGCGGGCAAAGGCGAGAAGTTGACGAGTCAGGCTCGCCATGCGTTCGGTAGTCTTTTGGATCTCCAGGAGGTCGGCACGGGCTGATGGGCTGAGACTGGGATCTCGCCCGATGAAATGTGCGAAGCCACTCACCGCGTAGAGCTGGTTGTTGAAGTCGTGCGCCAGCCCGCCTGCCAGGGCTCCAATCGCTTCCATCTTGGATGCTTGCCGCAAGGCCTCCTCGGCTCGTTTGCGCTCGCCAATGTCACGCTGAATGGAGGACGCCGCGATGATGGTGCCATCGGGGGCGTGGACCGGTGACAGGGTCAGCGCAATGTTTATGAAGGTGCCGTCGCGTCGACGTCGTGCCGTCTCGTAGTGCGCGACGTGCTCGCCGCGGGCCACTCGTTCCAGGATCGACCGCTCCTCCGACCGGAGCTCGTCGGGGACCAACTGGTAAATCGAGCGACCGACCATCTCGGCGTGGGAAAAACCGTACATCCTCTCGGCGGCCGCGTTCCAATCGAGCACTATTCCATCGATTGTTTTACTGATGATGGCATCTTCCGAGGACTGGACGATGGCCGCCAGTCGAGCGGACGTCGCCGCGGCGGACTTGCGATCGGAGATGTCACGTTTGATCGAAGAGGCGCCAACGATGGTCCCGCTGGCATCGAATACCGGTGAGACGGTGAGCTCGACCGGAAAGAGGGTCCCGTCTTTTCGGCGACGAATAGTCTCGAAATGAGCCAACCGCTCGCCCCGCCTGATTTGCGCGAGGACTTCCGCTTCCTCAGGGTAGAGCTCCGGCGGAATCAGCTTATAGATCGAGGAGCCGACCATCTCTTCGGTCGAATAGCCAAAGATGCGCTCCGACGCGGGGTTCCAGGTCAGTACGATGCCGTCGAGGTTTTTGCTGACGATGGCGTCGTCCGACGACTCGATAATGGCCGCCAGGTGAGCCGCAACCAGTGCGGGGTTGGCATAGGGCGAAGACAGCGGATCGTGGGGTGGCAGCCAGGGCTCCGGAGAGAGTGACGTATCGCGCCAGCCGGTCGGGAGCGATCCGGCACTCAGAAAGCTATGGGCACCCATCTGAAGCGGCAATCGCATTCTTCAAGATGGTGTGTGATCTACATCACGCGGCCAACCACCCGGCGAAGGCAAGCCATGCAGGTGTTCCCGAGATCATCAGGCGAACGCCGGTTGAACGTCGGTCCGGCGAGCGGCAACCAGGCTGGTCAGTGCCACGAAGAGCCTCCCGCTACTCTGGTGCGCCGGTGAGGCCTCGCTCCTCCAGCAGCGGATCGATCTTCGGATCGCGGCCGCGGAAGTTGCGGAACAACACTGCGGCGTCCTCGGTGCTGCCGCGCGAGAGGATCATGTCACGGTAGCGCTGGCCGTTCTCCCGGGTCATTCCGCCGTGTTCTTTGAACCAGGCATAGGCGTCATGGTCCAGCACCTCGCTCCACATGTAGGCGTAATACGACGCCGAATAGCCGCCACCCCAAATGTGAGCGAAGTACGGTGTGCGATAGCGGGGCGGGACCTCCGGCAGATTGACCTGGTTTTGCTGCAGCGCTTCACGCTCAAACGACTCCACCTCCTCCTGCGGAGAGGTGGCTGGGAGGGTGTGCCACGCCAGGTCGAGCAACGCGGCTGCGACATACTCCGTCGTCTTGAAACCTTGATTGAACTTCTCCGCCTTCTTAATCCGGTCGACCAGATCTTGAGGCATCACCTCTCCAGTCTGATAATGCTTGGCGTAATTGGCAAACACGGTGGGCTCGAGCGCCCAGTGCTCGTTGAACTGGGAAGGGAACTCTACGAAATCGCTCGGCGTGTTGAGGAGCGTCGGGTACTGCACATGGGCACACATACCGTGGAGCGCGTGGCCAAATTCGTGGAACATGGTCGTGACATCATCAAAGGTCAGCAGCGCCGGCATTCCGGGAGCGGGCTTGGTAAAGTTGGCCACGTTGTAGACCACCGGTTTCTGCCCGGTCAGTCCTGACGGGTCGACGAGGTAGTCCATCCAGGCACCGCCGTTCTTGTTGTCCCGTTTGAAGTAGTCGGCGTAGAACAGGGCCATCGACTTGCCATCGGCGTCGAAGACTTCGAACACCCGGACGTCAGGATGGTAGACCGGCAGATCCTTTCGTTCCTTGAACGACAGTCCGTACAGCTGGTTGGCCGCGAAAAACACTCCGTCGTTCAGAACCCGGTCGAGCAACAGGTACGGTTTGATCTTGTCCTCATCCAGGTTGTATTCGGCCTGCCGCACCCGCTCGGCGTAGTACTGCCAGTCCCAAGGGGCCAACTTGAAGCCACCGTTCTCCCGGTCGATGAGCGCCTGCATCTTCCGCGCTTCAGCGCGCGCCCTGGCGGTGGCGGGTGGCACAACCTGTCGGAGCAGCCCTATCGCACTCTCTGGTGTTTTGGCCATCTGATCATCGAGAGCGTAGGCTGCGTAGGTGGGAAAGCCCAGGAGACCAGCGCGCTCGGCGTGGAGCTGGGCCAGGCGCCGGACGATCGCCCGGGTGTCGTTGGAATCTCCCCGATCGGCCCGTCGGGTGGAGGCCTCGAAGAGGCGCTGGCGCACCGAGCGGTTTGCGAGGGACGCTTGCGCCGGCTGCTGCGTCGTATTCTGGAGTGCGATGACGTATTTCCCCGGCAGCTTTCTCTCCTTGGCTGCTTCGGCAGCGGCGGCAATATCCGCGTCGCTCAGACCCTCGAGCTCGGCCCGGGTATTTACCACCAGAGCCCCGGCTTTGGTCGCTGCCAGGAGCTTGTTCTGGAAATCGGTGGAGAGAGTGGCCCCCTCCTGGTTGAGCTTCCGGAGCCGGTCCTTGTCGCGGTCGGAAAGCTGAGCGCCGGCGCGGACGAAATCTCGCCGGTACCGCTCCACCAGCGCCTTCTGTTCGGGAGCGAGGGAGTTGCGTTGGTCATACACCGACTGGACTCGGCGGAAGATCAGCGGGTCCAGGAAGAGCGCGTCGCGGTGGGCCGCCAGCTTGGGTGCCTCCTCGGTGTGCACCTGCTGCAAGGTGTCGTTGGTGTTCGCCCCTACCACGGCGTTGAACGCCCGATTGACCCGTAAGAGAAGTGCGCCACTCCGCTCCAGGGCGACGATCGTGTTGTCGAACGTGGGTGGCGAGGCTTCCTTGGCGATCGCGTTCCACTCCTCGCGCTGCTGCCGCATCCCCTGCTCGATGGCTGGCTGGTAATCGGCGTTTCGGATCTTGTCGAACGGGGGAGCTCGGTAGAGCAGGGGACTCGGCCGGGCGAAGGGGTTGGCCTCGGTAAATGCTGGAGTACGCTGTGCCGCTGTGGCGGCCGAGTGGCTCGACGAGGATGGGTTTGCGGCGCATCCGAACGACCCGATACAGAGCGAGAGAACCAGAAGGCGATAAGAGGTCAAGGCGTATTCCTTGGCGCTGAAGCGTTTAGCGTGGGAGCAGTTCCTGACGGGAGCGCAGTACTCCGTTCCGCACTACATACCGCACCTGGCGGGCGTTGTGAATGTCGCGGGTCGGATTGGCTTCGAAGACCACCAGATCGGCTCGCTTGCCAGGCGCGATCGAGCCGACCTCTCCCTCGAGTCCGATCGCCTTGGCTGCCACGATCGTAGCGGATGAAAATACTGCGGCCGCCGGCATCCCCGCCTGCTGCATCAGCTCCATTTCCCGATAGACGCTGGGCCCATGGGCGGTACCGGGGTTGCCCGCGTCGGTGCCCATGGCGATCGGGATGCCTGCTTGGTATAGCCGTTTAAGGTTCTGCATCGATGTGGACAGGAGCTTGTTGCCCTTCGCGTCCGGCCCGTTCCAGAACACCATTCCCGGTGCCCGGAGGCTGTCAGGCAGAACAGTGTCCAGCTTGTGGCGCGTTATGCGATCCACGCAATCGAGCGGATATCGTAGCCCGGGCGAGCGGCCCATGGTAACGTCGGCATACCCTTCCAATACCGTCAGCGTGGGGATTACGATCGTGCCGCTCCGCCTCGCTACCCCAAGAAACTCCTCATCAATGGCACCCTCCTCCACGTTGTGCACCAGCACACTGGTGCCCGCCTCTAACGCGTCCTTGGCATTCGGCAGCTCGGTGGCGTGCACCACGAGCCGGAGGCCCGCCCTCCGGCTCTCGTCTGCTGCGGCCATCAGCATCGCCTTAGCCCAGGGATGCAGCGAGTCGGGCACATTGATGTACCACACCTTGATTGCCTCCGCTCCAGCGCTTTGATGCGCCCGGATCTGGGACCTCACCGTCGAATCGTCGACCATGAAGTCGAAAGCTCCCATCATCTCAGGGTCAATCTTGATGGTGGCCAGCAGAGGTCCGGTGACGACCACTCGCGGAGCATCGCCGACAGTCCGGGTACTTCGGGCCAGCTCGTAGGTCCAGGGAAACCCGCCGACGTCGAAAACCGAAGTGACACCGCTGCAGAGGTCGGCTCGGTGGAAGCGGTCGGGATGAGCCTCCAGAGAGCGTACGACCGAATCGTAGGGATACTGGGCCCTCAGATCGATCGCGTCCGGCCGGCCATCTACCCAGCCGGTCTGAGAGTAGTGTACGTGAGAGTCGATCAACCCCGGTCCGATATAGGCCCCGGAGAGATCGACCACGGTTGCACCGGCAGGCCGGGGGCATGCCGTTGCGGTACCGGCGCAGGTAATCCGATCACCGCTCACCGTCACGGTGGCGTTGGGAATCGGACGAGCGCCGGGGTTGATCAGGGTGCCGTGCTGGAGACTCAGCGCACGAGGGGGAGCCGGCGAAGCGCTTCCTGACCCGGCCGAGTGACAACCGGCGCCGGTGAGCAATACTACCGGAAGGCATACGGCGGCCGGGAACCGCCGCCGCACCCGTTGTCTCACGCTGAATCTCGCTGGTAGAGAAGTTCTTTAGTGTGTGTTGGCCAGTCGATTCCCGCCAGCAGGGCTAGGAGTTCCCTGGTAATCCTACAGGTATCCGATTCTAGGGGATGGAGACCTCTTGCCGTGCCGGGGCGCGGGAGATCCGCAGCGGCAAGAGTTCACCGCCGCGGTCCCCATTCGGGCAGAAGCTCCAGAAATGCAAAGCTGCAAGATGTGCCGACGCGGCCAAACAGCCAGCAAGACTCAAAGATCGCCGGGCATTTGGCCGCGTCCGCGAGTCATTCGTCCGGACCGACCGGATCAGTGGTCGGCAGGTCGTTCCCGATCTGTTCGCTGTCACCCTGGCCGTCCAGGTCCAAACAGGTCGGATGCTCGAATCCGTCCAGCGTCCCGTCCTGGTAGATAATGTTGTCGGTATTGCTCGGCGCCACGCCTGCCGGCACGTTGTCGAGATTGAGCGCATGGCGCAGCTTCCACGCCTTGATGTGGTCACTGCACGAGGTATCGCCGCTCAGCCCTAAACCGCCCAGCAGTTTGCCGCTTGGCGCGTAGAGGGCAAGCCCTCCGCCGAACACATTGATGCCTCCGATACGCTTCCCGATCATGGGATCCTTCCGAGTCCCGAAATCCGCTGCTTTGCCGCCGTAGGCGACTCGGGGATCGACCGGATTGCTCTCCTGCAAGCCAAACAGACTTCCGCCTGGTTGCACTGCAGCATAAAGGTTGGCGCTGCTCAGGGCAAAGCCGTCCAGGCTGAACGCGTTGGCGGTATTGGCCTTCTGCGCCGAGATCACGCGGCTTCCGGGCCACTGGTCGGTGCGATTTTCTCCGCTAAAGACGACATCGACCACTTTGCCGTTCCGGTCCACGATGGTGGCCCACATCTGGAAGCCCAGGCCGCCGTTTTGTTCGCCGACGATCTCTTGGAGCTTGCTGCGCAGGACATCATGATCGGGGAGCAGTTGAGCCAGACTGCTGCTGGCCTCGGACGTGGGATTGGTGACGTTGTCACTGCTGCAGCCCACCGCGAACGTGGCTGCGACAGTGATGAGGAAGAACGGGTGACGCGACCGCACGGGAGTTCTCCTTTCCATGGAAGTCGAAGAGGCAAACGGCTACCAGTTGGAGGGAGAACGGCGGACTACGGGCCCGGCCGTGAGGCCAAGCGATCGAGAGGCGCGTGCTGCGGCGGAGCGCCATGATACCGCTGGACTGTGAGGAGGAATACTACGAACTCGATCAAGGTACCGCTGGGACGGCGGTCGGCAAGTAGGGAAAACGTCTAGTTGCAAACACGTTACCGTCGCTTTCGGAAGGTTCGATCTGTCGCGGCCGGATCATCCCAGAGTTCGTTTCGCCCGCCACTGCCGCCGGAGATTATTCCCGGCTCGCCGACCCAAGTCAGCTAGCCGCATTCCCAGCACCTCTATCCGGGTCGCCGGTCTCGCCCGGATGCCGTGGAGGGGCACGTACCCAAGCGTCGTCAAAAACTCTCCCGCTTCCGCCTCGAAGATCTCGATCTGCCGGGGGGTCAAGCTCTGCCGCCAGCTGTCCACTCGCGATCGATCCGGCGGGTGACCCACCAGACGGTGCTGCCCCTCATGGTATCGGTTGGCTTGAAGTCCGGTTCCTTCCGCCATTGCCGGCTCGTAGTCCAGTCCGGCAAAGCCGGTGATGCGCTGGAGCGTCGCGCTGGGATCGCCGACTAGATCCTCATAGCGCACCCTCAGCACGCGCTCGGGGCCCAGTTGGGATTCCGCGGCCAGCCCGGCGGCGCACCGCGCCATCCAAAACTCCGCTGCATGAAGCGCGTTGTTAGGACCCCAGTCCAGCGGCAGCAGCGATGCGGCCACCGCGCGCCCGTCACGCACCAGGTGTATGAACCGCGCTTCCGGAAACATCCGTAAGAGAGTAAGACCACGGCGGAAGTTGGTAGGGGTGTGGTCGATCCAGACGGCGGCACCCTCCTTCCCTCGGGTGCGGCCATACGCCTTTACCAGCCAGGAGAGAAGTCTCGGGTACGTTGACCCCAGCTGCTCTGCAGGCACGCTCTCCGCCGCGATCGGCATCTGCCAGAGCAATCGGTAGCGTGGGTCGGCAACAATTCGGTCCAACGTTTGATGCGGATTCAGGGCTCCGGGATCGAACCCGTCACGAGTGAACTGATGCTCGATGAACTGAGTCTCAGGAACGCAGATACACTGCGAATGCGCCCCGAGCATCGCGCCCAGCATCGTGGTTCCGCTCCGCTCGCACCCTCCGATGAAGAGGGGTCTCACGCCAGCTCCTGGATCCTGCGCTGGATGAAGTGTCGTTGGGGCTGCTGGCGAGTCAGTTCCAATGCGCGCTGGTACGACTCGATTGCTTCGGCGGCGCGGCCCAATCGCCGGTAGCACTCTGCTCGTGCGGAGTGCGCCAGAGGGTAGTCCGCCAGATCGCCCCGAGCCATTATCGCATCAATCAGGGCGAGGCCGGCCGCTGGACCATCCCGCATGGCGATGGCAGCGGCCCGGTTGAGCTCGACCACCGGCGAGGGCTCGGCTCGCAACAGCACATCGTACAGACCGACGATCTCGCTCCAGTCGGTTTCCTCCGGGCGAGCAGCCTCGGCATGAACCGCGGCGATTGCCGCCTGAATGGTATAGGGGCCGAATCGGCGCGACGTCAGTGCCTGCTCAACCAGCTTGGCGCCCTCGGCAATCTGATGCCGATTCCACAGGCTGCGATCCTGCTCGTCCAACAGTACCAGCTCACCATCGCCCGAGCTGCGGGCCTGGCGCCGGGATTCGTGCAGAAGCATCAAGGCCAGTAGGCCGATCGCCTCCGGCTCCGGCAGCAGATCGACCAAGAGCCGGCCTAGACGGATGGCTTCCGCAGAGAGGTCTTGCCGGGTCAGATCGATGCCGGAGGACGCCGAGTACCCCTCATTGAAGACGAGATAGATGACGTGGAGTACCGATGCGAGGCGCTCCGGCAGATCGAGACGCGCGGGGATTTGATAGGGGATCTTCGCTGCCTTGATCTTGGCCTTCGCGCGGACGATCCGCTGTGCCAGGGTGGGAGCAGGAGAAAGGAAGGCTCGCGCGATCTCCTCGGTAGTCAGACCACAGACCTCACGCAAAGTGAGCGCGATCTGCGCGTCCGGCGGGAGTGCAGGATGGCAGCAGGTGAAGATCAGCCTGAGCCGGTCGTCTTCCACCCGCTCGTCATCCAGCTCCTCCGGCCGGGTGACGCCGTCACCGAGCTGATCAGCAATCGGAACCAGTGAACTGTCGAATCGGGCCCGACGGCGCAACGAATCGATGGCCTTGAACCGGCCGGTTGAAATCAACCAGGCGCGAGGATTGGCCGGCACCCCTTCCCCAGGCCAACGCTCCACTGCCGCGGTGAATGCATCCTGCAACGCTTCCTCAGCGAGATCGAAATCGCCGAGCAGACGGATGAGGGTGGCAAGGACCCGGCGCGACTCACTGCGGAAGGCTTGCTCGATCGGATCAAGGGAAGAGTCGCGCGTCATCGGGGCAAGGATTCACCACAGAGGATTCAGAGGCTGTGCCTCCAAACCCTCTGTGGCTTGGCTGTTAAGCGCTCATTCCAGCCGCCTGCTCCCGCTTGGCGATGTCGGCGGAGAAATCGACAACCGGTCGTACTTCGATTGAGCCCGAACGCACTGCAGGGATCTTGGCCGCCACCTGGATGGCATCGTTCAGGTCCTTGGCCTCGATCAGGTAGAAGCCACCCAGCTGCTCCTTGGTCTCGGCGAAGGGGCCATCGGTGGTGGACACCTTGCCATTCCTGACCCGAACGGTGGTGGCGGTCTGGGTCGGCTGCAACGCTTCGCCGGCAATGTACTTACCGTTCTTCTGAATATCGGCCGTGAAGGTGAAATACTCGTTCATGATGGCCTCGCCCTCGGCGGGTGAGG
>JBKPAO010000169.1:0-3453 GCA_046726475.1 Gemmatimonadota bacterium | reverse complement strand
CGGCGACAGCCAGAGCTCGACGTTGCCTGGGCTGTTTGCCGCCGGCGAATGCGCTGCCGGACTGCACGGCGCCAACCGGCTGGGGGGCAACTCGCTGTCGGATCTCCTGGTCTTCGGCAAACGCGCCGGCGACTACGCGGCAACCTTCGCCCGGGAAAACCGGCTCGGCGAGGTGGATCTGACCGAGGTGGACGATGCGATTCGCTGCGCCCTCGCTCCGTTCGAGCGCGGCAGCAGCGATGGCGCCGGCCCGTACCAGGTGCAGCAGGAGCTGCAGACGATGATGCAGACGCTGGTGGGGATCGTGCGGGCCGAGCCGGAGATGCGACGCGCGCTGAAGGGGATCGACCGGTTGAAGGAACGCGCGCGCCAGGTGGGCGTGACCGGCAATCGGGAGTACAATCCGGGGTGGCATACCGGGCTGGACCTGGCCAACCTGCTCACCGTCTCCGAGGCGATCACCCGAGCGGCCATCGAGCGGAGAGAGAGCCGAGGTGGCCACTTTCGGGAAGACTACCCCGAGAAAGACCCCGCGGGAGCGACCTACAACATCGTGGTCCGTAAAGGAGAGGATGGCCAGATGCGACTCACTCGCGAGCCGGTGGCCGAGATGCCGGCTGAGCTCAAGCGAATCGTCCAGGAGCAGAAGTGATCACGACGTGGGTTGTCACCTATGGCTACTGACACCTTCAAACCCGACCTCGCGGAGACGGGCGAGGTCGAGGAGAAGCAGCCGCCGCAGCCCAAGGCCGAGCCCACCGGCCGGGCCACGTTCCGGGTGTGGCGGGGGGACCGCGAAGGCGGAAAGCTGGTCGACTACACCTCCGCAGTCTCGCCAGGGATGGTGGTGCTCGATGCCATCCAGCAGATCCAGGCGGAGCAGGCCAACGATCTCGCGGTGCGTTGGAACTGCAAGGCGGGTAAGTGTGGCTCCTGCTCGGCGGAGGTGAACGGGTTACCCAAGCTCATGTGCATGACCCGGCTCAGCGAGCTCCCGCTGGAGAAGCCGGTGACCATCGAGCCGATGCGTGCCTTTCCTCCGGTCAAGGACCTTGTCACCGACGTTTCCTGGAACTTCCAGGTGAAGCAGCGCATCACGCCGTTCAAACCGCGCCCGCCGGACGCGCCGGACGGCACCTGGCGCATGGCCCAGTCGGACGTGGACCGGGTCCAGGAGTTCCGCAAGTGCATCGAGTGCTTTCTGTGCCAGGACGTCTGCCACGTGCTGCGCGACCATCAGCTGCACGACCAGTTCATCGGTCCCCGGTTCCTGGTTCACATCGCGGCGCTGGAGATGCATCCGTTGGATGTGGAGGACCGGGTGGAGGAGCTCCGCAACGCTGACGGAATCGGTTACTGCAACATCACCAAGTGCTGTACCAAGGTCTGTCCCGAGCACATCACGATCACTGACAACGCGATCATCCCGCTCAAGGAGCGGGTGGTTGACGAGTTTTTTGATCCGTTCGCGAAGGTCCTGAAGATCTTTAGTAACTCGCGACCCTGACTATGACCTTTGAGCCCAAGCCAATTACCCAAGCCGGCATTCCCGCCGCGCTACAGAAGGCCGAGCGCTACCGGGTCATCAACGATCCTACCTCGGCGGAGAGCATCTGTCTCGATGTCCTGGCGGTAAGCCCGGACAATCAACCGGCCCTGGTGAGCCTTCTCCTCGCCATCACCGATCAGTTCGGGTCGGCTCCCACTGAAGGCGTCCGCCGTGCCCGGGAGGTGTTGCCCCGTCTGCAGGATGAGTACAAGCGTGCCTATTACGCCGGCATCATTTGCGAGCGCTGCGCCAAGGCGCAGCTTCGGTCAGGTGCTCCACGATCGGGAGAGATGGCCTACCACTGGCTCAAAGAGGCAATGAGCTGGTATGAGAAGGCGGAGTCGCAGCGGCCTCCCGGAAACGATGAAGCCATCCTACGCTGGAATACCTGTGGCCGCATCCTCGCACGCTATCCTCAGCTGCAACCAGGCACCGAGGAACCGGTGGTGCTGAGCCTGGAGTAGGCCGAGCCCCGGCTCCCGATCCCCTCGCTGTCGTCGCCTCTCCTCCTTGCCAGAGCACCGCTTCCAGCAGCGACCGAGCTCGCCATCGTGGAGGAAACGAGTAATCCCGTCTCTTGACAGGAGGAAGACAGTTCGATAACTATTGAACTGTGAAAAATACTAATTCGGGACGGTCACCACTGACCGAGAAGCAATTTGATTTGATCGCCAAGGCGCTGGCGGACCCGCGGCGCATGGCGGTGCTCGAGGTCATCGCCGGCGAGCAGGAGTGTGCCTGCACCAAGTTGCGGGAGGAATTTCCCGTCTCCAAGGCGACTATCTCGCACCACATCAAAGAGCTGGTACGTGCTGGACTGGTCGAGTCGCGTCGAGAAGGTCAGTATCTGCAATGTGAGGTACGGCGCGACGTATTGGAGGCTTACGCTGCCGAGCTGCTGCGCCGGGCCGGTAGCAAATTAAGGGCTTCCGTCGCCTGATCCCGACTGCGGGGAGGGCGCGGAAGTTTTTTATTGGCATAGAGTTCGATGATCATCGAACCATTGTACCGAATGTGTAACAGACAGTGACTCGAACTCGCCGCTTGGTCGATTTCGGGTAGGCTCAAACGATGAGTAGATGTAGCTGGACTTGAGACGGTGAATTCCTTTGGAGGCAACATGCGGAACCGGCGACTCGCAGTACCTGGTGCCCTGTCAGTGGTCGTTCTCTCACTTGGAGCACTGACGTTTGGGCGAAAGAAGGAGCCACCCCCCGCTCCTCCGCTACCGGCGGTGACGGTTGCCCCGGCCATACAGCGAGAGATCGCCGACTGGGACGAGTTCACCGGCCGGCTCCAGGCGGTAGATGCCGTGGAGATCCGCCCCCGGGTCTCCGGCTACATCAAGCGGGTGGATTTCGACGAGGGCAAGGAGGTGAGGAAGGGGGAAGTCCTCTACGAGATCGATCCTCGGCCCTACCAGGCTGAGCTGGCGCAGGCCCAAGCCGAACTGGAGAAGGCCCGGTCTGCGGCGGCTCTGGCGGCCAGCGACGTCGAGCGCGCCGGCAAGCTGGTGAAGGCGCAAGCCATCTCGCGGGAGGAATACGACAGCCGCACCAGCGCCGAGGCGCAGGGCGGAGCCAGCGTCCGCGCGGCGGAGGCCGCCGTCCAGACGGCGCGGCTCAACCTGGAGTGGACCCAGGTCCGCTCTCCCATTGCCGGCCGGGTCAGCAATGCGCTGGTAACTCCTGGCAATCTGGTGCAGGCCGGGCCGCCGGAAGCCACGCTGCTCACGACGGTCGTGTCGATGGATCCGATGTACCTGTACTTCGACAGCGACGAGCAGACCTACCTGCGCTACGCCGGCCTAGCGAAGAGCGCCGGGACCAACTGGCGGAACGTCCGGCTTCCGGTCTATCTCGGCCTGGCTAACGAGGACGGCTTCCCCCACGAGGGCCGGCTGG
>JBKPAO010000168.1:0-5572 GCA_046726475.1 Gemmatimonadota bacterium | reverse complement strand
ATCGACACGATGGGGCCAGCCGACCAGGTCGTTGCGCCCAAGCTGGCCAGCCGGATCGACCTGCCGGGCACCACGCTCATTCCCGGACTGATCGAGGGCCATTCCCACCTATTCCTGCATCCCTACAACGAAGCTACGTGGGATGATCAAGTGCTGCGCGAGCCGGTCGCCCAGAGGATGGCGCGGGCGGTCGCGAACGCTGCGGCGACGCTCCGCGCCGGCATCACGACCGAAAGAGATCTCGGTACCGAAGGTGCATTCGACTATGACGTGCAGCTCAAACGTGCCATCGAGCAGCGGATCGTCCCGGGTCCCCGTCTCATCACCGTCACTCGTGCCATCGTGGCCACCGGGAGTTATGGACCGCGCCGGACCGACTACTCGTTTGATCCGGGCCAGGGGGCCGAAGAAGCCACGGGAGCTGAGGAAATCGCTCGGGTGGTTCGAAGCCAGATCGCTCACGGAGCCGATTGGATCAAGGTGTATGCCGATTATCGATGGGGGCCGAAGGGAGAGGAGCGGCCAACTTTCACTGAGGCAGAGCTCAAGGTGTTGGTGGAAACGGCGACCGGTAGCGGAAGGCCGGTGGCAGCCCACGCCACTACGGAAGAGGGAATGCGACGGGCTGTGCTGGCTGGAGTCGAAACGATCGAGCACGGTGATGGCGGGACCCGGAACATCTTCAAGCTCATGCGCAAGAAAGGCGTCGCACTCTGTCCTACCATTGCCGCCTCTGAAGCCTACGCTCAGTACTTCGAGGGGTGGACCCGTGGGCCGGAGGCGCCGCCACGGTCCGTGCAGGACAAATGGGCGAGCTTCCGTGCGGCGTTAGACGAAGGAGTGACCATCTGCTTCGGTGGGGACGTCGGGGTGTTCCCCCATGGGGACAACGTCCGTGAGCTGGAGGCGATGGTCGCTCACGGCATGACATCTCTCAATGCGCTTCGGGCTGCCACCAGCGGCAACGCCAAGATCTTCCATTTAGGCGATCGCGGCAAAATCGCACCCCGATACCTCGCGGATCTGGTAGCGGTAGAGGGCGATCCCACCAAGGATATTGCCGCGCTTCGTCGCATTCGACTGGTCATGAAGGATGGGGAGAGGGTGCGCTAAACCCTGTCCCAGCTTCGTGACAGAGGTCACTTACCCCGCCAAAGCCTCGATCCATGTTTGCTTCCGTCGGGAAACCGAGACTTAACCAGGGCGGGGCCATGGCTGCAAAGCGAATCGAATTCGTCGGGCTGATGAAGCAGAGCGTCAAGGATTTCATCGACGATGACTGCATGGACTCAGCCGCTGCACTCTCCTACTACACGATCTTCTCCCTGCCCGCGGTTTTGGTACTGCTCCTGATGCTGCTCAGCGCGGTAATGAACGCTTCCGATGTCAGAGGTGGGCTCGAAGGTCGGCTCGAATCCGCGATGGGACCAACGGCGGGGGAGCAGGTCAGGACCATCATTCAGCAAGCGGAGCATAAACCGCAACACGGCTTTTTACCCACGGTGCTCGGTATTGCTGGTCTTCTCTTCGGTGCCACCGGAGCGCTGGGCCAGCTGCAGAAGACACTGAACCGGACCTGGAACGTGGAGCCGGATCCCAGCCAGGGAGGGATCAAAAACTTTCTCACCAAGCGGCTCTTCTCGTTCGGCATGATCCTGATGATTGCCTTCTTCCTGCTGATCTCACTCATACTTAGCGCTGCACTAACGGGTCTGGGTGGGCGGCTTGATGGCTTTCTTCCGGCCGGAATCTCGGGAGCGTTCTTGGAAGGGGTAAACTCGCTCGTCTCTTTCGCGGTGATCACGGTGCTGTTTGCCACCATGTTCAAGGTCATGCCCGACGCCAAGATCTCATGGCGCAGTGTGTGGGTAGGCGCCGTCGTTACCGCGGTCCTGTTCGTAGTTGGGAAGTTCGCAATTGGTCTGTATCTGGGGAAGAGCAACCCGGGCCAGGCGTACGGCGCTGCCGGTTCCCTGGCAGTTCTTCTACTCTGGATCTATTACTCGTCTCTGATTTTGCTGTTCGGCGCGGAGTTCACCGAGACCTGGGCCAAGCGCCGAGGGGAAGGAATCGAGCCGGAGCCGGGCGCCGTGCTGGTGCAGCGGGAAAAACAGCGGGTCGGAGAGCTCGGCTCCACGACCCGGTGAAAGGAAAAACGTAGGGAAGTAGCCTACGGGGCGACCAGTGGTGCCGTGAGTACGAGAACCAGCGGAGTCTTAGCCTTCACGACCACGTCTCGTGTGGCGGTCTGGTTCGCGACGACTGCGCCTGCGGCCGCTCCGGCCACTCCGCCGATCACTGCACCTTTGGTGTTGCCACCGACTACTCGCCCGAGGACCGCTCCGGCAGCGGCACCTCCGCCGACCTTCGCCGCCTCGCTTCCAGTCACGCCCCGTCCCCGCAGCTCACGAGGGACCGGTTGGATGTCCGCTTTGACCGGCTGAAGCCGACCGTTCAGGGTGATTCCATCGGCCTGGAGCGCCAGACGCCCCTGGGAGCTCTTCGAGCGTGACGGACGTATGCGCGTGATGGTGAATCGAACCGGCGTGCCTGCGGCAATGATCGTCTGGCCACCTGCCCCCATGACGTTTTCCATCACATGACCGGAAACCTGCTGCCCAACCGTATCCCGTCGTGAGGTAATCGAGTCGTCCAACGCCGCGTGGATCTCGGTTCCGATCGGGAGAGTCAGCGCAGCTGTACTGCTCGATGAGATGTTGCTGGGAGAAGCTGTCGCCATGGTCGAGGGGTCAGCAGCGGTGGTATCCCGCGGGGTGGTATCCCGCGAGGTCGATGCTGGGTCCGACGTTCGGATGGCTGACGTGTCGCTCGGTCGGGTGGTGTCCGGTGCTGCTGTAGCAGCCTTCACACTTTCCGGGTGAGAAGACCTCGCGGTGTCCGGCGCCGGCGAATGAGCAGTGTCGACCGGTGGCGCGCTCTCGACCGCAGTCACCGTAGCGGTGTCCGTCGCCGTGTCTCTGGGGATGCTCGCCGGGGCTGGAGTATTGGTGGCAACGTTGGGAGCGTAGGCCTTGACCGCGGTATCCCTAGGTGGAGTGATCCGCCGCACCGCCGTCACAGTGCGCTTCCGTCGAGGTGTCACCGGCTTTGACTTCAGCGGCTCGGCCCGGGTCGTCTGCTCCTCTATTGGTGAGATCGGCCGATCGGTCCTGGGCGACGCGCTCACCGAAGTGTCCCGTGCCAGATTGGTATCGGGGAGAGTCAGATCAGGAACCGAAGCACTGGACCTGGTTGTGCTGACCCTCTGGTCTCGATGATCCGAGCACGCGGAAAGCGCGCTGAGTCCTGCCAGAACAATCACGAGCTTCCTCATCATTCCTCCAAGGAGCAGTCAGCGACTCAACGCAGCAGTCTTCCACTCCCCGGAGTGAGATTCTGTGTGGTGGCTCACTCTAGAAAGTCCCCGGAGGCAGGCGGGGCACAGGGCTTGCTCGCTCACCGGTAACGACGCTCTAACTCCTTCTCAATCCGGCACCTCGGCGAATGAGCCTGGGAGTTCGGCCGCTTTGCTCACGGAGTCCGCCAGAAGATGCTGGGATTTACCAGACTTGACCGCAGCGGATCGACGAGCCCTCAGGCTGTCACTGGAATGGGAGCAGCTCGGTGACCGAATGCACGAAGTGCCGTACCCCCCTACCGGGGGGTGGGCGATTCTGTCCGAACTGTGGTGCTCCATCCGGTAGCACTTCGCACGTGTGCCCTCCCGAACCGACCGACGAGCTCAGGGAGCGGCTTGCGCGTGTCCTTGCTGGTCGATACGACATCACCAGGCTCCTCGGTCGTGGTGGGATGGCCGTGGTGTTTTTGGCACATGATCTGACGCTGGAGCGTCAGGTTGCCATTAAGGTGCTACCGCCGGATATGGCCCATGACCAAAAGCTCATCGCACGGTTTCAGCAGGAAGCGAAGACCGCGGCAAAGTTGGACCATCCCAACATCATTCCGATCTATCGAGTAGAGAATGAGGCCGGTCTCGTGTACTTCGTCATGAAATACGTCACGGGACATTCACTGGATCAATTACTGGAGCAAGGGCCGGTTCCTTTCGATGTAGCGCGCCGAATATTGCGAGAGGCCGCGCTGGCTCTTGGCCATGCCCATAAACGGGGCATCGTCCATCGCGACGTGAAGCCAGCAAATATCATGATGGAAGTCGACGGGCGCGTGGTTCTCACGGACTTCGGTATCTCGAAGGCGGTAGAAGGAACATCACAACTGACAGGGACCGGGACGATCATCGGCACTCCACACTACATGGCCCCCGAACAGGCCAAGGGACTCGAAGTGGATGGGCGAGCCGACCAGTACGCTTTGGCAGTCGTGGGACACCAGCTCCTCACCGGCAAGCAGCCATTCGACGGCTCCTCTCACAGCATCCTCTATAAACACGTCTTCGAGGCACCTCCGCGCATCTTCGAGTCTCGGGCCGATGCGCCGATGGACTTATGCGCCGCATTGGACCGAGCGCTGGCCAAAGAACCGGAGAAGCGCTTCCGGAGCATGGAGGAGTTTGCCTCCGCGGTGATGGGGGAGCGCCGGAGCACTCCAACCCTCGTGAGCTCACCGATTCCTCCCCAGAATTCTGAGAGTCGGCCGACTGTCTGGCGGAAGCGCGCGGCTCGACGCGCCCTGATCGCGGTAATCCTCAGTGCCGGCCTCTCGGGGACGGCGTGGGGCGCTTTTCAGCTTCTTCAAAGACCCATCCCGGCCCCGGTGCGGCCCTCGAGACCAGTCGCGAGGACCATCCTCCCAGAATCACCGGTAGCCCAGCCGACAATCAGGGCTGACTCGACTCCGCTCCCCCAGGTTTCCGATACGCAGAAAAGCGTCGCTGCCCCTGCGCTCTCTCCCCGGCCGGCTCCAGCCCCGACCAGGCCGGCGAAGAAAGAGTATGCGATGCTGACCGTCGCCTCTGAGCCATGGGGAACGCTCTTCGTGGGTGGTGAGGAGGTGGGGCCTACTCCAGTGGTGGATTACCCTCTACCTCTCGGGACCCATCGGATTCGTATCGAACAGGAGGGGTACGTAACGAAGATCGAGACCCTGGTGGTGACCGGGACCAACCCGATACGTCGGCGATACCTCCTCGAGGCAGCTGGTCCACCGTGAGTCGCGCGGGAAGAAGTTCGACCGGGCCAGGCGTAGACACTATCGAATCACTGGCGCCTTCCAATTTCCAGCGCCACACCCATCAGAGTGACTTTGGTCCGAGCATCGTGATCCAGAGCTTGGCGCTGCTCGAAACGACGGTGAGCGTCTGAGCCGGCCGGCACCTGCTACCTGGCGGGCGACCTGCCCGGTCTCCTCGCACCTCGCCAAGTCTCCATTGCCGCTGCCCCGCACTGGTCGCCTTCACCGACCCTTCATCGTTCACCAATCTTCCGCACCAGTAGTGATTTGCGCCCGGGCGCGATCCCGACTCCCAGCATCGAAGCCTTGCCGCCTGCTGGGGCACACGCGTTGCAGTTAGGGCGCGGTCCCCTTTCGTATCACAATCATCACCCGCTCGTGATCCGAGATCGTCAGCCCCCTGGCGCTATACCGATTGATC
>JBKPAO010000167.1:0-8550 GCA_046726475.1 Gemmatimonadota bacterium | reverse complement strand
GCCCAGTTCCGCTGGCCACCCCACCCCCTGCTGACTAGCTACTACACACGGCGTTCATCGCCGAGCGAGGTCAACTCCTGCAGTCAGATGTCTCACCGTCCCTACCAACAGTTGAACCTTGGAGCCATCCCCCGCGCTACTCGCATCAGCTTCTAGTCCAGACACCAATTGCGTCAAGACGTCCCGCTGCTTGCTGCCGGAAGCCTTCTCTGCACGGGCCAGCTCCGCACGGGCATCGGCGATCTTCGCCCGATCCAGACCGTGCGAGCGTTCCAGTTGATCCAGGTATGCGCGGGCCAGCGAGTACGTGGCCGGCCAGGTGAACTTGACCTGCCCTTGGGTGTTGAAGTAATCGAGCTTGACCGACTTCGCCGCGTCGATCTCGTTCTTGGTCAGGAACCCGCTGGGCTGAAGCTCGAAGGCATCGAGCCCGCGAGTGATTTCCGATCCGTAAATATTCCCGTTGTACCAGTAGGCCGACCAGTATCCTCCCAACTCCAGCTTGTTCGCGTCCAGTGGTCCCCGATCGAAATACGCGATCTCCTTGGGATGCTTGGGGTCGGTCCAGTCGAAGACCGAGAGCCCACCCTGATACCACGCCTGCACCATCACATCGCGACCAGGAATGGGGATGAGAGACCCGTTATGCGCGACGCAGTTTTCCTCCGGTGTCTGGGGTGCCGGCATCTTGTAGTAGCTCTGGAACTGGAGCTTCCTGCCCCCGAGTCGGAAGATCGCGTCAGCTCCCCACTCCGGCTTGTCGGTCTTTCGGCACTTGGGTTGCACGCCGCCGCCCCACTCGTCGGAGAAGAGGAGCTTGGTGCCGCTGTTGTTGAATGTGGCCGAGTGCCAGTAGGAGAAGTTCGAGTCCGACGCGGCGTCGATTCTGACTGGCTGCGTCGGGTTGCTGATGTCGAGCAGGAGGCCGTAGCCGGCACAGGCTCCGCCGGCGAGCCCGATCGCGGGATACGCCGTGATGTCATGGCATTGAGTGGGACCCGCCGTCGAGTCCGGTTCCTGGGCTTCCTGAGCCTTGATCGCCCCCTCGACGATACCCGGCAACGCCTGCCGGAGAGTGGCACTATCAGCCGCGGTCGGCTTGCCGGTGCCACCGCGGGCCTTTACCACGCTATCCAGCAACTGTGTCACCCAGGCGGGGTTGATGACCTCTTCCTTCCCGTGGAACGTTCCGACGAACCCGCCTGACGCCTTCGCCTCCGCCACTGCTTTGACCGCGGCGATGCTGTCTTCCCGGGTGTCGGGGTGCGTCTTCGGAGCGACCAGATCGTGGAAGATCCGGGGGGAGCTCACGATCTTCGCCTGGTCAGGGTGGGCCAGCGGGACCTTGATTACCTCGATCCTAAACTGCGCGGTGTTGGGATCCTTTGGTGAAATCACGCAGCCCGCGAGCTCGGACGGAGAGCGCACCGGCGCCTGCCCTGAGATGTAGATGTAGACGTTCTCCCGGTCCTTGGGGTCGACCAGCAACGTGTGGGTATGCGAGCCCCGGCAGGTCTGCACGTTCCCCACGTTCTTGGGATGGGCGATGTCGCTGATGTCGAAGATGCGAAGGCCGCGTAGCCGCTCGGTGCTGACCGTGTCCTCAATCCCCTGTTTCCCGCAATCGAGCCGGGCCGCCAGGTTTTCTCCGGAGACGAAGAGCAACTTTTGGTAGACGGACACGTCGCTCTGGGAACCGGGACAGACGTAGGCTGTTTCCAGCTTGGGCTTCCCGGGATTGGCGATGTCCCACACCTGATACCCGTTGAAGCTCCCCTGGATCACGTAGTGGCCGGTAAAGGCGAGGTCGGAGTTGATGCCCTCCACAAATGGCTGGGAGGGCGGCGTACTGGAGACCTTCTTCAGATTCCAGATGGCTTCGCCAGCATTGGCCTCCCCAGCCTTGAGGCCGATGCGCGGGTCGGGACTCGGCGGCGTGGCGGACCGGCTCTCTGCCGGCACCGGAGCACCGCCCTGCGACGAGGTCGAATGAGCGCAGGCCACCACGAAGACGGCTGCGGCAGCTGAAAAGAAGGTGAGCTTCGGGTATACCATGCCGGGGTTCCTCAGAAGGGGCGAGTCCGCAACAGAAGTCGGTGCCAGCTATCTATTGATGCTACCGCGTGCGAAATGGTTGGTAAGCACTGCCCAACCGCCTTTGCTCATACGAAGCTGAACCACAGAGGACACAGAGGGCTCCTACTCCGCCCTTTATGTCCTCTGCGATCCAGCTTTGGCTCAAAGCGGTCTTACTTGCCCGTTGTCGCTAAGCTCGGCGAGTTGGCCAGTTGCTTCACTGTGGTCGCCAATGCCTGCGCCTTCGCCGCGTCGCGTGCGCCATTGACGTCAGACTCCAACCGGGTCACCAGTTGGGTGAGCGCCTGCTGCTGCTTGGCGCCGGATGACTGCTCCGCCTTGGCCAGCTCTGCCCGCACATCGGCGATCTTCGCCCCATCCATCCCGTTCGAACGCTCGAGCTGATCAAGATAGGCGCGGGCCAACGAGTAGGTCGCGGGCCAGGTGAACTTGGGTTGGCCCTGGACGTTGAAGTAGGCGAGCTTCACCGACTTCGCGGCCTCCAGCTCGTTCTGGGTCAGGAACCCGCTCGGCGTGAGCTCGAAGATGTCCAGTCCGCGGGCCATCTCCGATCCAACGATGACGCCGTTATACCAGTAGGTGGACCAGTAGCCGCCGCTCTTCATCTCGCTCGCGTCCACCGGGCCGCGATCGAAGAAGGCGATCTCCTTGGGATGCTTGGGGTCGGTCCAGTCGAAGACTGAGAGCCCACCCTGATACCATGCCTGCACCATGATGTCCCGGCCGGGGACGGGAATCAGGGAGCCGTTGTGCGCGACGCAGTTCTCCTCCGGGGTCTGCGGCGCCGGCATCTTGTAATAGCTCTGGAATTGCATCTGCCGGTTCGTCAGGGTGAAGATCGCGTCGGCACCCCACTCCTTTTTGTCGGTCTTCCGGCACTTGGGCTGCCCTCCCCCACCCCACTCGTCGGAGAAGAGGAGCTTGCTGCCGCTGTTATTGAACGTGGCGGAGTGCCAGTAGGAGAAGTTCGAGTCGGAGACGGCTCCAATGCGGGTGGGATGCGAGGGATCACGGATATCGAGCAACAATCCATACCCCGCGCAGGCGCCGCCGGCCAGCCCGATCGCCGGATACACCGTAATATCGTGGCACTGCGTCGGGCCGGCCCCGCTGTCGGGCTGCTGACCAATCATCTGTTTCACCATGATAGGTATCGAGTCGCGAAGCGCGGCGCTGTCCTGTGCCGTCGGTTCTCCTCTGCCGCCTCGATGGGCCACGATGCTATCCAGCATCGCCCGGCTGTGCTCCGGAGGTATAACCATGTCGCCATGTCCCGGTATCGAGGCGATGAACTGCCCCTGGGCCTTGGCTTCGGCGATCTCCTTCGCCTGGGCAATGCTGTCTTCTTTGGTCTCGCCGTGCTTCGGCGGAGCCACCAGGTTGTCGAAGATCCGGGGCGAGCTCACGATCTTGGCTTGCTCCGGGTGGGCCAGCGGCACCTTGATGACCTCGATCCGGAACCAGGCGGAGTTGGGATCCTTCGACGGCATCGCCGCCACGCAACCCGCGAGCTCCTTGGACGAGCGAACCGGCGCAGACCCCGAGATGTAGATGTAGACGTTCTCCGGATCCTTGGGATCCACCAGCAGCGTGTGGGTGTGCGAGCCGCGGCAGGTCTGCACGTTGCCGATGTTCTTCGGGTGTGAGATATCACTGATGTCGAAGATCCGAAGCCCCCTGAGCCGCTCGGTGCTGACCGTGTCCTCCACGCCCTCGGTACCGCAGTCGAGCCGGGCGGCCAGGTTCTCGCCGGAGACGAACAACAGGTTCTTGTAGACCGATACGTCGCTCTGGGATGCCGGGCAGACGTACGCTTCTTTCAGTGCGGGCTGCCGCGGATTGCTGATGTCCCACACCTGCCATCCGTTATAGTTGCCCTGGATCGCGTAATTCCCGGTGAAGGCAAGATCGGAATTAGTCACGTCCACGAACTGCTCCGAGGGCGGCGTGCTGGAGAGCTTGCGTAGATTCCAACTCGCCTCCTGCGCGTCCATCTTCCCGGCCTTGAGTCCTACCCGAGGATCGGGGCTGGGAGCTTTGGTGGACATGTCGGGTTTTGGCGAGGGGGAGCTGCTGCCGGAGGTGGAGCTGGAGTGGCTACACCCCACGAGGGCGGCGAGGCCGAGCGCGAATGAGAGTGACGTGAATCTAACGGGCGCCATGCTGGGTTCCTTGATGGGGGCGGTGTTGAGCGGGCTTACGTTCGAAATGTTCCACTGGTTTCACGCCGGCGGCAGGGAGGCAAGCATCCGCTCCATCCGCGCGATCTCAGTGGTCTGATCAGCGCTGATGTCGTTGGCCATCTTGAAGGTCGCCTCGTCCTGCGCCGCGCCGTTGGTACCGAACAGCTGCTGCACCATGACGAGGGCCCCGCGGTGGTGCTGGATCATGAAGGTCAGGAACTTCCGGTCGAACTCGGGACCCCGGGCCTGATCCAGCTCCTTCATCTGGGCGTCGGTGAGCATACCGGGCATCAGCATCTGATGCTCCATGGACCCCGACTTCATCTTCATGGGCGTGGGACTGGCGGCGGGTACCGGCTGACCCCGATCCTTGAGCCAGCGCTGCATCGTGGCGATCTCGTCCTGCTGGCCGTTGATGATCCGCTCGCAGAGCGTGCGTACCGAGGCGCTCGCGCCATGGCTCGGCGCCCAACCCGCCATCACCAGCGCCTGAGCGTGGTGCCCTATCATGTGGGACATGAAGCCGACATCGGCCTCGGTGAAGGGGTAGCGACCGCCGGGGGTGGATGCGTCCGTATGACTCTGGTGATTGGAGGCCGCTTGAGGCGAAGGCTGGGTTTCGGCGTTCTGTGACCTACTGCAGCCGGCGCTGGGGAGGCCGATGGACAGAGCCACGATACCGAGTGAATGTATGGGTCTCATTCCTAATCCTTGTGGGGCCCGGGTGGCCGGACCCAATCGAACCAAACGATAGGTAGTACCATGCCCTCACAGGTTGGAAGGCAATGCTGAGCCGAAGCGAGCGGGCGACCGAGCTGATTGCATCGTTGAGGCTGGCCGAGCACCCGGAGGGGGGGTTCTACTCCGAAGTGTATCGTTCGCCCGCGAGCGTCAAACCCGGCGATGGCCGGTCGTCCCGCCATGCGCTCACTTCAATCTACTTCCTGCTCCCGGCGGACGCGGTCAGCCGTTGGCACCGGGTAACCTCCGACGAGATCTGGCACTTCTACGAGGGCGCACCGCTCGAGCTCTGGATCGCCTCGCCGGAAGCTAACCATCCGAAGCCTCACCGTTTGGGACCCTTCGCTCCAGGACAACGCCCTACGTTAGCGGTGCCTGCCGGCTGGTGGCAGGCTGCTCGGACGACCGGGGCCTATACCCTCGTTGGATGTACGGTCGGTCCCGGGTTCGAGTTCCAAGACCTCACCCTGGCGACCGACCAGCCGGAGATCGCCGAACGGTTCCGGACCAGCGGAGGGGTTCCTGCCGACCTCCTCTAGCCATGCCCGGCCCCGGCTGATTGGACTGCCGTATGACGCTAGCTCCTCATACCTAAGAGGGCCGGCGGAGGCGCCGCCGCTCATCCGGGCCCAGCTTCGGTCGCCCCACTGGAACTCTGGCACCGAGCTGGGTCCCGACATCGCCGATCTGAGTGATGCCGGCGACCTCGAACTTGCACCCGATGAGACTGGCCGGGAACGGATCGAGGCAGGTATAGCAGGTCTGCTCGCCGACGGCGGCAACCCCCTCGCGCTCGGTGGCGATCACTCCGTTACCTACCCGATCCTTCGTGCCGTGAGCCGATACCACCCCGAGCTCACGATCCTCCACATCGATGCCCATCCCGACCTGTACGACGAGTTCGAGGGGAACCGCTTCTCTCACGCCTGCCCTTTCGCCCGGATCATGGAAGAGAGATTGGCTCGGCGGCTGGTGCAGGTCGGGATCAGAGCGATGAACCGCCACCAGCAGAGCCAGGCGGAGCGGTTTGGTGTCGAAGTGATCGACATGAGGGCGTGGCAGGCCGGAGTGCGCCCACTCGTGGAAGGTTCGGTCTACCTCTCGGTGGATCTGGACGGATTGGATCCCGCCTTTGCGCCCGGCGTGTCGCACCATGAGCCCGGTGGATTGTCGGTACGCGAGGTGCTGTCTCTAGTGCAGGATATTCGGGGCACTCTCCAGGGTGCCGATGTCGTGGAGTGCAATCCACGCCGGGACGTAGGCGGAGTCACCACGACGGTGGCGGCCAAGATCGTGAAGGAGATCGCGGGCCGAATGCTGACTCCTCAACGTACCGCCTTAGCTCGCTGACCACTTCCCCGCTTACCGTCTGACCTGATACGCCAGCTTCAGGAAGAACCCATCGCTCATCCGTTCCAGGTGCGACCAGTTGAACTCTTCGTCGCCCTCGAGCGAGCTGCCATAGCCCAGAAAAGCCACCGTACCCGGAGTCGGCTCATAGGAGGCTAGCAGATCGACCCTGAGACCATTGAAACTGGCTTCTGGTTGGGCAGCACCATCAATGAACAACGGGCTACCGGTGACTGGATCGAGGAGCGCGGCCGTGCGATCGGAGCGGTACTCGCCGATCGCGCGGAAGAAGAGCGCGCGGGTGGGCTGATACTCCACCTTGAGCCGGGGTATCGTCGAGCGGGCGAACTCGCTGCCATCGAGCCGGGACAGTCGGAAGACGGTGCCCGTCGCGGCGATGCGCACAGTAGTGACGGGCCGGACCTCGAGTTGACCGGTCAGGATCCAGCCCGTCCCGGTGGTGCCCTCCTGAAAGATGGCTGCGCGTCCGCGCTGGTAGCTCACCAACGCGCCCAGCTTTCGCCAGGTTGGCGTGGTCACCTTGGCTTGCCAGGTGAATCCGGAGAAATCCTCCGCAGGCAGGTAGCCCGGGCCTGTGGGACTGCCGATGGTGTAGCCCGCATAACTGCTGTCCTGAAAGTTTACGAAGTTGCGCTCGAAGTGACCGTTCAGCTCCCATCCATCCCTGAGCTGGAAGGTCGCGTCCAGCTGCTCTTTTCCCTCGAGCCCCGGCGTGAAACCGAACTTGTCGTACAGCCAGGTGCGTTCCGGGCCAAAGAACACGGTGAAATTCTCCAGCAGCGCGCCCCTCGAACCGTAGAGCGTGAACCGATTGAAGAAATGGCCGTTGACTACTCCGCTGCGAAGCCGGTTGACGAAGCCGGCCTGATCATCGAAATCGTGGCCCAAGCCATACAGCTGATAATTGAAGCCCCAGCCCCGACCGGTCCGATCCCACTCGGCTAACCAGATCGGAGCGCTCCGGCTGCCGAGCGGATCATTGGTCCAGGAACGTCCGTACTGAAACTGGGTGTAGTACAGGCTCCAGACATAGCGAAAGTCGCCTGCCAGCACCCGGTTGTGGTTGTCGGTCTGGTCCCGGTTGGTGAAGGTGATCCCGGCGATGGAGTTCTTCCCAAAGTCACGCCGGAGCCGGGTGATGTTGAACCAGGCGTCGGGACCGCCGGGTTGATCCACCGCGGTCAAGTGTGCCACGCCGAGCTGGCCAAACTTTCCGGTGAACTTCGCGCCGGCCTTGGGATCGACGATCCGCCGGGTGTACACCAGCGTCTGCGGGGAGCCGAACAGCTCGATGCCCTCGAGGAAGAACGGCCGCTTCTCGGGGTAGAACAGGGCGAAGCGCTCGTTCACCGTCACCTGGCCCGCGTCGCTTTCCACTTGACTGAAGTCGGGATTGACGGTCGCGTCCAGCGCGTAGCTGCTGAAGCCGAGCCGCAGGTTGAGACCGGCGTCGGGGTTGACGTCCTCCCGATTGAACTGTCCGTTAGGATCCCTGCTGCCCTCGGCGGTGGCGGTGACAAATGGCTGGGCATCTACGGTGACACCGTGCCGGAGATCGTGGAGTCCGCCGAGAGCGCCTTCCTGTCCCAGAAAGCTCGCATTGGCGCGGCGCACGTCGGTCCAGGTGTCGGTGTACCCGGTGCGTTGCACCATACGGGTGGCGTTGAAGCCCCAGTTCTGGGGACCGCTCCCGGGATAGCGGAGACTCTTGAAGGGAATCCTGATCTCGACCTCGTAGCCCCGGCCGGTGATCCGGCCTTTCGACTCCCAGGTGAAATCGGGGTTTACGTCGGTACTGCCCGGAATGAGGCTGCTGACCTGGCCGGCACCCTCGCTCCGGACGCCGTCACTTTGCACACCCAACGGATTGACCCCGAAGAAGAAGGCCCGCCGCCGGTCGTGAAAGGTGTCGAGGTCGAGGACGACATAGTCGTCGTTGTCGATGTTGTCGCGGTCGGCCACCGTGGACCGGATTGCGGCAGGATTACGGTCGTGCGCGATGATGCCGAAGTAGATGGCCTCTGGTGAGTACCAGACCAGCAGTTCGGTCTGCTCTTCGGCGGGGCGGCCGTCCACTGGCTGGTACTGCCAGAAACCGGCCAGCCGGGTTGCCTGGGACCACACCGGTTCCTCGAGCTTCCCGTCGACCTGAACGGTG
>JBKPAO010000166.1:0-15888 GCA_046726475.1 Gemmatimonadota bacterium | reverse complement strand
GGCCAGGAGAACCATCCGCCGGGCGAGTTGTCATAGACCCGAAACGCGATCCTGGGCCGGGCACCGTTCTCGCCCGCGAACCACTCCGGGGCGAGTCGCAGAAGCAGGGTCCATCCATTCGAGCGGTTTCGCGCGCTGACCTCCCACCCTCCTCCAGAGCGATCCCCTCCCAACCGCCAATCGGGATCAGCTCGCGGCGGTTGCCAGCGGCCGTTCCGTCCCCGGTACACGACGCTGCTGTCAATGGTGCGCCGGAAATACCACTGGAAGTCATCGTGCTGAGGATCGGCAGCGCCGTCTCCCCTGGTGTCGAGACTGATGACGAAATCGTCGCCCCAATACTGCGAGGTATCGGACATACTGGCCGCAATGAACACCGTATCGCCGGCGCGAAGGAGCCACACCAATGCGGGACGCTGCCGGGTCGGTATCCGCACTTGGGGTGAGCCCAGCACAGCACTATCGATGGCGATTGAGGGAGAAGGCGATTCTTTCAGACGCGAGACGGCCACGGTGTCGGCCGAGCGGAGTTGAAGCAGACAGAACAGAATTGCGAACACGGTCAGCCTGCTTCAAGCTCCAGCAGCGGCAGAACCCTTCCCCTCGGCGGAATTCCGGGCTCGAGCTCCAGGATCCCGACTGAAGGCGGCAGACCGAAACGCCGATGCCCTGCCCCACCGGGATTCATCACGGTGACTACGACATCAACGATGGTGAGTAACGGGCGATGGGTGTGGCCGTAGACGATAATCTGCGCGTCGGGAAACGCTGCATTGAGGTTTTCGGGTGTCGGCGAGCCCAGTTGATCACCGTGAGTCACCACGATATCAAATCCCTCCAGTTCAATCGAGGCCACCCGCGGAAGCCGATCGCGAACCTCGTCGTGGTCGGTATTGCCGTAGACCGCGGTGACTGGGGCGAGTGACTCGAGCTCCGTGAGCAAATCGACCGGACCGATGTCCCCGGCGTGAAGGATGTGGTCCACCTCGGCGAAGGCCTGAAACACTTCCGGACGCAGCAGTCCGTGGGTATCGGCAATTACCCCCAACCGCATCAGCGGAACCCCTGAGCCAGAGATGCCGAAGCCGCCGCCGTGCCCAGTTTTCCTTGCAGGGTGCTGAACGCGCTGAGTAGCTCGGCGGATTGGAAGGTGCAGTGGCCGTAGCGAACGACATCGATCTGGGTAAAGAGCGAGGCAGCACCCGCGGTCTGGAGTTTCGCTGAATAGAGCGCTGCCTGACTGAAGGGAACGATCGGATCGCCTGTAGTATGCAGATTCACCATAGGTCCTCGCAGAGCTCCGGAGGTCTCGAACCGCTCGATCCCTGCCAGGGCCGCAGCATCGGCGGTGAACCGCTCGATGCGGGCGTTCAGGGTCGCATCGTCGGAGGAGCCGGAATACACCCGGGCACTGTTGTCGAACGGCTGGCCCCCCAACCGCGCCTGAGCGTCGGCGGTTCCGAACACATTGTACCAGAGGAGCCCGCTGGCCGTTTCCACCATAGATCGAAGATCGCTCCCCGCCGTCGGAGCGCCGGTCACTGCCAGAAGCTCGCGGGCAGCCTCTGGCCGTGCCGCAAAGGCAACCACGATCGCCGGGATGTACACCGTCTCCCAGAGGTCGCGGACCGATTGCGGGATATCCAGGGCAGTGCCTGGAATCAGTCCGGGGAAGAAGTAGTCGAAAACGACTCGGAAATCGTCGAAGTAATCGAGCTGAGCCCGGAAGCTTCCGATGGGGCCGCAGCCGGTCAGCACTCCATCGAACCGGTCGGGGTGGCGCTCCATCGCGAGCGTTGCCACCAGACCGCCCTCGGAGAATCCAACTACAGCCGTGCGTGCCGGATCCGGTCGGTAGCGGTGCTCGACGGTATCGACCAGCTCGAGGAGATCATCGACTGCATCCGGAGCAACCAGGCCATTGGACCGATAGCTCGTGGTTCCGAAGGCATAGCCCAGCCCGGTAACAGTGCCAGAGATTGTTTGGCCTCCGACGACATCGCTGGGGAGAGCGAGGTTGTTTTGCGGGGCGACGTACCCATGGGCGTACAGCACCAGGTCGCCATTCCAGTTGGCGGGGAAGCACAGGCGGTACAACGCCCCGTGCTGCAATGTTCCATCGGCGCAGCCGGCCACCGGCGTTTGTCCCTCATCGACAGGGGGCTCTGGGCCGGTGGAGCTACCGTCGCCGCCACCACAACTGGAGAGCAGACCGACACACAAGAGAATGGCGCGCGAACCTTGGCGTCCAGCTTTCTGATGGTTCTTCACTACCCTTTTGTTCCCCAACGCCGGGCCACGGCAACGTCGATCTCCAGCTGATCGAGGATTCGCTGCACCACAAAATCTACCAGCTCACTCACCTTGGTCGGCCGGTGATAAAACCCCGGCGCGGCCGGAAGAATCACAGCGCCGGCCTCGGTGACCGAAACGAGATTGCGCAGATGAATTAGCGACAGCGGCGTCTCTCGAGGAACCAGCACTAATTTGCGACGCTCTTTGAGGGTCACGTCAGCCGCACGCTCGACCAAAGACCGGCTGGTGCCCATCGCGACTGCGGCGACCGTGCCCATCGAACAGGGGCAGATCACCATGCCGGCGGTCCGCTGCGAACCGGATGCGGGCAAGGCCCCTCGGTCCTCGTCAGGAAACAGCGTGATCGAGCCCCAGTCCCCGCCGGTCGCCTCTCTCAGCCCGTCCAGCGACTTGATCCCGCATTCATCACGCAGGAGTCGCATGCCGTGTTCCGAGACGATGAGCCAGACAGGGACCCGCTCCTGGGCAAGCACCTCGAGGAGGCGGACGGCGTAACGCGCGCCGGACGCTCCGGTGAGGCCAAAGATTAGCGGCAACTGACTCATCGGCCCCGGCGGTTGGGGGTGGGGGAGTGAACGGGGTGCTTGGGAGAAGACGTGAGCGGTAAGCGGTGAGCGGTGAGCGGTGGCTCTGTGTCCTTAGATCTCACCCACGCTGGCGGTATTGGCGCACCCGCCTTCGTTGATCCGTTGTCCGGATCCTTCCGACGTTTCCTCCGCTTACCGCTCACCGCTTACCGCTCAGGCTGTTCACTTGACGACCCGGTCTATGAGTGCAAACCCAAATACGACTACCGACATCACTCCGTTCATTGTGAAGAACGCGGCATCCAGCCGAGAGAGATCTCCCGGTCGCACCAGGTGATGCTCGTATGCGAGTATGCCGGTGGCCACGATGAGCCCCAGATAGTAGTACCCGCCGAATCCCGCGCCGTAGCCGAAGAGAGCGAGGGCGGGGATGGTGATTCCGTGGAGCAGCTTGGCGAGAAAGATCGCGCGGGATTCGCCCAGGCGCACTACTGCGCTGCGCAGCCCTTCGGCGGTGTCGAACCCAACATCAGGCAGGGCATAGAAGATGTCGAAGCCTGCCACCCATGTGGCTACACCCAGTGTAATGGCGATCAGTACCCAGGGCGGGCTGCTCCAATGTCCGGTGACCGCCAGGTAGCCCCCCACCGGCGCAATCGCGAGACTCAGACCGAGCCAGAGATGAGGCCACCAGGTAAAGCGTTTGGAGACGCTGTAGAGAAGAATCCAGGCGAGCGCCAGCGGACTCAGCCAAAGACAGACCGGATTCAGGAAACCGGCGGCGGCGATGAACACTCCCGCAGCCAGCAGGACCGAGATCCAAGCCTGAGTCAGAGAGAGCCTACCCTGGGGAAGTTCCCGATTCAGGGTTCGTGGGTTGCGGGCATCGTACCGTCGATCGGCGATCCGGTTGAATCCCATCGCTGCCCAGCGGGCAGACGAGAACGCGAGCACTACCAAGACTACGGTCCGAGCGGTCACCGGTGCCGAGCGTGAGGCCGCCAGGACGCCAAGCAAGGCAAAGGGTAGGGCGAACAACGTGTGCGGCAGCTTGACGAAGTTGACGTAGCGGGTGAGGAGCGAGTCCCCGGCGAAGGTTTGCCCCTCACGGTCTAGGGTGGAAGGTGTAGGGTCCAGGGGCGCGCCCGTCATTTTGACCCTCGACCCTTGACCCTAGACTCTTGACCGGCGAGTCGAATACCGAGGCTTCCCCACATCTCATCCACCCGCTTCTTGGTCCCCGCATCCATAGTGATCAACTCGGGCCATTCCCGGTCGAATCCTTCCTCCTTCCACTTTCGGGTTGCGTCGATGCCCATCTTGCTGCCGAAGGTAAAGCCCCGGCTCGAGTGATCGAGCACGTCGACCGGCCCCATGGTGAACCGGACGTCCCGCTCGGGATCGATATTGTTCAGCGCAACCCACCAGGCCTCGTCGGGGTCGCGGACGTTGACGTGCTTGTCTAGGACCACGAGCACCTTGGCGAGAGACATCAATCCCTGCCCCCAAAGCGCATTCATGACCTTATAGGCGTGGCCGGGATACTGCTTGTCGATCGACACGAACACCAGGTTGTGAAAGATTCCGGGCGCCGGCATGTGATAGTCCACGATCTCCGGCACAGTGAGCTTCAGCAGCGGCAGGAAGATGCGCTCGGTGGCGTGGCCCAGGTAGTAGTCCTCCATGGGAGGCCGCCCGACCAAGGTCGCCGGATAGATCGGCTCACGACGGGACGTAATGGTTGTGACGTGCACCTTGGGGTAGTAGTCTGCCAGCGAGTAGAACCCAGTATGGTCGCCAAACGGGCCCTCCAGCACGAGAGGCTCGGCTGGGTCGATATAGCCCTCCAGCACCAGTTCCGCCTGCGCCGGCACGTCGAGATCGCAGCTGACCGCTTTGGCCAGCTCGACCGGCTCACGTCGGAGAAATCCGGCAAAGAGAAATTCGTCGATCGTGGGCGGGAGCGGTGCCGACCCCGCATAAATGCTCGCGGGATCTCCGCCGAGGGCAATGATGACCGGCATGCGCTCGCCTCGTGCGGCCATCTCTCTCCAGTGGGCAGCCCCCACCTTGTGGCGCTGCCAGTGCATCGCCAGGGTGTTCCGGGTCAGCACCTGAACCCGGTACATCCCTACGTTTCGCACCCCCCGCGTCGGATCGGTCGTGATCACCATCGGTAGCGTGATGTATCGGCCACCGTCGCCGGGCCAGGTGGTGAGAAACGGCACCAGATCCAGATTGACGTCATCGCCTCGGAGCACCAGTTCCTGACAAGGCGGCCGTCCTCCCTTGACCCGGGGCGGAAACTTTCCGATCTCCGCCAGTTTGGGGAGCATTGCCAGCTTCCCCAACAATCCCTCCGGCACCTTGAGGTTCAGCATCTCCGAGATGCGCTCGCCAATATCGTCCAGATCTCGAACTCCCAATGCGAGTCGCATCCGCGCGAGGGAGCCGAAGAGATTGATCGCCACCGGGATCGAGCTGCGCCGGCCATTTTCGAGCAGCACGTTATCGAACAGCAGTGCCGGTCCTCCTCCCGGACTCTTCATCACCCGGTCGGCAATTTCAGCGATCTCCAGGCTGGCGGCCACGGGGTGTGTGACCCTGGCCAGCTCGCCGATCCGGTCGATCTCCCGGATAAAGTCGCGCAGGTTATCTAGGGTCACTGTTTACCCTTCACGCTTTTGGTTGCCACGTAGAGTGCGCAAACACCCCCCATGAGCAACTGATAATCCACCCTGACGAATCCGTTGTTCTCCATCCGTCGCGCAAGCTGGGGGGGAGATGGAAAAACCCGGGTCGACTCTGGAAGCCAGCTATAGGCAGTCCTATGTTTTGAGACTAACCGTCCTATGGTGGGCATGATTCGCCGGAAATACAGCTGATAAACCGCACGGAGGAGACGCCGCGGCGGAAGGGCCATTTCGAGAACGACTAGCCTTGCGCCGGGCTTGAGCACCCGTGCCGCCTCCGCGAGCCCGGCGTCCAGGTCCACCAGGTTGCGAATGCCCCAACCAACCATCGCCCCGTCAAAGGTCCGGTCGGGGAACGGCAGGTCCAGCGCGTCGGCGTTGACCGGACTGAGCCGGGCAGCCTTATGCCGTCCCAGCTCCAGCATGCGGCGGACGAAGTCGGCGCCTATGACCCGGCCACGAAACCCTGTCTGGCCAGCGAGCGCCGCTCCGAAATCCAGGGTCCCCGCACACAGGTCTAGATAGATTCCCTCCGGCTCCCGTTGCCATCCCAGCTGCGCGACCGCATACCGTCTCCACCCCCGGTCCAAGCGGAAGCTGATGATATGGTTGAGCCGATCGTAGGTAGGAGCGATTGCGGTGAACAACTCGCGGACATAGGCCCGCTTTTCCGGACCGCCGGAAACGGGTAACTGACGATCCGAGGCTAACATAGGCGCTGAATGTAGTTCTCATGGAAGCTCCTCCGCAAGCCGAGTCACTGGTGAGTGGTAGCCGGCCTGAGTGGGCTGGGCTCACCGACCAGGAAGTCGTGCTGCGGGCTCGCTCCGGCCAGGAGGCTGCCTACCGGGAGTTGATCCGCCGCTATGAACGCCCGGTTTTCGCTCTTCTGTTTCGAATGGTACGGGACCGCGAGCTAGCCGAGGATTTGGAGCAGGAGACGTTCGTCAAAGCACTGAACGCAATTGACTCCTATCGGCCAGAGTTCAAGTTCTCTTCCTGGATCTTCAAGATCGCCAACAACGCCGCCATCGATCATCTGCGACGGCGAGAATTGGATACACTCTCGCTGGACGGCTCTCCCCACGCCGAGACGCCGGAGGCCATGCAGGCCACCGCGCTCCAGATCGGGGCTCGGCAGGAGACGCCGCTCGATACAGTCGAGGCCAAGGAGCTGGGGAGCGCCATCGAGGCAGCGATCGGATTGCTTCGACCCGAGTACCGCTCCTGCATTCTGCTGCGCCATGTAGAGGGCCGAGCATACGAGGAAATCGCCGAGATGCTCAACCTCCCCCTCGGGACGGTGAAGACCTACATCCATCGCGCCCGCAACGAGCTACGGCAGTCTCTGGCCCATTTAAAAGAATGAAACCTTCCTCTCACCCTGAACGTAGGAGGGTCCACTTATGACCCGTCCTTCCGGAGTTCACCTCTCGTTTGATGAGATGGACGCTTGCCTCACTGGAGTCCCGACTCCGGAGCTGCAGCGGCATCTCGACCAGTGCCAGACCTGTATGGAACAGCTACGCGCCGATCGAGAAATTGCGGAGCAGATCACGGGGCTGCCGCTCATGGGTCCAGGGGAGGGGTTTTCTGAACGGGTCATGGCAGCGGTGATCATCCCCGATCCGTTCGCCATCCGATCCATGCAAGCAACTCGCCGCCGACTGTTTGCCACGCCTAGATCCCTCGCCGCCGGCGTCCTCCTGTTTCTAATCGGCTCGATGGCGAGCAGTGTCGTCTGGTCGCTCACCCATCAGGCAACCCTGGCCTCGATCGGTTCCTGGTTCATCAGCCAGGGCGGGCAGGCGATCTGGCTGAGTGTCCAAGGGCTGGCCTCCAACTTTATCGAGCAGCCGTGGTATAGCGGCTTCAAGGCGTTGATTGAAGATCCAGGACGCCTTGCCCTCTACTCGGGCCTGGCATCCCTCGCCTATCTCGGGGGGCTTGTGGCCTTGCGTCGCCTCCTGACTGTGCCAACTCAGCAGGTGGCCCATGTTGGGGTATAGAGGCCTTCTCGCACTGGGGCTGCTCTCCGCGGTCTGGCAGCGCCCCCTCCATGCCGAAAGCACCATCGACCGTCTCACCTCCAGCGCGGTCGACCTCGTTGACCATGTCCGGGTTCTCCTCCGGGGAGTCTCCCAACAGCAACGCGATGGCTCCCGGCACGTTCAGCCACAAGCGATTCCGTCCGGTGGGCCGTCGGTCGACCTCAGCGACCTCAGCCGCCCGACGGTCGTCGAAGACCGGCTCCGTCCTGCGCTCGAACCGGGACTGGGAAGGCTCCGGCTTAACGTTCTCGGTGGCACAGCGCGGCAAGGAGATTTTAGTCTCGGCTCATCTGAAAGCCTTCCCGGGCACCTTCTCGTAGTGGATGGGACTACCGACTTGTATGGACGTCTGAGTGGGAATCTCGTCGCCGTGAGAGGCGACGTCGTGGTGCACCCTGGAGCGGTAGTCACTGGCGATGTACTGACCTTGGGGGGAGTGGTCAGGGATGAGGGTGGAGAGATCGATGGGGAGGTCCGCACCCTTGCATCAACCAGCCTGCTGGCACCGCTGCCGCCACCCACGCCTACACACCTCAGTGCTTTACAAAGCGTTCTGCAACGGGGGGCTGGGGTTGTCGGCGTATTTCTTACCCTTATGGTCCTGGGCTTTGGCCTGGTAATGTTCGGCCGGCCAAACCTCGAGATCGTCTCCGACACCGTCTCCCATTCATTCGGGCGAGCCTTTATCACCGGATTGCTGGGTCAGATTCTGCTGCTTCCCACTTTCGGCATGTTGGTGGTTGGCCTCATCCTCAGTGTGGCGGGGATCCTGCTCCTTCCTTTCGCCGTCGCCGTGTTTGCCATGCTTGCCGTTGTGGCAATCGTCGGTGGTTACCTCGCCGTCGCGCATGCCATGGGCGAGACCTACACCCGTCGGCGCATGGCTCTCGGCGTGGTTATAGGCTCGCCCAACAGCTATCGCTACCTGCTCGTCGGTCTCACTGCACTCGGCTGTCTCTGGCTCGCGTGGGCGCTGTTTGGTTGGGTTCCCGTCGCCGGGAGCATCATTTGGGGAGCGGCGTTTTTCGTAACCTGGCTGCTCGGGACGGCGGGCTTTGGTGCGGCGTTGCTCAGCCGCGCGGGCATCAAGGAAAACTTCGCCGGACGGCTGCTGCCCGCGGAAGCGCTCACCGACGAGTACCTCTGGGCCACCCCGCAGTTCGGCGTTCCCGCCGGAAAGCGGCCCGGCCCCCGCAATCCGACGCGCGGGGCGTAAGATGAAGGCGGTAGCGCTCGGCCTGGGGCTTCTTCTCTGGGCAGGGGCAGGCCAGGCGCAGACCCGCCGACCCTTCGCCACGTTTCGTCAGCTCCACGGTGAAACCCGCCTGGGGGTACGGTTGGAGTACACCGCAGGGAATCTTCGAGTCGCTCCAGGACCAGCCTCCGAGCTCTACCGCATGAATTTGTGGTACGATGAGAGCCGCTACCTGCCGGTAAGCGACTTCGATGCGCGCCGGGGGGCGGTCGTTCTCGGCCTACGCCCCGCCGGAGAAGGAGGGGTCCGCGTCGTCTCCCGAGATCAATTGAGCCAGGTCGCAACCGTGTCCCTGTCGCCCAGCGCGGATCTGGCGATGGACCTGGCGCTGGGCGCGGCGGATGCCGACGTCGAGCTCGGTGGTTTAAGGATTTCCAGGCTCACTGTGAAGACCGGCGCCAGCCGGACGATCCTGCGTTTCTCCCAGCCCAATGGTGTCCGCTGTGAGCTCGCGACCATCGGCGCGGGCGCGGCTGAAGTTTCGGTGCTCGGTCTGGGGAACAGTCGCTGTGATGAGATCGAATTCGAGGGAGGCGTCGGGAAGGTGCTGCTCGACTTCGGAGGCGCCTGGAAGTCGAGCTCCAAGGTCGAGGTCAAAATGGCGCTGGGAGAGGTGACCCTGCGGCTGCCCCGAAACGTTGGAGTTCGCCTCCGGATGGACAAGTTCCTGTCGAGCTTCGAGCCCGTAGGACTGGTTCGCCGAGGCGACGCGTTTCAGTCATCGGACTACGACCAGGCATTACACCATCTGGACCTGGACCTCACGACGGCAGTCGGTGGCGTGAATGTGGAGTGGGAGTGAGAGGTGAGAGGTGAGAGGTAAGAGGTGAGAGGTGAGCGGCACCCTGGGTGATACCTCACCGGGCCCCTCCTCTCTCTATCCTCCCTCTTACCTCTCACCTCTTACCTCTTACCTTCCTACCATGTCTCCGCTCGAGACCCTGGGCTTTGCCCTCGGCACCTCCTTCGCCTCAGGGCTCAATCTGTATCTCACCGTGGCTGCCGCCGGGCTATTTCAGCGGTTTGGCATCGTTCAGCTGCCCGATTCGCTTCAGGTGCTGGCCAACCCAATCGTCCTCGGAATAGCGCTCACCCTGTTCGTCATCGAGTTCGTTGCCGATAAGATCCCATACATAGACAGCATCTGGGATGCGGTACACACCTTCATCCGGCCCCCTGCCGCAGCGATCATCTCGTACAGCGCGTTCGGACAGGTGCCAGAGGAGTGGAAGGTAGGTGCCGCTCTACTGGCCGGAGGCGTCGCACTCACCTCTCACGGCGCCAAGGCGACCACCCGTGCGGCGGTAAATACCAGCCCAGAGCCGGTGAGCAACTGGACTCTCAGTTTCCTGGAAGACGGTGCGGTGGTCTTCCTGGCCTGGATGGCATCGGCCCACCCGATCTGGACGGCCGCGATCGTGGTGGTGCTCGTAGTTGTGGCGGTGTACGTGATCTGGAAGCTGTACGGCTATCTGCGAGTAGTCAGGGATCGGCTGCGTGGGGTGAAGCCTTCCGCTCCCGCACCGAGCTCAACGGGACCGGTCTAGCGACTACTGGGGTATACCCGGACTCTTCCACCTACTCCCATAGCCAGCCGTTCCGCTGCCGATCCATTCCTCACGGCAATCTCGACCGACCCCTCCGAGCCCACGTAAGCGACGAGACCACCGGGAGCCGCATCGCTGTAGGTGCGGCGGAGCTCCCCCAGATCCAAATCCTGCACGACCACATGGGCTAGGGGTGGTACCATCTCGGCGGTGAGATTGGTGATCAAAGTTCCGAAGCCATCGACGTAGACGACCTCTCCTATGCGAGGGGTCCCCTCTAGATGAGGCCGAGGGTAGGCGAGTCGGGAGGGGATTCCGTCAAAGGGAGAGCCGAGAGCGGATAAGTCAGCCCCGCTGGCCAAAGCGGCCGCGGCTGGAGCAAACACGTCGCGCCCGTGGAATGTGGGCGATGCGTCAGATGGGGTTCGAAGCACCACCACGTCCACTTCCGCGTCCTGAAGAACCTTGGTGAAGACGCCATTGTCCGGACCCACGAAGCTATGGCCATGAGCATGCAAAGCCAGCGGATGGCGAGTACTGCCGACACCGGGATCGACCACGACCAGGTGGACTGTTCCTTCGGGAAATCGCCGCCAGCTCCGGCCCAGCAGGTAGGCTGCGGCCCTGATATCGCCCAGGGAGACTTGATGGGTCAGATCGACCAGAACGGCTGAGGGCGCCCGACTCAGGAGCACCCCCTTCATCTCGGCAACGTATGAGTCGGTGGTACCGAAGTCAGTGAGGAGGGTGATGACGGTCAGCCCGACTCACCCGCGAAGGATCGGAAGCGCCATGGTCCGCCCCGCAGTTTTGCTTCGGAGAGTTTCCGCGATATCCCGCAGGCTCACGGCGGCTGGACTGTCGGGCTGCGCGATGAGAACCGGCTTCCCCTCATCGGCCAGGGCGGCGAGCTGCGGTTGCAACGGCACCGTTCCCAGCAGAGGCGCGGCGATCTCGTCCGCCAGGCGCTGGCCACCGCCGGAGGAAAACAAATCGAACCGGCGGCCGGTCTCGGGGTCGGTAAACCCGCTCATGTTCTCGACCACACCGATGACATGGACCCCGACGCGCTCGAACATCTTGGCACCTCGAAGCGCATCCCCCACCGCTACCTCCTGCGGGGTGGTCACGATGAGCGCGCCGGCGACCTGCGTCGCCTGAACCAAAGACAGCTGTGCGTCCCCGGTGCCCGGAGGAAGATCAACGATGAAGTAATCGAGCGTGCCCCAGTCGACGTCCTTCAGAAATTGATTCACGATCTTCATGATGATGGGTCCCCGCCAGATGGCCGGCGCGTCTCGCTCCACGAGGAGACCCAAGGACATCAATTTGACTCCATGCGCTTCCAGGGGCTGGATCTTTCCTCCGATTACGAGCGGTCGCTCGGACACGCCGAACATCCGTGGGATATTCGGCCCATAGATGTCGGCATCCATCACCCCCACCTGAAGCCCCGCTTGAGACAGTGCCACCGCGATGTTGGCTGCGACAGTGGACTTCCCAACTCCTCCCTTGCCGGAAGACACCGCGATGATCTTACCCAGGTTGGGCTGTTCGATCGGCTGGGGAGGGGGACCGCTGGGGATCGCGGCCGGTGACCCTGGTGGCCCATGGGTCGCCTTCGGGGCACCGGCTGGATTGATCACGGCAATCTTGATCTCGTCCTTCCGGACTCCCTCGACTGCCGCGACAGCTGCCCGGGCGGAGCGCACCAGCGTGGCGGGATCGTCAGGGGCCAGGAGAAACTTGAACGCCACCCGCCCGTCGTCGGAGACGGACAGGTCGCGAATCATTCCAGAGGAGAGAAGATCGTTCTCCAACCGGGGGTTTTGGATCCGGGCGAGAGCAGCAACGACGCGCGCCTCGAGCGACTCCTCCAACGTCACACCGCCTCGACGTGCTTCACTTCGGGCACCATCTGACGCAACCGGCTCTCGATCCCCTGCTTGAGTGTTATCGTGGAGGCCGAACATCCGTGGCAGGTTCCCCCGAGCCGCAGGAGCAGAACTCCCTCGCTCTCGTCGAAATCCACCACCTCGACATGCCCTCGGTGCGAGGCGATGTAGGGGCGCAGGGTATCGAGAGTTCGTTCGATGCGGTCGATCGTGTCCATGGCCATCCGAGGGTGAAATGCTACTACGATAGTCGGAATATAATACGTGTCAGCAGTCGTCAGTCGTCAGTCACGGAGATGCTGCACCTCCGCTATGGGCGGGACTTTCCCGATTCCGGCCGGTGACTGGTGTCTGACGACTGATGACTGCTGACTTCTCGACCATTTACCCCCAGGTATTCCCGTGCCGCTCGCAGCACCGTCCCCTGCACCTCCGCGAGGGACCCGGTCAAGGAGAGACCTGCTGCCTTCGTGTGTCCTCCTCCGCCGTACGCCTTTGCAAATGCCGCAACGTCCACGTCGCCCACCGACCGAAGGGATACCTTCACTCTGCCCTGGGCGATCTCACGAAACAGCAGCGCCATTCTGACGCCTTCAATCGAGCGAGGAAACTCAACGACGCCATCCAGGTCATCGGACGAGACGCCGTGCCGTTCGATGGAACCGGGCGGGACTGTCACCCAGGCCAGGCCATATTCGGGCTCAACCACGAGGGTCTGCAGTGCCTCCGCCAGGAGCCGAGGCCGCCCCTCGGGTGCCTTCGCGTAGACCTCCAGATAGATCTCCTCCGCATCTACCCCAGTCTCCAGCAGATCGGCCGCGATCCGTAGGGTCCGCGGGCGGGTATTACTGAACCGGAACCCCCCGGTATCGGTGAGAATCGCGACGTAAAGCGCCTTTGCGACCGCCTGAGTGACAGGCCAGTCATTTCCTTTCGCCAGCTCGTAGATCAGCTCGCCGGTGGCCGCAGCCTCGGGATCGACGTAGCGGGGACCCGGAGGGAGCTGGCCGACGCTCACGTGGTGATCCACGCATGCCACCGGAGCACCGCGCTCCCGGACAGCGCCGATGAGCATTCCCAGCCGAGTAATGTCCGAGATGTCCAGGACAATGATGAGGTCGGCGCGGCGGATCTCGCGAACCGCATCGCCGGTTCGGTCTACACCCGGCAGATCATTGAACAGGAAGCTGAACCGGGGGGGCGTCGGGGTGGGATTGGTGATGACTGCATCGATGCCACGGCCGCGAAGCAGGTGAATCAGTCCAACTTCGCTTCCCAGGCCGTCTCCATCGGGATTTACATGCGTCGTCAGGCAGACCCGCTGCCCGGGATGGAGCGGCTCGGCAAAGGATTTTGCCAGTGCGGCCTTCTCGGGTGGCAAGGAAAACGTCATTTCCAATACTAACAGCCAACGGGGACCTGCGCGCAAACCTCAGTGTTTCCGCCTCGCCGCGAGCAAGGAGTGGGTTCGGCTGTAGGAAAAATAGATCGTCAGCCCAATGACCAGCCAGACGAGCAGCCGAATCCAGGTCTCTCGGTCCAGATAGGCCATGAGGTAGGCGGCCGACAGAGTGCCCATGGGGGCCACGAACCAAACCAGCGGGGTCTTGAAGGGGCGGTGCAGGTTGGGCTCCCGGATCCGCAGGACCAACACTCCTGCACAGACGATGACGAAGGCAAGCAAGGTGCCGATCGATACCAGCTTTGCGGCGTCACGTACCGGAAGGATTGCCGCTGGGATCGCCACCGCCACTCCGGTGATGATCGAGGTGATATAGGGCGTGCGGAAACGGGGATGAATCCGGCGGATGAAGGGCGGGAGCAGGCCGTCCCGTGACATCGAATAGAACACCCGCGACTGGCCCAGCAGCTGAACCAGGATCACCGAGGTGAGTCCGGCGATCGCACCAATCTTGATAAGGGTCGCGAAGACGCCGAGCCCCGCGTAATCCGCCACCTTCGCGATAGGGTCCGGAACGTCCAACTCGGTATACCGCATGACGCCGGTGGCGATACCGGCGACGATGATATAGAGCACGGTACAGATCACCAGCGACCCGATGATTCCTATCGGCATGTCGCGCTGCGGGTTCTTGGCTTCCTGGGCCGTCGTGGTAACCGAGTCGAATCCGATATATGCGAAGAAGACAATGGCCGCGCCGGCCACGACCCCGCTGTACCCGAAATGCTCCCGCGCCCCGGTGTTGGGTGGGATGAACGGATGCCAGTTATCGGGGTTCACGTGAGGGGCCGCGAGAACGATGAACAACAGCACCACCGCGAGCTTGATGAAGACGATGACGTTGTTGACCGAGGCCGATTCCTTGATGCCCACCACCAGCAGCGTGGTTACCACCGCGATGATAAGTACCGCCGGGAAATTGAGGATTGCCGTCGTGGTCGAGCCATCCGGCAGGGTGACCAGCGTACCCCGCGCAGCCTGCCAGTGCGCTGGGACGTGAATACCAAAATCGGCCAGAAAGGAGACCATGTAGCCCGACCATCCGATCGCCACGGTCGTAGCGGCGAGCGCGTACTCCAGAACCAGGTCCCAGCCGATGATCCAGGCCACCAGCTCACCTAGGGTGGCATAGCCATAGGTGTAGGCGCTGCCCGACATCGGCACCAGCGACGCGAACTCGCTGTAGCAGAGCGCCGCGAACACCGACGCGATCCCGGCCAGCACGAACGACAGCACCACCGCCGGACCGGCGTTCTGCGCCGCCACCGTTCCGGTGAGAACGAAGATCCCGGTGCCGATGATCGCGCCGATGCCGAGAGCGGTGAGATTGAGCGGGCCGAGCGCCCGCTTCAGGCTGTGGTCGGACGCGGCCTCCGCCTGGAGCGCGGTGACGCTCTTGCGGCGAAACAGCCCGCTCGAGCCTTCGCTCGCCGCCCCGGCTACCGGGGTTTTCGAGGGGGCGGTCACGCCGTTTTCCTCAATGCTTGGGCCTCCCGCTCACGCTGCAGCACGCTGTGCTTGCGACCGTAGGCGAAGTAGATCACGAATCCGACGAGCAGCCACACCAAGAGCCGGAGCCAGGTGTCTGCCGGCAGCGTCGCCATTAGCCCGAGGCAGGCGAGCACGCCGAGAATGGGAACCAGCGGGACCAGTGGCGTCCGGAACGGCCGGTCCAAGTCAGGCCGCTTGATCCGAAGGATCCACACCCCGATGCACACGAGGACGAAGGCCAGCAGGGTGCCGATATTCACCAGCTCGCCCAGAATCTGGATGGGGAAGGTGCCGGTGATGAGGGCGACGATGATGCCGACATAAATCGTCGAGAGATACGGAGTCCGGAATCGGGGGTGAACTTTTCCAGCCCAGGGACCCAGCAGTCCATCCCGCGACATCGAATAGAACACCCGCGACTGCCCCAGCAACATCACCAACACGACAGAGCCGAGGCCGAGCACCGCACCCAGCGTGATGAACGGACGCAGCCACTGGAGCTGCGGGATCTTCTCGATGGCGAATGCGACCGGATGAGAGACGTTGAGCGTGTCATAGCGCACGAGACCGGTCAGCGTGACGGACACGAGCACATAGAGTATGGTGCAGATAAGCAGGGAGCCCAGGATTCCCTTGGGCATGTCCTTCTGC
>JBKPAO010000165.1:0-11789 GCA_046726475.1 Gemmatimonadota bacterium | reverse complement strand
GGGTTGCCCCGGAGCGGCGCGAAGGTGGGATCGATCTTGAGCCAGCCGGGCGAGAGATAGTACGGGATCTTGAGCAGCGGCTCGAGCTGGTCGAGCGCCTTCTCGGGCTCGCCCACGAGCAGATAGATCCGGACGAGCTGGTGCTGGTTGTAGGCGCCGCTATAGGCGTCGCGGCTGATAGGCACTAGCGCGAGGCCCCGCTCCCCCTCGGCGATCGCCTCTGCCTTGCGGCCCAAGTAGGCGAGCGCCAACCCCCGGATGACATGCCGTTGCCCATCCTCGGGGCTGGCCCGGAGCTGCTCGGCCATCGCCAGCTGAGCCGAGTCCGCATACACTCTCGCCTTGGCCGAGTCCTTCCGCAGCCAATACGTTTGCGCGCGCACGATGCCCCAGGCCCCCCGGTCGTCGTCGAAGGCACTCGGCGGAAGCGTGAGGAGCTGCTGCTGCTGGGCGTCGTCCAGCACCCAGTACAGGTCCCAATAGATCCCGAAGAAGGCGATCAGGGCGGTGGGGTCGACGGTTGGGAGAGCCGCACGCACAACGGCCCGGGCGCCGGCCAGGTTGCTCTGGGCGAGGGCCACCTGGGCCTTCATCTCGATGACGCTAAGGTTGGTGGGGGCGAGTACGAGGCTGCGATCAAGGGCCACCTGTGCCTCGGGGTAGCGACGCAGCCAGAGCAACGTGGCCCCGGTGCGCCGCGCCGTGTTGGCTGAGCGGGGATCGAGCGCCGCGGCCTGCCTGAGGTGCTGGTGCGCCGCCTCCCAGCGGCCCAGACCCTGTTCGGTCAACGCCCCGCCCACGAGCAAATCGACGTTGGTGGGCGCCAGCTTGAGTCCCGCCTCGTAGGCCGCGAGCGCCTGGCGGTTATCGACCGTCACATACCGGTGATAGTCCCCCAGCGCCACGGGGCCTTCGGGCCGGTCCGGGCCAAGCGCCTGCGCCCGGTTCGCCGCCTCAAGGGTCTGCGCCGCCAGCTCGGGTGTCGGCGTGCCGTTGGTATACAGGAGGGCCTTCGCTCGGGCGAGCTGGGACCAGGCCGGGACGAACCTGTGGTCCAAGGCGACCGCCTGCTGGTAGAAGCCGATGGCACGCCGCAGACTCGCTGGATCAGCCACCGCCATCCCCTGCGAGGCGGCTTCGCCTTTGAGGTACGCGTCGTAGGCGGCCAGGTCCTCGGTCGGCTTGGCCGCGAGCTCGTGGCGCACACTGTCGCCCAGCGCCAAGTTGAGCGCACTGGCCACTTTCGTCGCGATGTCCGCCTGCACCTGGAAGACATCGGTGAGTGACGCAACGAACGGTTGCTGCCATTTGGTGGTGGGCGCGGCACCGGGCTCGACCCGAATGAGCTCGGGACTCACTCGCACCCGGCTCGGGCCGCCGGGCGCCTTCTCCCACCGGACGGTGGCTGTGAGTAAGTAATCGGCCCCGAGCTCACGGGCGATCTCTTGGGCCGCCTTGGTCGTCTTGCGGTACTCGTTCGAGCTGGCCCGCGCGATGACGGCGAGCCCCGACACCTGCGAGAGCTTTCCGCGCACCTCGTCGGTGATTCCATCGGCGAAGTAGGCGTCGGCCGAGTCGCCCAGGTTCTCGAACGGAAGCACGGCGAGCCGTTTGGGCCCGGTGCCCTCCTCCGTGGCGGAGTGCGTGCGTCGCCAGGCGAACAGTACCCCGAGGCCGATGAGGAACCCGAGCGTGAGCGTGATAGCACCCATCGGCACTCGTCGTGCTGTGGGCCGCGCTGGCTGAGGTGTCGTCACCCGGTTGGAAGCGGTGGTTGCCTCTGCGATCCCGCTCGGCACGGAGGCAGCTGCAACGGCAGGACTGGTCACGGCGGCCGATACCAACGCCCGCGCGAACTCCTCCGCCGAGGCGAACCGGTCCGCAGCCACAGGCGCCAGGGCCCGTGCCACCGCCGCGTCCACTTGCTCCGGCACACTCGGGCGCGCCTGGCGCACCCGCGGCACCTCGCCGCTGAAGCGCTTGGCGATGATTGCCTGCGCAGTGGGGCCAGTGAACGGCGGCTCGCCGGCGAGCATCTCGTAGAGCACCGCACCGAGCGAGTAGACGTCGGTGCGCGCGTCGATCGTCTTGTCGCCCGCTGCCTGCTCGGGACTCATGTAGGCTGGCGTGCCCACCGCGAGCCCGGTCTCGGTGAGACGATCGTCGGCACCTGCCAGGGCCCGCGCGATGCCGAAATCCGCCACCAGCGTCGAGCCGTCGCTGGTGAGCAGCAGGTTCTCGGGCTTAATGTCCCGATGCACCACGCCATGACGGTGGGCGTACTCGAGCGCGCGGGCGGCCTCGGTGGCGATCCGAATTGCCGCGTCCACCGGCAGCTGCCGCTCCCGCCGGAGCCGATCCCGCAGCGACTCGCCCTCGACGAACGGCATGGTGAACCAGAGCTGGCCGGCGGCCTCGCCCGAGTCGTGGACCGTGAGGATATGCGGATGCTGGAGTCGGGCGGCCAGCTTGATCTCGCGCTGGAACCGCTCGGGACCGAGCGCGTGAGCCAGGTCAGGGTGCAGCACCTTGAGCGCGACCGGCCGGTCGTGGCGGAGGTCCTGGGCCAGGAAGACGGTGGCCATGCCGCCGCGCCCCAGCTCGCGCTCGAGGGTATAGGCTGAGGCCAGGGCTTTCTGCAGCTCCGTGCGGAGGTCCGTCAAATAGCTCGGCTTGTTGGGAGTATGCCTTAATGTATCCCGGCAACCGCGAGCCGACCAGCAGCGGTAGTCCCCGAGCGCCTTTGCCACCTTGATCTTTCTCGGGCAACTACCGGGCCGTACATCGCGAGGCAGTGAGCCCCCTATGCGGGCATGGCGACTTCTACCTTGGCTGATCACTTACGCGGTGGCGATGGCCTACGTCGAGTCGGCCGTTGTGGTGTATCTGCGAGCCATCTACTACCCGCAGGGCTTTACGTTTCCGTTGGCTCCCATGGCGCCGGACATGGTCGCGATCGAGATAGGTCGCGAGGTCGCTACTCTAGTCATGTTGCTCGGAGTTGCCATGCTGGCCGGCATGGAGCGCTGGGATCGATTCCTCGTGTTTTGCGTAAGCTTCGGTGTCTGGGACATTCTCTATTACGTCTGGCTGTGGCTTCTGCTGGGGTGGCCGCCCTCCCTGGTCACCTGGGACGTGCTCTTTCTGATTCCCGTGCCGTGGATCGGGCCGGTGCTCGCCCCGGTGATCGTGAGTATCGGACTCGTCGTCGGTGGGCTGCTGTTGTTGCGCAAAGGGGCGCGCGGTGAGCGCGTCAACTTCTCGGTCCCGCTGTGGATTCTGGTGGTCACCGGTGGGTTGCTAGTGCTCAGTTCCTTCGTGCTCGACTTCCGCGTTGCCCTACTCCAGCTGGCGCCGCCACCCTTTCGGTGGGGATTGTTCAGCACGGGCGTGACCCTCGGAGTGGTCGCCTTGCTGCTGGCCCTTCGGAGGAGGTCGTGACCTGACCGTGCGGCGCGTTCGACTTGCTCCTCCGGCTCGAGCCGAAGGCTGCGAAGGCCAACCAGGACTCTGCTGTCGGACTCTGTGAACGAGGAGCTCGCACTGACGATGACGCTCGCCGGGTGCGCCCAGCTTAGCGACATCACGTCGGATCTGCTGTACGGCGATCCGATGTTTGGCGCGGTCTGCTTCGGCGGCGACCGCGCGACCTGAACGGCCGAGTATCGGTGTCACAGGAAGGAGCGAACTGAAGGCGGCAGGCTCAAAAGCGCAGGGTCAGTCCGAAGGTAGGACCGCTGAGGCGTACGTCATAGACAAGGCCATCCTTGTCGTAGTCGACATCGAGGTAGCGCCACGCGGCAACCAGCGCACAACAGCGGCCGAGGTCGTAGCCCGCGCCGCCGTAGAGCTGCCAGATCAAATCCGACCCGCCGGCGCCGATGTCGGCCTTGCCGACGAGGCGCCACTTTTCCCCGGCCTGGTAGCGGACGTTGGCGCCCACGGTGCCGTCCACCCAGTTCCGGTCGGCCGAGACTCCCTGGGCCGGCCCGCTGAGGTCCACGCCCAGGTTCCAGTAGCGGGCGCCGATCAGGCCATCCACTCCACCCCAGGGCCGAGCGAGCAGCGTATAGCCCACCTCCGGGTGGAGCATGAGTTCGTCCTGGCCCACAGTGAGGGTGTTGCCGGCCGAGGTGGCCTGCTCGTCCGAGAGCGAGACGTAGAAGAAGTCGGTTCGGAGGACCCAGGGGTGGCGCCGGATCTCGAGCAGACCCGCGAAGCCGAACTCGAAGTCCTCGGCGCCCTCGGTGAAGCTCATGTCCACTTCGCTGATGTTGGAGCCCACCCCCACGGTGCCCTTGAAGCCGGACATCCAGACGTAGGGGGTGAAGGTGATACGCCAGCTCTCGGGCTCGGCGGTCGCCTGGGCGGCGAGTTCACGCGAGACGGAGGCGAGCAGGCCCAGAAGGAGTGCGAGGCGGCGCACGCGAATCATTAGAAGGTGTACTCCACTCCTGCCCACCAGAGCACGTCGGCGCGCCCGCCGCGGTTGACCGGGAAGACGCCGTTGCCCACGAAGGTGTGTCATCCGCTGCAAAATTGCCTGGGCGGATAATGCACTTTGCCGCCCTTACTCGACCGGATGATAGTCGCCCTCGCCGGAGTAACATGGTGCACGGGGCGACTTCTCTCGGCCACGCGAAGCGAATTGAGCATGATCCAACCTCGACCAGGTCGCTCCAACCGCCGATTCCCAGTGAGCGGCGCGAAGGTAGGATCGATTTTGAGCCAACCGGGCATAGGTAGTAAGGCCTCCTGAGCAGGGGCGCTCCAGACCCCACCCCTCCCCTGTCAGATACACCAGCCTACGACCGCCCTCCAAGACACCGGCGGCCGCCGCCCCGATTCTCGAGGCTGCGCCAATGTTCGGATTTGGTGTAGTAGGGTGAGATTGGGCCTCGACCAAGGTGCACTGGCGCGCCTCGAAAAAGAGGCTCAGTCTCGGCCGAGGTTCTCGGCTTCCCTCGGACAGGATCGGCGTGCTCGGGAGGTTCTGACGCCAATGCTATCATCCCACTCCCACAGTGGCCGCCGGCTTGCGGGTGCCCTCGTCGCCCTTGCCGTCGTCGGTGCAGGCGTGTGGATGGCCCTGACCGTGGGCAACCCCTTTCCTCCTCATACGCTCATTATGGCGACGGGGCCGGAGGGGAGCGCCTACCATGAGCTCGGCGCTCGCTACCAGGAGGTTCTCCGGCGTGCCGGAATCGATCTCCGGGTGATCCGAACCGAAGGCGGGGTCGAGAACCTCGCGCGCCTGCGCGACCCTGCCTCGGGCGTGAAGGTCGCTTTCCTCGAAAGCGGACTGACGAGCCAAGAGGAGTCGCCGGACCTCGTTTCACTCGGTACGGTCTCGCTCGAACCACTCTGGTCGTTCTTCCGCGGCCGAACGCACGGTGCGGGGGCCAGGGCGAAGCTGCAGGGCAAACGCATCTCCATCGAGCCCGAGGGCAGCGCGACGCGGGTCCTGGCTCGCCGACTGCTGGCGCTCAACGGCGTGGACGAGACGAGCGTCGTGTTGCTCGGGCTTCCACCGGAGCAAAGCGCCGAAGCGCTGTTGCGAGGGGACATTGACGGCGCCGTGATGCTGACGTCCTGGCAGTCGCCGGTGGTGCGGAGGCTCCTCGTGGCCGATGGCATCGTGCTGGAGAGCTATCCCCGCGCAGACGCATATGTCGCGCTGTTTCCCAGCCTCTACAAGGTCGTGCTCCCCACCGGGGTGGCGGACCTGGCGAGGAACATCCCGCCGAGAGACGTGACGTTGCTCGCTGTTGAGGCAAGCCTGGTGGCGCGCAAGGACCTCCACCCCGCGCTGCAATACCTGCTCCTCGAGGCTGCCTCCGAGATCCATGGCGGACCGGAGATCTTCCACAAGGCGGGCCGATTCCCCGCCGCGGAGGCCGTCAATCTGCCTCTGAGTACGCAGGCACGGGAGTTCTACCAGTCGGGCCTGCCGTTCGTGTATCGGGTTTTCCCGCTGTGGTTGGCAGGCCTGACGGAGCGCCTCCTGATCCTGCTCATTCCGCTGTTCGTCGTGGTGTTTCCCGCTGTCCGCTTCCTGCCCGGCATCTACCGGTACCTGATCGAGCGCCGGATCTACAATCTCTACGGCCAGTTACTGGTCCTGGAGGCGGAGTTGAACCAGGCCAGCCCCGGCCCCGCCCCACGCCAGCTGGCTGCAGCACTGGAAGACTTGGCGAGGCGCGCGAACCGCCTATCGGTCCCGCTGCGCTACTCGCAGCAGCTGTTCATTCTGAAGACCCACATTGCCCTTACCAAGGAAGAAGTCGAGAAGCGACGACGGGCGGTGTCCGGCGCGACAACAGCATGAGGCCGATCATCGCCGGCGCCGAGCTGTCACTGCTCGAGAAATCGAGCTGCTGCATGTACCAAAGTCCAATATCTGACCCTCTGTCTCGCCCTCATCTTGCTTTCTAGGCCAAGGGACGGTTGGTCTTCAGCCTGCCGTAAGTCTCGATCACCAGAACGCGGTAAGTGAACGCCCCTCCTCCTTAGACCAGGCTACCAAGCATGAGCGCGGCTCCAGCGAAAGGGCCAGCGCGTGCGGGATCGTCACGTGGCGCCGGGCCGGCGCAATCTGGCCACAGATACGAGTGATGTACAATCATTTAACAGGAGGCGGAACAATGGCTGGGAGGAACCCACCCCCGAGGCCGGCTCAGCCCAAGCTGGCGAACGGGCACCGACATCAGAGTAAGCCCGAGTACGAGTCCGTCACTGCAGTGAACTACCGGAAAACGGAGAAGGACGTCGTCAAGCTGATCGACTGTCTCGCCGAATGGACGCGGGATCTGCGAGCAGCACGCTCCGCACCCCCAGAAGTGCCCCGCCGCAGAAGTCGTTCCCCTTCCCAGGCCCGAAGAGTCGTCTCGACCGTGTCACGAACGCCGTCTTACCCGCGGGGGAATCCCCTCACTGAATCGATGGAATTCACCGACCGGGACGGGGCGGTTTGGTTGGCGTACATTGAGGGCGGTCGACGAGATCCAAGGCGGCAGGTGGGGAGCTCCACCGTTCTACCGGAGCGTCACCTTCGCTTCGACTCCGCGACCGAGTCGCGATTCACGTCCCTCGTGCCCGCGGGCTCGCCGTTCCTGGCGGAAACCCGACTCCAATCCCTCTTGGACGAAGCCCAACCAGACCTACCCTTGGCCTTGACGACTGGCTCGTCGGCGCGAGCTCGTTTCAGCCCGGGGCATCGGGTGATCAAGTGGTCCACTCGGGCCGTTGAATCGGGTCGCGAGGCGATCGCGGACTGGTCCCGACGGTGGCAGCAGACGGCGAGTCGAAGGGAGGCATTGCGGCGCCACACCCTCGAGCTGCTGTCCGGAGCCGCCAACACAATGCACGGGATGGTCGAAGTCCTCCTGGGCCATCGGCCGGCTCAGCCATAGGCCGACCGCTCACCCAGGATCCGATGATAGCCACAGGCGGAGGGTCGGGGTAAAGAAACGGCCGTTCTGTTGCGCCGGCCGTTTCCCCTCCTGGCTCGAGCGAGTTGTAGAGTAATACCTGTTCCGGCTACTGCCCTGCGGTACGACTTCAGCGGCGCCGTCAAGCTGAGGATCGGCTCCAGCTGGTGAGCGCCATGCCGAGCAGGGGGTTGATTTTCGCGACGCCGGATGGGAATCTACCTAACTATCGGTCTCTGGTGCGCTCCTACTCAAGCTCGTCTTGGTGCGCGCGGCCTGCCCCAAACCATTCGGGTCTACGACTTACGTCACTCAGTGGCCACTCTTCTTCTGGCAACCGGTGAGCACCCGAAGATCGAAAGGGAGCGTATTGGACACAGCAGTGTCACCCTCACCCTAGACACCTACAGTCAGGTTTGCCAGACATGCAGCAGCGGGCAACGGCCAAGTTGGAAACCCTGCTGTTCGCTGGCGGATAAAAAAGCAGCCTCGTTTATCAGAGTTCTAACCAGCGACAGGCCAAACCGTCGTTGGTGCGGACGTCCAAGTCTTCGTGGGCATCTCAGCAAAACCGGCTTCAAACTTCAGTTGATCGAAGCGGAAAGCGAGCTACGCATGCAGGTGCCGGCATACTCCCCTCCGCATCGAGCTCGCAAGAGAGATCCACTTCCGCTTCAGCGCCTCTGCCACCTCCCCGGTCCCATTGCTGCCGGCAAATGAATCCACAGCGACCCGCTGGCCAAGCCGGGACCCAACCGCTCTTCTCAGCCGCGCATGTTAACCGATTCGAACGTGACCACGAGTTTCTTCGAACGTGACCACGAGGTTTCTAATGAATGCAGTGACGGTGAGCCGACTACAGTCAACCGTGAAGTCTCCAATCCTTCCACGTCATCTGCGCCGCGGCGGGCTCTGGCTGGCTGGAGCGGCCTGCCTCATCGGCCTCCTGGCCGCCGCTGCGTGGGTTCCCACCGATGAATACACGATCGAGCTCGGGCCTTTGTCCCTCCCGGCGCATAGCGAGCATGGCATGGCGCAGCAGCCCACACCGCTCACCCTGGCACTGCCGGTGGACGGCTGGCTACGAGGGCTCGCGTTCGAAGTGGTCGATGAAAAAGGCGAACGGCTTCCGAGAGAGGTTCTGCATCACCTCAATCTCATCGCGCCGGAACGACGGGAGCTCTTCAGTCAGATCATGCTCCGGATCGGCGCAGCCGGGCCCGAGACCCGCCCCTACAGCCTACCCGCGTTCCTGGGCTATCGGGTGCGCCCGGGTGACAGTCTCCTGGTGACCGCGATGGTGCACAATCCCACGCCGAGGGATTACCAGGGCGTTCGCATACGGGTGCGGCTCCAGCTGAGCCCCGCAACGTCCTGGCTCCAGCCGTTTGCTATCCAGCCGCTGTATCTGGACGTGATGCCGCCCGCGGGGGCCCATTCCTTCGACTTGCCACCCGGCCGCTCAGTCAAGAGCTGGGAAGGCCGGCCCGCGGTTGCGGCCCGGCTGCTCGCGGCCGGCGGCCACCTGCACCAGTATGGGACTGCATTGCGCTTCGAGGACATTTCGACTGGGAGGGTAATCTGGGAGGCACGTCCCAAGGTCGATGCGAAGCGCGAGGTCCTAGGCATGCCGCTCCGGTACTTCCTGCCCTTCGGTGTCAGGTTGGTTCCCGATCACGTCTATCGTCTCACGGCCGAGTACGACAATCCGACCGGGAAGGTACTCATGGACGGAGGCATGGGTGCGCTCGGAGGCATCGTGATGCCGGCCTCCGGAAGCGCCTGGCCGCGCGTTGCGCGGGGTGATTCGGTGTACCGGCACGATGTCTGGGTGGTCACCCGCCAGGGCTCGTCCCATCACGAATCAGGGCAGCATCGGCACTGAGCCTCGCTTCATATTCAGCCCTTCGTTTTGGCGTGCCCCCACGACCAATCCGGCACTCTAGGGTTTACCCTGCAACAGCCTGTTTAGGCAGCTGAACAAGAACCAGCCTTGGCGGTGCGGCCAACCATCACCGGCGCCAAGGCACCGAAGTAGTAGGTTGAAGGGTACCCGGCCGCCCGTTCTTCGCGGCCAGGGTCCCAACTCCTTGCCGCTCTCTCCCTTATCGCGAGACCTCCATGTTCCTGCTCAGCCTGGCTCTCCTCACCTTCCCGGTCGACAGCGCCGTTGTGCGGGACATCGAAGTCGCCGACGGTGAGACCCTCCGCACCACTTCGTTCGGAACCGGTCAACCAGTCGTCCTGATTCCCGGCCTCTTTGGTGGCGCGTTCGGGTATCGGAAGATCACCGGCCCTCTGGTCGCCCAGGGCTACCGGACCATCGTGGTGGAGCCGCTCGGCTATGGCTCCTCCTCTCATCCCAAGAAGGCGGACTATTCGTTCGGGGCGCAGAGCGAGCGTCTGGCCCGCACACTCGACCAGATGGGCATCAAGCGAGCGCTCTTCGTCGCCCAGTCCAGCGGTGCCGCCATTGCGTTTCGCCTCGCGGTCAAGCGGCCCGACCTCGTGCGGGGGCTACTCTCCATCGACGGGGGGCCCTCCGAGAGCGCTGCCACGCCGGGAATGAAGAAGGCATTCAAGTTCGGCGGCGGCCTGGTCAAGCTCACCATGGATGAATCCAGGCTGCGACATGAGGTGCGGCGTGAGATCGTCAAGAATTCCGGAGATACCACCTGGGTGACCGACGCAGTGATTCGCAGCTACACGGCCGGGCAAACGTCCGATCTCGGCGGGTCCATCGACGCGTTTCACCAAATGGCCAAGTCGAAGGAGGGTGCCTCGCTGGCCGACCGGCTGCATCAGTGCCTGGCGCCTGTCTTGCTGCTGGTAGGAACAGTGGCGCACCCGGCAGAGGTACCCGACGAACAGCGCGAGCTGCTGAAGACCAAGCTTCGCACCTTCAACACCGAAATCGTCCGCGGGGCGGGTCAGTTCATTCAGGAAGAGCAGCCCGCTGTGGTGCTGGCGGCACTGACGCGGCTGAATCGGGTAGCACGGTAGTAGGGAGACGGAAGAATTCCATTGCTCTCTCGAGCAGGTGCAGCTGTATTCGTGCAGCGAGACGGGGGACTGGCTTGGCGCCGGTCCCCTTTTTCTTGGCGATCGTTCCTGGCGCAGTAGCGCCCAGGGTAGCCGGCCCGCGTGGGGCGGCATCCACGTAAACCGTAGTCGAGAGTGCGGCACGTCCGGCTCCGATTACCATATCAGGAGTACGACATGGCACGCACTACTGGCACGGTCAAGTGGTTCAATGACGCGAAGGGCTTTGGATTCATCACGCCCGAGGACGGTCAGAAGGATTGCTTCGTGCACCACTCGGCCATCTCAGGTCAGGGCTTCAAGAGCCTGAGCGAAGGCGACCGGGTCGAATTTGATGTCGTGCAGGGCCAGAAGGGCCCTGCGGCAGAGAACGTCGAGAAGATTGCGAAGTGAGTCTACGCAGGATTAGGATGACGGCCGGCTCCATGCGTTTAGCACCGATAGTTTTTCTTGGCTTCCTAGCTCCCACTCTCCTACAGGCACAGGAGCGCTGGCAACGGTTACCAGGAGCCGCCAACTCCTATCGGGTTGATTTGCACTCGCTGGCTCTCGTCGACGGCGTCTTGCAAGCGCGAGTTCAGGCTCCTGACCGGGGCAACGTAGTTCTGGTTCAGGACCTTGAGGTCCGGTGTAGGACGAAAGAAGTACGCACGCTTGCTCGCCTCAGTTACGACAACGATACTGGCCGGCGTGTCGCCACGCCCGAACGTCAGGAAGCGGACACACTCTGGATCAACTATCCAGCTGGAAGCGAGGGGCATGCGCTTCTCACGGGCCTTTGTACGGTGGCTCGCGACCGCAAGCTTTTGGGAGCAGCGCACACTTCGATATGAGATCTCGTGCGCGGCACGCGTAACAAGTGCATGTCGCTGCCGGCGCATCTGATCTAAGGAACGTCGGATTGTGTCGAAACTAAGAAGTCGCCGCAGCTGATGCGCGGTCCGTTAGACGGCTGAGCCCATCAAATTGTTCTTTGCCGTTCGACAACGGAGAGCCGTACTCATGACGAAGCGCCGAAACGTCATCGTCCACATCGGAACCAGCGCCGACGGCTACATCGCGGGTCCTGACGGGGACCTCGAATGGCTGACGTCCCGCCCTGCGCCCGCAGGTTTCTACGGCGTGAATGCCTTCATGAGGTCGATCGACACGAAGCTGCTGGGCCGGAAGACTTATGAGCTGAGCCTGCGCATGGGGGCGACGTTCGACTCGGAGAAGAGTCGGAGCATCGTCTTCTCCCGTCAGGCGCCACCAGCCAATGCCCCATCAGGCGTGGAGTTCGTGAGCGGCGCAATCGGCCCATTCGTGAGCCGTCTT
>JBKPAO010000164.1:0-20554 GCA_046726475.1 Gemmatimonadota bacterium | reverse complement strand
GCCAACGTGCCGAACCCGCGCTCGGCTGCCGCGACGGCGAGCGACTCGGGACTGGAGACGCCGAGCCCGAAGGAGAAATGGGAGTGAACGTGGAGGTGGGTGAACACTGTTCACTGTTTACTGTTCACGTTTTTCAGAAATTCATCGAGTAGACGGTTGAACTCCTCCGGTCTATCCAGCTGGATCCAGTGCCCCGTTCCGTGCACCACTTGATGAGGAAATCCCTTGCCCAAGCGGTGCAGGCTGAATGGCTCATCGTTGTACGGAGTGACGACGGACAGGATCGGCTCCTGATAGCGGGCCAGCCAGGGATCCGGATCGAAGCGAAGGACTTCCCGGAACGATTTCACCACGGTTTCCTGCGGGGTCGCGCGAAGATCGTCAAGCAGCCGCTGCCGGATGGCGCCATCCGGTCCCGCGATTCCTTTCCAGTATTCAGTGATCGTGGTGTCATACTCGGCGTTCAGGCCATTGAGGAGCGGCTGTGCCTGTGCCGGAGAGATCTGTTTGCCATCGCCGATCGGATCCAGCAGGAGCAGACCGGCAACCCGGTCCGGATGAGCTCCAGCGTACGCCAGCGCCACCCCGCCGCCCATGCTGTGGCCCACCAAGACGATCTTCCCGAGGTTGAGCTTCTCCACGACCGTGCCGATGTCAACCGCCATTCCGGTCAGCGAGTAGTCGCCGTTTTTGGGCGGGTCGGACCGGCCGTGCCCCCGAAGGTCGAGCGCGACAGCCCGCCGCGTCCGGTGGAGGTGAACGAGCTGAGTCGACCACTGCGTGGTATTCCCGGCCATGGAGTGCACCAAGAGTACCGGCAAGAGACCAGTTGATTGCTCCGGCCCCCCATCATCCACGCTCAGGGTTCCAGCGGGGCCGGGCACCGAAGCAGATCTCATCGAGCCCAGGGCGGACGGCGGTCGAGAATCTGCGGGTATACCGGGCAGCTCGGCACGTGAGCACCGGCGAGATACCCGATGCTCATGAGGAATTCATTCACGATCTCACCGCCGGTAAAGCGGAAGGTTTTCCGGAAGAGCTTGGTCCACTCGTCCTTGGATCGAGGATGATGGGCGGCAAGCCAGCCGGCGAATGAGTCGTGTGTGCGGCGCAACTCCAGGATCGTTTGCGCATTCGCGATGGCGGCGTCGATTTTCAGACGATTGCGGATGATGCCGGCATCAGCCAGCAATCGCCGACGGTCTCGCGCACCGTATGCCGCTACGACTTCGGGGACAAACCCTCCGTATGCCCGCCGGAATGCCTCGCGCTTCTTGAGAATCGTCAGCCACGAGAGACCCGCCTGATTGATCTCCAGCATCAGCCGCTCGAAGAGCGCGGCGTCGTCTTCCAGAGGGAAGCCGTACTCCCGGTCGTGATAGGGTCCATGCCATTCATGCCCTGGTGCTGCATCGCAGTAGGTCTCGGCCATTTGTCCCTCAAGAATTCACCCGAAGCACGAAGGTACACGAACCTTCGTATCTTCGTAGTGAAGTTTTTCAGAGGAACCGCATGCGCGCAGTGATCTTTGAAGGAGCGGGTGGCCCCGAGGTCATTACCATCGGCGAGGTTCCCAAGCCGGAAGTCAGGCCGGAGCACATCAGGGTGCGGGTGCACGCAGCGGGAGTGAACCGAGCCGATCTGATTCAACGCCGAGGTCACTACCCTGCGCCGGCCGGGTGGCCAGCCAACATCCCAGGACTCGAATACGCGGGAGAGGTGGAAGCGGTCCGCGGCGGAGTGACTCGCTGGCGGGTGGGAGATCGGGTCATGGGATTGGTGGGCGGCGGCGCCCAGGCGGAGATGGTGGTGGTGCACCAGGACGAGGCGCTTCCCATCCCAGACGGTTTGCCCTATGCCGAAGCGGCAGCGATTCCGGAGTCGTTTCTCACCGCGTACGACGCCCTGGTCACGCGCGGCCGGCTCCAGGCCGGCGAGCGCGTACTGATCCACGCGGCGGGTAGCGGCCTCGGCACGGCGGCGTCGCAGATCGCCAAGCAGCTCGGCGCAACGGTGCTCGGCACGTCGCGCAGCGGTGACAAGCTGGCGCGGGCGCTGCTCTATGGGCTGGATGTCGGCATCGATACCAGCCGAACTCCCTTTCGCGAGATCGTGGGCGAGCCGGTTCACGTGGTACTGGACGTACTGGGTGGCACCGCTCTGGCCGATAACCTCGCGGTGCTTGCCCCCCGGGGACGGCTGGTCCTGCTGGGATTTCTTGCGGGGAGCGAAGCCGAGGTCGACCTGGGGCCGATTCTCCGGAAGCGGCTCGAGGTGATCGGTACCGTCATGCGAACGCGAGGGCTGGAGGAGCGGATCCCGCTGATAGCGGAGTTTCGCGAACGGATGCTGCCACTCTTCCTGCCTCATCAGGAACGAGGTGCGGTGCTCCGGCCGGTACTGGAGCGAACGTACCCAATGACTCAGCTGGCCGATGCCCATCGGGTGCTCGAAGGCAACGCCACGTTCGGGAAGATCGTGGGTGTCTGGTGATGATAAAGTGGTGAGCGGTGTGGAGTGGGTCGGGGCCCCCGGATCAGCGCCCCAGTCCCATACCGTGAATGGATGCGATCGACCGCGTGCTGGAGGGCGGCCGGTCGGTCGGTCAGGCGGTCGGCCGGTCGGTCGGTCTGAATGCTGATCCATGTCTGCTCTCCATCATACTGACCGCCTGACCGCCTGTCCGCCTGTCCGCCTGTCGACCCGTCCGCCTGACTGCCCGTCCACAGCTCCAGCTGCGCCTCTGTCTCGACCAGCCGATCGAGGGTGAGCGACAGCGTCCGGATGGCCAGCCGCTTCGTGATGGCCATCGAAAAGGCACGCTGAGCTGCCTCCCAGAGCTCAACGTCGAGAATGACAGCGCCAAGTTGGATTGATCGCACCGATACCGTATAGTCGGCATAAGTGGCCTCCAGGAGCAGCCGGCGTGCCGTCAGCCCACGCCGACGAAGCCGGTCTCCCAGCCGTTCGCTCATCAGCCGAAGCATGGGATGGAGGATTCCAAGATCATTGGTATCCGTCGCCAGGGTATGGGCGATGTGAAACTCGGACCGGCGTTCAGGCGGGAGAACCGGGCGAGGATCGATGCCCCGGGCCCGGGCACCCAGAAGTCTGCCATCTTTCCCAAAGACGGCACACAGAGCACTCTCCGGAATAGCGGCAACCTCACCGATAAGCTCGAGTTGATAATCATCGAGCCGGGCGCGCATCGTGGCATCGAGCTCGGGCAACACATCCAGCGGCTGAGGGGCGAGAAATCCCCGTTCACCGCCCCCCGGGACATAGAGCAGTGATTCATGACTGCCCCGCCGGTTTGCCTTAATAGCTGCCTGGCTCACCAACTTGTTGCTGGCGATACCCACCGACAGCGGGAGCCGCAGCCGTTCCTGTGCCTCTCGCCGGATCCGAGCAGCTACATCTTGGGGTGGCCCGAAAAGCCTGCCGGTGCCAGTGAGGTCGAGAAAGGCATGACCGTAGCCGCGGGGTTCGATGGTGGGGGCAAAGACTCGCAGGATCTCATGCAGTGCGCGTGAGGCTCGGGCATAGAGCTGCGGGTTGGGCGGAAGAACGATGAGGTCGGGGCAGAGCCGCTGGGCTTTTCGGACAGGCATGCCACGCACTAGTCCAGCCTGCCGAGCCTCTTCCGAGAGAGCCAATAGCGTAGCCCGGTCCGCGGCCGGCGGAGCTACCGCCAAAGGCCGTGAGCTGAGTCCGGGCGACACCAAACCCTCCAGCGTGGTGCAGAAGGCGGGCGGATCGACGAACAATACCGAACGCATAGGCAAAAAAGTTGAACAGTGGACGGTGAACAGTGAACAGTGAACAGTGAAGAGTGAACGGGACTGCGAATTCTCGTGGTGAATCCCCGTTCACTGTTTACTGTTCACTGTTCACCGTCCTACCGTTCACGCCGTTCCTGGTCCGACCACACCGACAACTCGTTGCCGCTCGGGTCGGTAAAATGAAAGCGGCGGCCACCGGGGAAGCTGAAAATCGGCCGAACGATATCGCCGCCTGCCTGAGTGATTCGCCGCTCCATGGTCGCAAGATCGCTGGCGTAGATGACGACCAATGGTCCGTCGCTGCGAACCTCGGTTGCGGTCTGAAATCCTCCATTCAAACGTCCATCAGAAAAGCTGGCGTAGTCGGGCCCGTAATCCTCGAATCTCCACCCGAATGCATTGCCGTAAAATCGCTTCGCGTCCGACACACTCTTCACGGAAAACTCGATGTAATCGATCCGGCGATCGTGCTCAGCGTTGCTCATAGCCCACTCCTCACAACAGGATTGCCTGCTCTGGCACGGGAACACGGGCGCTCTTGGCTTCGGCCATTTCGAGTCGCCGCCGCCGCCGGCTGCTCGCTTCATCGCCGGCAAATCCAAACGCCTGGCGGAGCGCATTGAGCCGGCGGGTCAACGCGTCCTGATAGCTCTGGCTGGCCAGGTCTCTCGTGGCGTAATGGCGGCGATACCGTTGGTACAACTCCGGAAACTCCCGCTCGAGAAAGGGAAGGAAGCGGTGCCGCGCTGCCGGACCGAGCCGGAGCGCCGACCCGATGACGTAGCGCGCCCCCGCCTCCTTCGCCGCCTCCATGAGCCGGGCCAGGCCAGTCCAGTCATCGGTGATCCCCGGTATGATGGGAGCGATGATGAGGCCCGCATGTACGCCTGCCGCCGTGAGCCGCCGGAGCGCTCGTAGCCGTGCGGCCGGTATCGGCGAACGAAGCTCCAGCCGGCGAGCGAGCCGCGGATCGGCTGTGGCCAGTGAGATGTTCACACTCAGTTCGTTGTTCTCGGAAATCGCCTGAAGCAGATCGATATCGCGGGTGACCAGCGGCGACTTGGTAATGATTTCGATCGACAGCCCATGGTAGGAGCGCAGCACCTCCAGAATCCGCCGAGTGAGACCAAACCTCCGCTCCGCGGGCTGATAGGGATCGGTGGCGGTGCCGATGACCAACGGATGACCCGCCAGCTTGGCGGGGTTGAGCGTGCGCGCGAGTACCTCGGCGACTTCGGATTTAACGAGGATTTCTTTTTCGAAGGCCTCCTCAGGCGGTAAGGCGGACGGGCGGTAAGGTGGTAAGTTGCCCATTCGATCGCTGAGTTCTCCGTCCGCAATTTCTTCATCCTCACTTGCTCCTTCGCTCCGCTCAGGACAAGCTTTACTGCCTTTCCGACTTACCGCCCTTTCAACCACCCACCGATGAGTGTCTCTCGCGTAGCAGTACATGCAGCCGAACTCGCAACCGACGTAGGGATTGAGCGACCAGAACCCCATGTGAGTCGCCGCAGGCGTGTTCAGTACCGAGTGAACCTCGAGCCCGATGAACTGAGTGCCCCGGGAGCGCTGGTCCAAGACGGGAAGCGGGTCAGCGGGAAAGCGGGGAAGTAGGTCTAACTGCCGAGCACCGTCTGCACGGCTCGCTTCGCTCTTATCGGGTCCAACCGCGACCTTCCCCCCCGCCCAGAGGGTGCCCGCCCCGCTTCCCCGCTTCCCCGCCGCCATCACGCGCACTTACCCCACCCGCATTGAGTGCAGCTGATACATCCCGAGGAAGGAACCAGTGGTCCCGAGCAGTCGGGGCACCTCCCGACGATGCGGACGGTGGGCTCGAGCTTCGGAACCTTGCGATCGGCTGGAGGACTATTGGGAGATTGGAGGGGTGGCACGTAGGAACTCCGCGTCTTCGGTTTCTGTTCGGCTACTACGTACCGAATATATCCCGAAGATATCTCGCGTCAAGAAGAGCTTTCAAAAGACTATTGTCGGTCTCGCCGCTGCTTAGATCCCAGATAGGTTCCCCGCACCGCGTCGTACACGCGCACCTCGGTAACCAGCCCTGCTTGATCCGGGTCTATGATTCGCACCTGCACCAGTCGCGGGTCCTGACTGGGGCGATAGAGGATCCAGCTCTCCGGCGGTGCTGTCGGTTCGATCTGCGCACAGGCACCAGCCCGGGGCTGCTCGCGAACTGGCCGGCCCGAACGCCATAGGCGGCATTCACCTGGTGCCGGTAATTCATTCGGCGCAATCCCGAGAGGGGACTTGTCATCGTTCTCGCCGATTACCAACCGGTCTTCAAAGACGACAGGAGTTGGCTCCGGTGGCGGGCTGGTCTTCGAGCCACAGCCGAGCACGCCAACGCTGAACGCAACCCATGCGGGCAAGGCTCCTGAGGCGCGGAGTGGAGGCATGGAACACTCCTTCGAAAAGGCACGGCTCACAGATAGCGAGCTCTCAACCTAAACAATTTCCGATCTCTCACCCGGCGGCAGCCGCGGCTACACTTAGGCGTCACCTTGGAGCCGAGAAGCCTTCATGGCCGAGTCCAACAGCAGCGGAGCCTCCGAAACCGCGCGCGTCGAGGCGTTCAGCGACGGCATCTTCGCCATTGCGATCACCCTACTCGTACTCGAGATCCGGGTGCCGCCGGCGGACCTCACCGGCCATGGCAGTACGCTGCTTCCTGCGCTGCTCCGGCTCTGGCCGTCCTACCTCGGCTACCTGATCAGCTTCATAACGATCGGCATCATGTGGGTGAACCACCACAGCATGTTCATGATGATTCGCCGAATCGACCGCTACTTTCTTCTCCTCAGCGTGTTGTTTCTCATGTGCATCGCCTTCCTCCCATTCACCACCGCGGTGCTGGCCGAATACCTGTCGGAACCCAAGGGAAGAGAAATCGCCGTGGCATCGTACAGTGCCACCTTCGTGCTCATCGCGCTGGCTTACAACGCAGTGTGGTGGTACGCGGCTCGTGGGGGGCGGCTGCTGGACGAAGAGGCGGATCTCGAGGCCGTGCGGACGATCAGCCGGCGGTATTTGATCGGACCCACCGCATACGGCGTCTCATTCGCGCTTGCCTTCGTCAACGCATGGGCCAGTCTCGCGGTCCATGGATTTCTGGCTGCGTTCTACATTCTGCCGGTGCGCCGGCCCACCACGCGCCGCCCGGCGATCTGAGGCATTATGGAATTCTCGCTGGAACACGCGACACCGCTGCTCCGAAGCACCCCGGGAGTGCTCCGGAGCTGGTTGGGAGATCTCCCCGGGTCCTGGAACACCAGCAACGAGGGACCCGACACCTGGAGTCCATTCGACATCGTGGGCCACCTCATCCATGGTGAGCGGACCGACTGGATACCCCGGATCGAGCTGCTCCTGACGCACGGGGAGAACCGAGCCTTTACCCCATTCGACCGCTTCGCGCAGTTCCGGGAATCTCGAGGAAAGTCCCTGCACGAGCTGCTCGGCACCTTTGCCGGGCTGCGGGAGTCCAATGTGGAGCGCCTGGTGTCGCTCCAGCTTACCTCGAAGGATCTTGAGCGGCGGGGACGTCATCCGGAGCTCGGTCAAGTGACGCTGGGGCAGCTCATCGCCACCTGGGTGGTTCACGACCTCAACCACCTCGGGCAGATCGCCCGGGTAATGAGCCGGCAGTACCGCAGCGATGTGGGTCCCTGGATCGAATACCTGCCGATACTCACCCGATGATAAAGTTTATGGAGGCGATGGAAGCACTCAAGCGCGCGATACGCACTCAACGAACCAGGTGAGCCACGGTCAGACGGACCTGCGCGGCAGGTTTCGTGCTTCCTCGTGGGGAAGAGCGAAGTCTTCCTCGGTAGGCGGGCGGACCAGCAGATCGAAGGCGAGGAAAAGGGTCTTGGAATAAGGGAAAAACGCAAAGGGAACCACGAGCATCAGCGCTATGGTGCTGACCTGAAAAAGCTGCCAGGGTGGGTTGGGCCAAGTGCACACCAGAAAACCGACGAACCAGACGCTGAACACCGTCTCAGCCGCCATGAGATTAAAGAAGTAGGCGCCCAGCCAGTAACCCTGCTCTCCTCGTTCCAGCCCGAGCCCGCATACCGGGCAGTTGGGAAGCAGGTGGGACCAGGTAACGAAGATCGGGCCGCCTCCGCAATGAGGGCAGCGCAAGCGCAGGGCGCGGGAAAACACGGCGGTAAAGCGGCGGGGGCGGTGGGGCGGCACGGCGGACATAAGACTGGACATCGCGGCTCGGGACCCAAGTCCTGTCAAACTACTCCCCTCAAACTACTCCACGGCGCGTTCTCCGGCGAGAGTCGGGGAGGGTGATTTTTGGGCTAGGCGGCCTTCAATCCACCCCAGCAGGTCTCCCATAACTTCGTCTGCATTCAAATCGGCAAACAGGCCGTGATAGGCCCCGGGATATTCTTTCAACTCGCTGCCGGGGAACTGCACCTTAGAGAAGAAGTTGCGGCTGCCGTCCGGCAGCACCATCCGGTCGGCCGAGCCGTGCAGGATCAATAAAGGAACCCGGAAGGAGGCCGCTCCGCTCTGCACCCGCTCGATCGCAGCGGTCACCTCGGTGGAGAGCCGGGCGGTACCCCGCCTATGGAAGAGTGGGTCGGCGAGAACCGCCTCGACCACCGCAGGATCCCGGGCGAGTCCGGTCAGATCCATTCCGACCCGCAGCGAGAAGCGGGGAAGCACCCGGGACAGCAGCCTTCCCAACGCCATCAGGAGGGGCGGAACTCCGAGCTTCCCTAGTGGTGGGGCGGCGGCGATGACGCCTGCCAGCTCTTCGACGTGGTGCAATGCGTACTCGAGCACCACCAGTCCGCCCAAGCTGTTACCCAGGAGGAACACCGGCAGTCCAGGCTCCCACTCGCGCACCTGCGCCAGGAAGGCGTGCAGGTCTTCCCGATACTGATACCAGCCACGCAGGTAGGCTCTTTGTCCGGGAGAGCGGCCGTTGCCGCGCATATCGTAGGCGTAGAGAGCGAGCCCAGTCTCCGGTATCCGGTTCCCCAGATTGGGATAGAGTCCGCTATGGTCGCCCAGCCCATGAAGGTTGACTAGAACCGCCCGGCGAGGGGTGTCGACCGGAAGCCAGGCTTGGTAGAACAATCGGAGGCCGGCGGATCCGGTGAACCGCCCTTCAGTGTGTCTCACATCCGCGAATTCTGAATTGCTCATCCTCCTACGCTAACGCGACCGATCAACTTGACAAAGTGGCCTTGTGCTTCGGTGCGGTGAAGCAGGCGCTCTCGACCGAGTACGGCGTCCCCGCCGCCCAGATGACGGACAAGGGCTACGGGGCCGTTCCCAGCGTCGCACATCAGCAGGCGTCAGGGCTGATGGCCCCGGTCCGGGGCGGATCAGCGGGTGATCGCTACCGGGGATCCCTCCGCCAGCCAGTTCTCCAGCTCCGGCGTCACCCGACTGAGTTTAACCTCACGAAGTGGGGTCTCATGTCGCAGGGCTGAGGATGGAGGCAGGAACGCCAGTTGATATACGGTTCTTCCGGCGTTTCGCGCGTGCTCATGCACGAAATCGACCAGGGCCTGACGCCATCCCTTTGCGGGCACCGGAACTTTGGCCCCGGCCCGATGGCGTTCCAATCCCGGGATAGTCAGCGCTCTGCCGATCTCTCGCTGACGAAAGCGCTCCCGCAGGTGTCGCTCGTCCTCGCGGGGGTCGGCGTGTCGCAGCCGCACGAAGTCGCAGGAGCAGCGGCCGACGAGCAGGCGGGCGACGGTCTGGACGCCGCGGGAGGACGCTTTGAGGACCTGCTGTTCGACCGGGTCGGCCAGATCAACAGTAATCCCGTCCGGCACCATGGACCGGATCTCGCTCAGGGTGAGCGGGCTCGCGATGTAGAGGAAATAGCACACGGAGCGAGGAGCTAGGAGCTACGAGCTAGGACCTGGGAGCATAGGCTGTCGGGCTCGGCATGTACCCACCACTTTACCCGCGCACCGGCGACTCCCAGCTCCTCAGCTCCTCGCCCCCAGCTCAGATCTGCAGATCATCTCGCACCAGGACGAGGATCGCGGCCTGGGGAACCACCAGGTACTTCTTGTCCTCGAAGGTGATCTCGACGGCCGCCTTCCGGAAGAAGATCGCATGGTCTCCGACCCGCGCCTGCATTCCGCGGTTCCGGCCCTCCCGGCTATCGACCTTCCAGGGCTCCTCATCAAGCGAACTGAGATCTGCTACCGGGGTTCCGGGGCCGGTTGCCACGATCAAGCCGGTCTGGACCTGCTGGGAGTCGATGGCGGTCGCGGGTAGATACAACCCCACCCGGGTCCGCTCGTCCCCATCTTCCGGCGTGATCAGGACTCGATCGCCTACTACCAGAAGCTGCTTCTTGGGAAACTCCATCAGCGCCTTCCGTTGGGATCAGCGGTCTGCCGGCCCGCTGCCGGTCCCGCCCCATCCGTCTGGTGGACGGTAACCAGTCCGGTGATTCGGACCTTCCGGGTCGCGTTCGGAAGTCGGAGGCTCACTTCCTCTCCCACTTTCCCGCCCGACAATGCCCGTCCCAGTGGGGACGCCAACGAGATATGGCCGGCATCGATATCCATCATCTCGGCAAGCACGACCACGTAGGTGTCGGTCTCGTTCGACTCCAAGTCGAGCACCGTCACCCGCGAGCCGAGCCCAACACGATCGGTCGGCGCTTCGGCGTTCGCGAGCTGTCCCAGCTGGTTAAGCCGCTGGTGCAGCTGGCCCAGCCGCGCCTGAACGAACTGTTGCCGCTCGAGCGCCGCTTTGTACTCTGAATTCTCCCGGAGGTCACCCAGCTCGACCGCCTGGGCGATCGCCTGTGGCAGCAGAATATTTAACTCATGGCTGAGCTGATCGATTTCTCGGCCCAGCTTCTCGCGCATTTCACGAATCATGTTCAACCAGGCATAAAAAAAGGAATGGCCCGGAGCTAGAACACTCCAGGCAGAGAAGGAATCTGCCGTAAGATACTCCCGTCGGCACTGAGGCGGAATAGTGGAGCCCCGTCAGGTGATGAATTCGCAAGGAGTTCCTTGACACCTACGAGAGCCAAGGATAAAGTGCTGCTGGCTCACGTTTTCCTTCGAGTTTGCGTGGTTCTTACGAACAGGATGAACGCGTAATGCTCATCAGGACCGCTGCTCGGCACCTGTCCCGGTTAGTGCCCGCGCTCTCCCTGCTCGCGTTGGTACTGGTCGGCTGTAGTCCGGAACACTATCCCCAGACGACCCTGCTTCCCCGTGGCGACTTTGCCCGCATCGCCGACGATCTTCTCGACACCACCGTCAAATGGGCGCTGCTGGTCTTCGTGCTGGTCGAAGGAGTGCTGGTTTACGCCATCTTTCGCTTCCGCGGGAAGCCCGGCGATCCCGATCCCCATCAGACCCACGGCAATACCACCGTCGAGATTATCTGGACCGTCATTCCCGCCCTGATTTTGGCCGCCATCGCCGTCCCCACCGTTCGCGCCATCTTCGAAACCAACGCGGTCCCCAGCAAGGATGCGCTCACCATCGAAGTGGTGGGTCACCAGTGGTGGTGGGAGTTCCGCTACCCTCAATACAATCTCACCACCGCCAACGAGCTGCACATTCCAGTTGGGCGGACGGTTTCGCTGCGCATGGGGAGTGCGGACGTCATTCACAGCTTCTGGGTGCCGCAGTTTGCCGCCAAGCGCGATGTCTTTGCCAATCGGGAGACCCGACTGTGGTTCAAGGCCGAGACCGAGGGCGACTATCCCGCTCAGTGCGCCGAGTTCTGCGGGATGCAACACGCCCGGATGGGATACCGAATCCGCGCGCAGAAAGCTGATGAGTTCCAGGCCTGGGTCGCCCATATGCAGACTCTCGGTCCGCCGCCACCTCCCGGCCAGAAACCACCTCCGCCAGCCGGTGCCAAGCCGGCAGCTGGCCAACCAATGCCCGCGGCGAACGACAAGAGTGGCGTCCAAACGGCGAGCCAGGGAGCGACCGTGCAGCAGCAGGCGGCCCAGAGCCCGCAGTATGCCGCTGGCGAAAAATTGTTTCTCAGCAAAGGTTGCGTCGGCTGTCACTCACTCCAGGCGGTCAACGCGCCGAAGGGGATGGTAGGGCCGAACCTGGCGAACGTCGGGGCCCGCTCCTATATCGGGGCCGGCACCCTGAAGAACACCGATGAGAACCTCGCCCGTTGGATCAGGAATCCCCAGGCCATCAAGACGGGGGTCCTGATGCCCAACCTCGGGGTAAGCGAAACCGAAGCGCAGGCACTCGTCGCCTTCCTCCGGGCCCATCGCTGAGACCAACCGTGGGTCCGCGCAGTCACGCGAGCCCACCCTGACATCAAGGTTCGTATGGCAACCAGGGTTTTAGATCAGCATCGGGTGCAGACCGCGGCGGGACACGGGGAGAAGACCGGCCTCTGGAGCTGGCTCACCACCGTCGATCACAAGCGGATCGGAATCCTCTACGGGACCACCGCCTTCATCTTCTTTTTGATGGGCGGCATCGAGGCGCTGCTGCTGCGGATTCAGCTGGGGACTCCCGACAATACCTTCCTGTCGCCGGAAAGGTACAACGAACTGTTCACCATGCATGGCACGACCATGATCTTTCTGGCGATCATGCCGTTGTCGGCCATGTTCTTCAACTACATGATTCCGCTCCAGATCGGAGCGCGGGACGTGGCCTTTCCCCGGCTGAACGCCTTCAGCTACTGGGTGTTCCTGCTGGGCGGTCTGTTTCTCAACGTGAGCTGGCTCTTCGGCGCCGCGCCCGATCAGGGCTGGTTCGGTTACGCCAACCTGACATCGAGGCAGTACTCCCCGGGAATGAACGTGGATTTCTGGATGCTCGGGCTCCAGATCCTCGGCATCGCGTCGCTGGCTGCGGCGGTGAACTTCTTCGTGACGATCATCAACCTGCGTGCGCCGGGCATGAAGCTGATGCGCATGCCGATGTTCGTCTGGATGAGCTTCATCACCCAGGTGCTGCTGCTGCTGGCGTTTCCGGTCATCACGGTCGCCTTGATCCTGCTCATGTTCGACCGTTTCTTCGGCACCCACTTCTTCGTGCCGTCAGGTGGCGGCGACCCGATCCTGTGGCAGCACCTGTTCTGGATCTTCGGCCATCCTGAGGTGTACATCCTCATCCTGCCGGCCTTCGGCATTATCTCGGAGGTATTGCCGGTGTTCTCCCGCAAGCCGCTCTTCGGCTATGCGGCCATGGTCTTCTCCGGGGTGTTCATCGCCTTTCTCGGGTTCGGCGTGTGGAGCCATCACATGTTCTCCACCGGCATGGGGCCTATCGCGGACACCTTTTTTGCCCTGACCACTATGCTGATCGCCATTCCCACCGGGGTGAAGATCTTCAACTGGATCGGGACCATTTGGGGCGGTTCGCTCCAGTTCCGAACGCCCATGCTCTTCGCGCTCGGCTTCATCGCGATGTTCATCATCGGCGGGCTGTCCGGGGTCATGCACTCGGAGCCGCCGGCCGACCTGCAGCAGACCGATACCTACTTCATCGTCGCCCATTTCCACTATGTCATGTTCGGCGGTAGCATCTTCGGTCTTACCGCGGGGGCGTATTACTGGTGGCCTAAGATGTTCGGCCGCATGCTGAACGAAGGTCTCGGCAAGCTGCACTTCTGGCTCATGCTGATCGGCTTCAACGTGACGTTCTTTCCGATGCACTTTCTGGGGTTGAATGGAATGCCGCGGCGTACGTACACCTATCCCGCGGGATTAGGGTTCGAGACCCTGAATCAGATCGAGACGGTAGGATCCTTCATCCTCGGGTTATCGTTTCTCGTGTTCCTGATCAACGTCTTACGAACCTGGCGTAAGCCGGCAAATGCCCCAGCCGACCCGTGGAAAGGGGCCACGCTCGAGTGGGCGATCCCCTCGCCACCGCAGGAGTGGAACTTCGCCGAGATACCGGTGGTCCACGGACGCGACGCACTGTGGGAAATGAAGCGCGAGCGGGGTGGGACGTTACCGGAGCCGGCGAGGGTGAGCGGAAAGGGGATTCACCTTCCCAATCCATCGTACTGGCCGCTGGTGACTGGCGTCGGCGTGGCCGCGGTGTTTGCATCGCTGATGGCGCTGGGGCATGACAAGGCCGGGGCGTGGCTCGTGGTGGTGGCGGTCGCGCTACTGTTTTTTGGAGTGTACCGCTGGGCGTTCGAGCCTGCTGGATGAAAGCATAAACAGTGAACAGTGAACAGTGAACGGTGAACGGCTTTCACCGGACAGCTAGAGTTTACTGTTTACTGTTTACCGTTGACGTTTTTTGAGGAGTAGACATTGACCGCCGTTGCACACGACGTTCCTCACGGGCTCGAGCACGCGACCGCTACGGGGTTGGACAGCCGGAAGCTTGCGATTTGGACCTTTATCGGGTCCGAGTGCATGTTCTTCGCGACCCTCATCTCCAATTATCTGGTCAACAAGGGCCGGAGCCTGGTAGGCCCGTTCCCGCACGAGCCCTGGACCTCTCCTACCGGCGAGCATTTCAAGCCGATCCTCGAAATCCCGCTGGTCACTCTCGGTACGGCGCTCCTGCTGTTCAGCTCGCTATTTGTGGTCTTGGCGCTGAGCGGAGCGCAGCGCGGGAGTCGCAAGGCGCTCGTGGGGTGGCTGGCTGCCACGATCTTCTGCGGCATGTTCTTCGTCGGGATGCAGGTGTACGAGTTCACGCATTTCGTGCATGAGGGGCTGACGCTCAAGACCAACCTGTTTGGCGCGAGCTTCTACACATTGACTGGGTTCCACGGGACCCACGTTACTATCGGCGTGATCTGGCTGCTTACTCTCTGGATTCTCGCCATACGGGGGAAAATCCCTCCCGAGAAGTCGCTCAACCTCGAGATGGCCGCGCTCTATTGGCACTTCGTGGACGTGGTCTGGATCGTGATCTTCCCCGTGGTCTACCTCATCAAGTAAGGCGCTTATGGACGCTCACGCCACCGCCACTGCCCATGAGGAACATGCGCATCCCCGGGCTGCCGTCTACGCCAAGATTGGTCTGATCCTGTTTGTTTTGACGGCGATGGAGGTCGGACTCTACGAGATTACCTATGGCGAGCACGCCGGACCGACGGCGTCCGCTATTCAGCCTTTCTTTGTTCCCTTGCTCCTCCTTCTCTCGGCCTTCAAGTTTGCCCTGGTCGCGATGTACTATATGCACCTCAAGCAGGACAGCAAGCTGTTCAGCGGGATCTTTGTATTTCCCCTTACCATCGCGGCCGTCATTATCGTCGGGCTGATGGTACTCATGGCGTATCACATGTCCTTTGCGCGGTCCGGGTAAAGAGACTATGGGCTATGGGCTATGGGCCACTGCGTGCCGGAGCACGTACTTCCCGGCGTGAGCTACACTGCCTAGCGACGCAGCTCATAGCGCATAGCCCCTAGCCCCTAGCTCTTCCGCATGGACCCCCGCCCCCGACCTACCACACCGTACGACTGGACCTGGTCGTTCCATCCCAGCGTTCTCCTCGGCACCGGACTCCTCGGTGCCTTGTACTTTTACGGGATCGGTCCGCTCCGCCGGAAGCATGGCTGGGGACCCCCGGCGTCACCGGCCCAGGTGCTGTCGTTCTGTGGCGCGCTGGTCATCCTGCTGCTCTCGCTCAACGGGCCGATGCATGACCTGAGCGACTACTATCTCTTCTCCGTTCATATGGTGCAGCACCTGGTGCTCACCCTGGTATTCCCTCCGCTACTACTAGTAGGTACTCCCGGGTGGTTGCTCCGGCCGTTGGTGGTCAGGCGCGGGGTGTACCCGGTGGCACGGGCGCTCAGTCGGCCTTGGCTCGCAGCCCTGCTGTTCAGCGCGTCGATCGCGATATGGCACCTCCAGCCGTTCTACGACCTGATGATGCGTAACCACGAGGTACACATCTTCACTCACCTGATGTTCATGGTGACCGCAACCATCATGTGGTGGCCGGTCATGAGCCCGCTGCCCGAGCTCCCTCGACTGTCTCCGCTGCCCGGCATCCTCTATCTCTTCCTTGTCTGTTTACCGATGCAGGCGGTAGGCGCCTTCATCACCTTCGCCGACAACGTGCTCTATCCCTGGTACGTGGCCGCCCCGCGTACGTGGGGTCTCTCGCCGCTGGATGACCAGCGGCTCGGTGGGCTGTTGATGTGGATCCCGGGAAATCTCTGGATCTTCGGCGCGATTGCGGTGCTGTTCTTCAGGTGGTCCAAGGAGGATGCGTGAGGGAACTAGGAGCTGACCGCTGGGAGCAACCAATTGGGCAGGTTGCGAGCTAAGGGCTACGAGCTGAGAGCGCGAGGCAGAGCCAACCGGCGAGAAACGCGACGCCACCCAAGGGCGTGATTACGCCGAGCCAGCGGATACCGGTAAGGGCGAGTCCATAGAGGCTGCCGGAGAAGAGCACCGTTCCGATCACGAAGAGCCAGCCAGCCCACTGCGCTATGCTGCCGGTCCCGCGACTGACCGCCCATGCCACCGCGAGCAGAGCCAGTGCGTGATACATCTGATACCGCGCGGCGGTCTCAAAGACGCCCAGATACTCGGGAGTGAGCCGACTCCGGAGCGCATGGGCTCCAAAGGCTCCTGCGGCCACAGAGATGAATCCGGAGACTGCGCCTAGAGCGAAAAAGACCCGGTCCATTACGACCGAGGCGACAGGCGCTGGGGTCCCAGCAACTCTCCCGGTAAGGCCCGCCGGTCGGCCCAGGCGGCCAGCCAGGCAACTCCGAGGATAAATACGATGGTACTGACAGCCACTACGGTCATGCTCGAGGGTAGCGGCCCAAACTGGCTCCCGAGGTAGGTGGCAAGAAGCACAACCAGCACCACGGTGAGCCGGCCAAGCCGGAGCGGGTGACGGTGAGATCGAAAGAGCGCATAGATCGCGAGCCCAATCCCCAATATTGCCAGCTCGAGCAGCATGGTAACCACCGGATCGTTCCACAACCCCAGTCCGAGCTTGGGAGAGTCGTTACCAAGGAGAGGGAGGTCTGGCACGTGGACCAGGACGTCAAGCGGGTAATGGGTAACTACCGCGACTCCGACTAGAGCAGCGGCCTGCCAATGGTGCGTCGTGTCACGGGTGGGCCAGGAGTAGTACAGCGCTGCCGCGGCAGCTCCCCACGCCAGCCCCGCGACCAGGCTGTGCGAGATTGGATAGTCCAGAAACTCGATGGGCGTCATCGCGGTGTAGCCGGGAACAATCCGGGCATGTTCCCAGCCGAGGAGGAGAAATATTCCCCAGAGCAGGTCGGCCAGCTGCACCGCCACGAACAGCGTTGCCAAAGAGACCTTTGGCTCCACGCGCTTGAGCGCCAAGGCAACGCCATAGTGGCCTAGAAACACAGCGGGACGGCGGGGCAGCGAGGCAGGGGGGCAGTATTGCTACTTGGAGATCTCATACAGACTCCCATTGCGAGCCGTGCCAACTTGCCGACGAAACCGGTCCCTGTCCAGAACGATCGTTCAAGCCACCTCGCTCAGGGCGCTGCCCCGCTGCCCCCCGGCCCCGCTGCCCCGCTCCCCAACCACGCTCCCCCGTCCACCACGATGATCGCACCGGTGATCCAGTCGCCCGCCGGGCTGGCCAGGTAAGTGACCATCTGCCCTATATCCTCAGGGGTGCCCCACCGGCCCAACGGAATCGAATCGGCGGCAAACTTTTCCATGCCGAAGAGATCGGGAACGCTGGCGCCCGGAGGAGTGAACGCCTTCTTGACCCCTTCGGTCGGGACCGGACCTGGTGCCACCGCATTGACGGTGATGCGATCACGGGCCCACTCGAGCGCCAGCGTCCGGGTCAAGGCGTCGATGCCTGCCTTTGCGGCGGTGGCGTGAGCCATTTGAGGCCATCCACGGTAGTGCAGCGTCATCGAGATGGAGATGATTCGGCCTCCGCCCTGTCCCTTCATCAGAGGATGGGCAGCTTGACAGCAAAAAAATGTCCCGTACAGATCGGTTTCCATCACCGCGCGCCAGCCGTTGGGGGAGAGATTGGCGCTGGGGGCATAGAAATTCCCCGCCGCATTGTTGACCAGGATATCGAGCCGGCCATGCTCTCGCGAAACCCGGTCTATCATCCTCGCTACCGACTCCGGTTCTCTCACATTGACCTCGACAGCGCTCACTTTGGCGCCGGAGGCCCTGAGCTTTTCCGCGGCCGGTTCCAGGTGCTCGGGCTTACGGCTGGCGATGGCGACGTCTGCTCCCGCCGCCGCCAGAGCGGATGTGATACCCAGGCCGATTCCGGTGCCACCTCCGGTTACCAATGCTACCCGGCCGGTGAGAACATCGGGCCGGAACACACTGGCCTGCCGGTTCACGAAGTCGCTCTCTTGGCTACTCGGCTGGCAAAAGCTTCCAGGCGCGCCCGAAACTCGGCGGTCTGAAGCGCCTGGAGCTGCGCTGCGCCCTCGCTGGAGAGGGCCTGCTCCAGGGCTCCCACCTCCTGAGCCCGGGAAAGCCGTTTGATCGCCCGGATGCTGGAACTGGCCGCAGCTACCAGTGCATCGACAATGCGAGAGACGCCGGCATCAAGCTCGTCATCGTCGAACACCTCCTCGACTAGTCCAGTCGAAAGGGCGGAGGCGGCGTCGAGTGTTTGATCAGTCATCAATACCCGGAGCGCGCGGCCCACTCCCACAAGTCGGGGCAGCGTGAAGGTGGAGCCACCATCGGGCACCAGTCCCATCCTGGCGAAGGCAGAGGTGAACGAGGCGCTGGTACCCGCCAGCCGCATGTCGCATGCGAGCGAGAGATCGAATCCGAATCCGGCGGCGGTTCCTTGGACCACGGCCAGCACGGGGATCGGACAGCGAACGATTGCGATCACCGCCGATTGAAAGTCGCTCAGGCCGCGCTGGAGGTCCGCGATCGGCGGGGTCGCGCCGAGGGATTCCAGCCAGCGGAGATCCAGGCCAGCGCAGAAGTGGCCGCCGGCACCGGACAGAAGAATGACCCGGGCCTGTCCGGTCTCCTCGATCTGCTCGATCTCCTGAGCTAAGCCCCTGGCGATCTCCGGCGTGAGGGCGTTGCGGCGCGCGGGACGGTTGAGCACGAGCCGGTGGACGGGACCATCCGGCAGGGACATCAGCTCGGCCATGCGTCTCTCGGGGATTGGGACTTTCTTGCCGAGCCGTTACCCGGCGGGCGAATTGAGAGTAGTATTATACGACGAAGCCCGAGTTCACACCTCGGATTCCCCCCTGAGTCAGTCACCAGCCTCGGTTTCTGGCCCGAGTGCCTCCAACCGATCCTGCGCAACCGTCCCCAAGCACCGCGTCAAAGCGGCGCGTGCTGGTCGTCGACGATGAGCCGACGATTCGGACGGCTCTGGCCCGCTATCTCCGCCGTCGAGGATGGGACGCGGACGAGGCGGAGGACGGCAGGGTTGCGCTGCGGAAGCTCGGGCGTTCCGCTCCCGAACGGTATCACGTGGTGGTCTCCGACCTGCGCATGCCCCATTGCACTGGAGTTGAGCTGCACGATTGGCTGGCACAGCATCGGCCCGATCTCTTCGCCCGGCTGATCATCACGACCGGAGACCTGGCGTCACCGGCGTGGAGCAGCTTCGTGTCCCGCACCTCGCGCCCACTGATCGAGAAACCGTTCGAGCTTGCCGTTCTGGCGCAGCTGATCGAGGCGGTCGCCCGGGGACGTTGACGGTCAGCTCCCGCCGTCGACCACCGCCATTCCCATCGCGTGAAAGCCGTTGTCTACGTAGACCACGCTCCCGGTGATGGCCCGGGCAAGCGGACTCGAGAGAAACGCAGCCGTGCTGCCGACCTCGCCGGCGTCGATGGGCCGGGGCAGGGGAGAGTTGCTGGCGGTATAGCGGATCATCGTGTCGATGAAGCCGATCGCGCTCGCCGCTCGCGAGGCCCACGGGCCCGCCGAGATGGCGTTTACCCGAACTCCCCAACGGCGGCCTGCCTCGTAGGCCAAAGTTCTGGTATCCGCCTCGAGAGCCGCCTTGGCCGATGACATGCCTCCGCCGTAGCCCGGGATGACCCGCTCACCGGCCATGTAGGTTAATGAGAGGAAAGAGCCACCGTCACGCATCAACGGAGCGAGGTGGCGCACCAGCGAGATGTTGCTGTAGGCACTGACGCTGATAGCGGAGAGGTAGCCCTGGCGCGAGGTGTCGACCAGGGGTGACTTGACCTCCGGAGCGTTGGCCAGGCTGTGGATGACAATGTCGAGCGGTCTGTCCCCGAAGTCGCTCTTGATGCGCTGGGTCATCCCCTGAACGCTGAAGTCCCCCAGCTCTTTGTAGCGCTTGTTTTCTCGTACCTCGGGCGGTGCATCCGCGACCGCGTCGTACGCGGCATCGAGGGGATAGATCCGCTCGAACTCCAGTTTTCGGCCGCCAGCGAGCCGCATCGACTCGTCCATCTTACCGCGCTCCAGCAGCTTGGTAAAAATCCCCAGGGCCGGCGGCCAGCTTCCCACACAGATGCTGGCTCCGGCTTCCGCGAGCGCCTTCGCTATGGCGAACCCGAAGCCCCCGTCATCGGAGACTCCGGCCACCAGCGCCCGTTTTCCGGTCAGATCGATTGCGAGCATGAAATGGCTTCCTCAGGAGGTAAGTCTGCGGCCGCCTCATTCTTGGCGCAACACTTCGAGTGGAGTTCGACGCACCGTCTCCCGGCTGTTCGCAAGGCCGACGATGGCGGTCAGCAGAACGACGCCTATGACCAGCACGGATATTCCCGGAAGCGGGATGGAAAAGTTCCCGTGGAAAACGAAACGGGAAAGGGCCCACGCAGCGAGAGTAGCCAGCAG
>JBKPAO010000163.1:0-10514 GCA_046726475.1 Gemmatimonadota bacterium | reverse complement strand
TGACCAAGGTCGTCTTGAACGCTCACGGCGATTCGAGCGGCGTACGAGGGGCGGCATGGCTGTGGCCGCGGGCCTCGGCCTAGCGTGGTGCGGGCTTAGCAGAACGGCCCAGCGGGTGCAGGGCCGTGGCTTTCTACTGATCCGTCCTCAATCGCGGGGCGAGGCCTGCCGGCGGTCGAGCGCTTCGCGTACCTTGGCCAGCGCTTCGTCGCGAGTGAACGGTTTAGCCAGGAAGGGAACGTCGAGGTATATCAGGCCGTGCTGGGCCAGCACCTCCGCCGCGTGGCCTGACATGAAGAGGATACCCTTCTCGGGCCATTGCTCTTGGATCCGAGCAGCGAGCTCCACGCCGTCTATTTTCGGCATCACCACATCGATCATCACGAGGTCCACCCGCGCCCTGGCGGAGTACAGGGCATCGAGCGCCTCCTCGCCGTCCTCCGCCTCCAGGACCCGGTAGCCCGCCTCGCTCAGGACGCGGTACGCGACCCGACGAGCGAAGTGCTGGTCGTCGACCACAAGAACCGTGGTGGCCAGACGGGGGAACGGGGTGCTCATCAGAACTCCGGGGTCAGAAGAAGGGCCTGACCCGCGGACATTACCCGGTCGACATTGAGACCACAAGGTATCTGCAAGAGATCCCTTTACTCGGAGGCGCAGTCGGCACAGGCCGATTTGCCTCTAAGCCCTTCCACACCCTCCTTCGCGATGATTGGCACCATCGCAAGCGCCGCAATCGGGTCGGCCCACCACCAATCCAGCATGGTATTCAGGGCAACACCCGCAACTGCGATCACCGACAGATAGGCGCAGAGCGATGTCTGCTTCGCGTCGGCCGTCAAGGCACTGCTCCCGAGCCCCGCGGCCACTCGGCGTTTCGCGCGTGCGAGGACCGGCATCACGATCACAGACAGGACGAGTAGTACCACGCCGGGGAAGCTCCCAGCAGGCTCCTCGTGTAGCAAGATCGTATGGAGACTGTCATAAGCCACATAGACGGCCAGAGCGAGGAAAGTCCCGCCGATTATTCGCATGGTGACGCTCTCCACTCGCTCCCGACGATCCGGGTCGAAGTCGGAGCGGAGTCGCCATTGAGCCGCCAGGCTGGCACTCACCTCGATGACGCTGTCTATCCCGAAGCCGACTAACGCCACGCTCCCAGCGACGATCCCCGCCACCAACGCTACGACTGCCTCGACGGTGTTGTAACAGATGGTTAGGTAGTTGAGCCGAAGCCCCCGTTGGACCAGGACGACTCGGGTCGCGGTCACCTGCCGAGGCTCCTCATTTCATCATGTCCTGGTGCATGGCAATGAGTCGCCGAACCCGATCGGCGTGCGCCTTCATTCTCGCTGAGAGCTGCTGGCCGGAGAGTCCCGGCAAATCGGCAAGGTCCGTCTTCACCGAATCCGTCAGAGCAGTCCACTCAGGACTCGTCGACATGTTCATCTGCCGCATCTCCGCCCCTATCTGATCCATCATCTGCGACATCATCCTCTCATGCCGAGGCATCATTTGCGACATCTGCTCCGGTGTCATCCGCATCATGGAATCCATCTGTGCGGACATGCTGGCCATCATGGTAGATCCCCCCATGCCCATTCCGGACATTCCCCTCATCCCACCGCTCTCTCCGGCGCTCGTATCCTGCCGGCCTGAGGCGATGTCATGCTTGGGTTTACTGCATGCCGTCAGCGCGATCAACCCTACAATTATCGAGAAATGAAACGCTTTCATCGCTGCTCTCCTTCGTCCAAGTAGATGACTCAGGCTGCCGCCGTCTCAAGCTCCCGGCGTCGCCAGATGTAGTAGAGTGCGGGTATGACGACGAGCGTGAGAATGGTCGATGTAACCATGCCTCCCACCATCGGTGCCGCGATCCGCTGCATCACCTCAGCTCCCGCGCCGTGGCTCCACAGTGCCGGTAGGAGGCCGAGCATGATCGCGGCCACCGTCATGAGCTTGGGCCGGAGCCGGTTCACCGCGCCGTACTCGATCGCCCCCGCCAGCTCGTCGAGTGTCGGCTTTCGCCCGTCGCGGCTGACATCCTCCCACGCATGATCCAGATAGAGCAGCATCACCACCCCGGTCTCCGCCGCCACCCCGGCGAGGGCGATGAATCCCACGGCCACCGCGATCGAGAGATTGTAGTTCAGCAGCCACATCGCCCACACGCCACCAACGAGAGCCAAGGGAAGCGAGAGCATAACGATGGCGGTCTCGGCCAGCGTCCCGAAGGTGAGATATAGCAGGAGCGCGATGACGGCGAGCGTCAGCGGCACCACCACCTCGAGCCGTGCCTTGACCCGCTCCAACGCTTCGTACTGTCCGCTCCACTCCAGCCGATAGCCCGGAGGAATGTTGACTTCCCGGGCGACGATCTGCTTGGCCTCGGCCACATAGCCGCCGACGTCCCGGCCGCGCACATCGATCGAGACCAGGTCGTTGAGATAGCCGTTCTCGCTCCGGATCATCGGCGCCCCGGCGGCAAACCCGATGTCGGCCACCTGAGCCAGCGGGACCTGCACCCCTTCCTTGGTGCTGACCAGGAGTTGCCCGATCGCCTCGGGGCTGTCCCGAAACTCGCGCGCGTAGCGCACCTGCACTGGAAAGCGTTCGCGACCTTCCACTGTCGTGGTTACCAGGTCGCCGCCCAGCGCCATACCCAGGACCTCCTGCACGTCGCCGGTGGTGAGCCCATAGCGGGCCAGCGCATCCGCCCTGGGTCTGATATCGAGATAGCGGCCACCGAAGGACCGCTCGGCATAGATGCTTCCTGTGCCCCTGAGTCCCGGTAGTGCCCCCTCGATGTCGTGTCCGATGCGCTGAATGACCTGCAGATCGGGGCCGTAGATCTTGATGCCGAGTGTGGTCCGGATCCCGGTCGATAGCATGTCGGTGCGGTTCTTGATCGGCATGGTCCAGCTGTTCACCGCCCCGGTAATCCGGAGCGCGCGATCCATCTCCGCGATGAGCCCATCCTGGGTCATGCCCGCTCGCCACTGGGCTGGGGGCTTCAGGTTGACGGTCGTTTCTACCATGGAAATTGGCGCCCAGTCCGTCGCGGTATTGGCCCGGCCGGCCTTGCCCCAGACCGACTCCACTTCGGGGAAGGTCATGAGGATGCTGTCCTGCACCCTGAGCAGCCGCCGCTGTTGAGTGAGAGAGACGCTGGGCAGGGTATTCGGCATGTACATCAGGCTTCCTTCGCGCAAGGGGGGCATGAACTCGCTGCCGAGGCTGGCGAACGGGATGAGCGTCAGACCGATTGCGACGACGGCTCCACCGATGACTACGAGCCTCGCGCGCAGGGACCAGCGGAGCACCGGTCGGTAAACCCGCCCGGCCCAGCGATTTAGCGGGTTGGAGGACTCGGAACGGATGCGGCCCTTGATCAGGAAGCCCATCAACACCGGGACCACAGTCACCGAAAGGATCGCCGCGGCGCCCATGGCAAACGTCTTGGTGAGCGCCAGCGGACGGAACAACCGCCCCTCCTGGTCCTCGAGAGTAAAGACCGGGAGGAACGATAGCGTGATGATGAGGAGCGACATGAAGAGGGCAGGGCCGACTTCGGTCGCCGCGGCGGTTACCATCTGCCAGTGGTCACGGCCGGACGCCCGTTCGATATGCTTGTGCAGATTCTCCACCATCACGATCGCCGCATCGATCATGGCGCCGATCGCGATCACAATGCCGCCTAACGACATGATGTTGGCGTTGATACCCATCCACCGGATCAGAGCAAGCGCGGCCAGGATGCCGAGCGGCAACGTGGCGATCGCGACCAATGCACTCCGTGCGTGGAGCAGAAAGATCACGCAGACCAGCCCGACGATGATCGATTCCTCGATCAGAGTGCGATACAAGGTAGCGATCGAGCGGTGAATCAACTCGGTGCGATCGTAGGTGGTGACTACCCGAACGCCTTTGGGCAGCGACGGAGCCAGCTCGGCGAGTTTGGTCTTGACCCGGTTCACCACGTCGAGCGCGTTGGCGCCGACCCTCATCACCACCACGCCGCCCACCGCCTCGCCCTGGCCGTTTCGCTCGGCGATGCCGGTCCGGAGATCGGGTCCAATCGTCACCTGGGCGACATCGCCCACGCGAACCGGCCGGCCTTCACTGCCGGCGCCCACCGCCACCGCAGCGATGTCGTTCATGCCGCGGAAGTAGCCCAGCCCCCGGATTGCGTAGTCGCTTCCGGCGACCTCGATTGTGCGGGCGCCGATATCCTGATTGGCTCCCCTAACGGCGTCGCCGATCTGCTGGGCGGTGACTCCAAAGGCCCGGAGACGGGCCGGATCGAGCAGGACCTGATACTGCTGGACGAAACCGCCGATGCTGGCGACTTCAGCAACACCGGGCACGCCTTGGAGCGCATACCGCACCTGAAAGTCCTGAATCGTTCGCAGCTGGGCAGGAGTGTACCCGGCGCCTTCGACAGCGTACTGGAAGACCCAACCCACTCCGGTGGCGTCCGGTCCTAGCTCGGTCTTCGCACCCGACGGCAATCGGGACTGAACTGCGTTGAGTCGCTCCAGCACTCTGGAACGCGCCCAGTAGAGATCGGTCCCTTCGTTGAAGATGACATAGACGAAAGACGTGCTAAACATCGACTGCCCGCGAACCACCTTCGTTCTCGGTACCCCGAGCAACGCTGTCACCAGCGGATAGGTGACCTGGTTCTCCACTACCTGGGGCGCCTGCCCCGGGTAGTCGGTGTACACGATGACCTGCACGTCCGAGAGGTCCGGAATGGCGTCCACCGGCATCGAGCGGACGTAGAGGCTGCCCGCGATCAGGAGGGCCAAGGCAAACGCCGCAACCAGCCCCCGCCGGGAGATCGACCAGGCGATCAGTCGCGCGATCATCGTTTCTTTTCCCCTCGCTGCGCTCGGGGTAGGCTCTCACCAATCTTCATCCCTTCCATCTTCTTCCCCGCTTCCCCGCCTCCCCGCTTCCCCGCCGCCATTCCCCCCATGTCCAGCCCCATGCCCATCTGCAGCATCAATCCCTGCATCGCCGCTGCAAGGTTGGATTCCGAATCCAGTAGGTAGGCCGCCGATGCGACCACCTCGTCGCCGGACTTGAGACCATGGACGACCTCTACCATCGAGTCACCCCTGGCGCCGACCGCGACCGCCTTCGGTACGAACCGGCCGTCGCCTCGGTTCACGAATACCAGGTTCTGGGTCCCGGTCGGCAGCACGGCTTGCGCCGGTACGGTCAGGACCTTGGCCGTGGCCGGCCGGATCATGGCGGTCGCGTACATTCCCGGCCGGAGAGCGCCGTCCCGATTCCTCACCTCGGCGCGGGCGGTGATGGTGCGAGTCTTCTCGTCCACCGTCGGATAGAGGAAAGTGATTTTGCCCTGATAGGTCTTCCCCGGCAGCGCGTCGACCGTGATGTCCACACTCGAGCCGATCCGCACCGACCGGGCATCCATCTCGAATACCGCAAGATCGACCCAGAGCACGCTGCGATCGGCGATCAGGAAGAGATTGTCTCCCGCCTGCACTGCCTGTCCCTCGGTGACCATCTTCTCGGCAATCTCGCCGCTCATCGGAGATCGAAGCACTATCGTACGCCGCGCCTCTCCGGTGCGTTCCAGGCTGTCGACCTGGTCCTGCGGAATGTTCCAGAGCATCAGGCGGCGCCTGGCGGCGGAGGTGAGTGCCGAATCGCCGAGACGGCGTGCCGAGAGATATTCCTCCTGGGCGCTGACGAGCTCGGGGGAATACAGCGCCAGGAGCGCCTGCCCCTTCTGCACCGGCTTTCCGGCGTAGTCTGCGTAGAGTTGTTCGACCCAACCCATGACCCGGGTATTTACGTACTGTCGGCGGGGCTCTGCGTAGGCGAGAGTCCCCACGACTCGAGTCTCCCGGCCGAGGGGACGCACGGCGGCCCGGGCGAAGGTGATTCCGAGTCGGTCTGCGGCAGTGCGGTCCAGTGGGACACCCGCGGCGGATCCGGCGCTATCACCGGAGCCGCTCTCCATTCCCTCCATCGAGCCCATCCCCGCCATTCCCTCCGTTCCCTTCATCCCTTCCATCTTTGCCGTTCTCTCCGCGCCGGACTCCACCTTCTTTCGGCAGGCAGAGAGACTGAAACCCATCAGTAGAACGATCCCGAGTCGTCTCATTGGGAGTCCTCCGGAAGCAAGAGCTGCTCGAGCATCACGAGATAAGTCAGGTGCTCCGCGGCAACCATCACCGCGTCCAGCTCCGCCCGATAGACCGAGTCTTCGGCGGCGAGGACGTTGAGAAATGGTGCCTGGCCCAGGCGGTAGCTCCGAATCACCGCGTCCACTGTCGCCCGCGCCGATGGAATGACCTCGAGCGTCAGCAGCCGAAGGCGAGCCTCCCCGCTGGCAACTCCAGCCTGAGCAGCCTCCAGTTCGGCGGTCAGATTCACCGTCTCCTCGGCCAGCTCCGCCCGGGCGGCATCAGCGTCGGCCCGTGCTGCATCGGCTAGGCGGTTCTGCTTCCGACCTGCCCAGAGCGGGAGCCGGATACCCACGAATGCGGAGAAAAAGTCGTCACCGAGTGGCCGAGCGCCGTAGCGAGTGGTGATGCTGAAGTCGGGACGGCCCCCCAGTTGCTCGGCCCGGACGGCTTGCTCGGCCGCTTCGACCTCCGCCCGGCGGGCGGTGAGCCGTGGGTGCGCCGAAAGCGAATCGGAGGTCAGCGCCAGGCGGGCGGTGCCACCGTGCTGAGCCTGCACCACCGTCTCGGGCCGAATGAGCTCGACGGTGAGGCGCTCGGGACCTCGCACGTTCCGGAGTGCCTTCAGCTCAGCGCCGCTCCTGGCCTGCTGCTCCGTGAGTTCGGCGTCCTCGGCGTCGAGCCGAGCCATCGAGACACGGGCCTGGAGAGGGTCGCTCTGAGGAGCGGAGGTGGTGGCGTATCGAGTGGTCGCGATCTCCACCGCGGTCGCGAGCAACCGCCGCTGTTGCTGCAGGGTCGCGCGGGCGGTCACCAGGTAGCGGAGCCGGTAGTACAGCTCCGCCGTCCGGACCACGATTTCACGCCGGCGAGCGGCAACGTCCGCCTGTGCTTTCCGGGCATCGGCTCGAGCAGCTTGGGCTCGCGCGCCGAGAGTCCCCGGCCAGGGGAGATCCTGGGAAAGCTCGAAGTCGACTTCGGTGAAATCGCTTTCTCGAAAGGCGAAGTGGGGGAGAACCAGATTCATGACTCCCACATTCAGCATCGGGTCGGGTAAGGCTCCCGCCGGCCCAGTGCGCCTGGCGGCGGCGCGCGCGGTGGCCTCGCCACCCCTGAGCGCAGGGTTCGCAGCCAATGCTTGCGCCGTCAGTCGAGTGAGCACGGTGTCTGCGCGTGGCTGCTCGGTCTGCGACAGAATGCGGACCGGCGAGACCAGCACCGCTAAGACGCCTGCTGCAATCATATGAGTAAACACAAAACCACTCTCCTGGATCGAAAGCCTGACCTCGCCCCGATCAACCGGGGCAGTTGGTGAGCACCAGTGCTGCCAGCCGAGGAACTGGTCCGGCTGGCCGCATCACCTACTGATTGAGAATCAGGACCGCGGAGGGTGGAACGGAGGGGCGGAGGAGATGCCGGAGAGAGTGGCTGCTGCGATACTTGGCGCCTCGGAATCGAGCGCTGTTACCGATCCAATGTTCTCGGGCAGGGTGATTATCGCGAGCGGCGTCGGAGCACAAACAGAAGCCAGCGCGCAGTTCGGGGCCGTCGAGGAGCCGGTCTGAGCGACCGTACTGTGAGGCGCGGACCCGTGCTCCGGCATCTGACACTCAGCCTGCTGGGCCCGTGAACCAATACTCAAACATGCCATAGTCCCGACTACGGACTGCAGCTGAAGCGATAAGAGCAGAACGGCGAGGAGTGCCTTCACGCGTGAAGGCTATTTGCAGCCGGTTCCGGGAGCAAGGGTGCTGTCCAGGAAGGCGGCCACCTGATGGATGACCCCGCTCCTACAATCTCACGCGTAGCGGATGACGATCTGCCCGCTGGTCAGGGTCTCGAAGCAAACGGTGAACCAACCCCCAAAACCATCAGGAATGGCTGCCGTCCAGTGACCCACTCCTTTGCCGCCGAACTGCTGAATCGTCACTTTCCCAGAGCGGCATTCTTAGGGCTTGGTTTCCAGATAATACGCGGCGCACTCACGGCCGGTGTGGATCAGCAGTCTGAGGCTGGTTCGCCGAGCGACCAGGACCAACAGCGCCAGGCCGAGATAGATCCAGGCAATGACCACGCGAATGCTTTCCGCCGGTATCAGAAACTGGATGGTAAAGAGGACCAGGAGCAGCAGGGCACCCCACCATGTCAAGTCGAGCCGGGCAATCAACACGACAGCAAAGGCGGACTGCGCCGCGGTGAGGAATATCTCCTCCAGCTGACGGGCGTCGAGCGGTAAGCCGCCCATGCTGCCGCTCGACAGAGCGTAGGCGACGGGCAGCGCTCCGATGAGCAGGGTCCACTGATTGACCTTGGAGGAGATCAGGGCCCCGAGGCCCGCGCTTGGGCGACCCCTGAGGGCGAGAAGACTGGCGATGAGAAACTCCGGCGCCTCCGAAGCAATGGGCGCGGCTATCTGGACCAGCAGGAACTCGTCGATTCCCAGCGCCTCGCCCGTTTGGATCAGCCCCTCAGCGAACGGCTCGGCAGCCGCAAGCACCGCGAGGGCAGCGAAGAGAAAGAGGCATCCCATCGCAGTGTAGCGTCCGCCGCGCGACAGGGTACCGAGCGTTTGCGCCGGTCCGATCAGGTGCGGGGGTTCGGTTGGCGCCCTGGCGATCAGCGCGATGTAGACCAGAAACAGGAGCAGGAGGACAGCAGTGTCGAGCAGGCCGATCCTTCCACTAATAAGAAAAGTGAAGGCATAAGCCGTCGCGACGATGAGTGTCAAAATCTCGATGGAGTGCCCGCGCTCGAGAATTAACCGCCGCCGGCGAGTCTTGAGCCAGAAAAGGCCGAACACCAGCGGCCAAGCCAGTCCAATCAGCACCCGGTTGGCGCCCGTCATGTTCGCCACGGCGTACGGCGCATAGTGCGGATCCTGGCCGGCTTTCCAGGCGAAGGTGACGTCGACCGCGTACTCCGGGAGGACGGCGATGAAGGCGATCAGTGCCAGTGCCAACCCCTGGGAGACGTCGACCTGTGCAGCCTCCGAGCACCAGCTCAGTAGGAACGCGGCGGCCACAATGGTGAGACCGTACAGGACCGTCGTGATGACCAGATCGAGGCTCGTGCCGGAGAGCCTGAGGTACGCCCCAGGGAGGGCGAGCAGGACGACAACCGCGAAAGGGGTCCAGCGGCCTGACATTGAGTATCCCCTAGCCTCGGTCCGAGTATCCCTAATGCTCTCTAGCTGTGCCGTAGGGACCAGGTATCGCGCTGCATCCTCCCAGCTGCCGTTGGATTCTGTGCGTTCCATTCAGGGTAGCTGCTGAGGTCAGTAAGAACGTGCCAGACGCGAGCGGCTGGCGCACGGACCTTCATGACCTGGTTTGGGGGGGCGCGTTGTCCGGCACGGACGACTGACCGCTTGGATTGCACATCTGAACAAACTCGGGAGAGAACCACCGAGAGTTCGCGAGCACGTAACGACGCAGCACGGGGCTCTTTGCGGTGTGATCGCGGATATAGCTTTTCCACGAGCGGTCCGGCCACATCTGGCGGTACTTCCCCTGCTGTTGGAAGTAACCGTCGAAGTAGTTGGCGAGCAGCTGAGTCGCGGCCATGACGCGGTCGTACTCGGGGTCCTCAGAGCGGATGTCTTGGCCTTGGTAGAAGTACTTGTAGAGGTATGGGTTGTCGAGGACGACCTTGTCGAACTCCAGTTGCCGTGCGGCGACTCCGGCACTCGACTGAGCATCGATTGACCGGACGAGAACCCGTAGTGTCCAAACAACTACGATAAAACCAAGGGCCGAGACGAAGAGCTGCAGAATGGGGACAACCGCCGTCGTTGCCTCATAGGGGATCACTGCGTGGGCTCCTTCAGTTCAAGGACGATCCCATCGATCGATTGACTCGCCGAAAGTACTTGAAGCCTGCGTGAGAACCGGTCCGTTAGGCGGCTCCGGCCGGCGCGGCCGGGTCTTGTTGATAGTAGCCACGCAATGCTGCATAGAGCGCGGGGCGCTCGCGTTGCAACTCAATTGGCCGCTCGAAGAACGCTTCGGTAGCTACGGCGAAGAACTCCGCCTGATCGGTTGCGCCATAATGGTCCAGAACACCCTGGGTTCCAGCCTCGGCCTCGCGGATCAGGCGCTCGAAGTCACGCTCGAGCATCGCGCTCCAGGACGCGAGTGCAGTCGCGTCGGGGAGGCGTGGTGTGCCGTCCGCGCGCCCACTTGCAGTATCCAATTGGTGGGCGAATTCATGCAGCACCACGTTCTGACCGTCGGCTGGATCAGCCGCTCCGGCCACGGCGCTGTCCCACGCCAGGATGACCACCCCGTGATTCCAGGACTCCCCGAGCTCTGGGTCCTCTTCCTCGGCATCGGCTGAAGGCGTCCAACT
>JBKPAO010000162.1:0-7507 GCA_046726475.1 Gemmatimonadota bacterium | reverse complement strand
CCAGGCGGCGAGGCAGCGTCTCGCGCAATCGCACGCCGGTGGCAAGCTCCCTCAGGTACTCCTCCTGACCGGAGCGCCCGGGACAGGCAAGCAGCGGTTGGCCCTCTGGTTGGCCCAGTTGCTCCTGTGCGAGCAAGCGGGGGATGAGCCCTGCGGAAGTTGCCGGCCGTGCCGGCTGGTTGGCGCTCTTTCACATCCGGATGTGCACTGGTTTGTTCCGATCGCGAGGCCTCGTGCCTCCGATCCCGACAAACAAGTCGAGGAAGCCGCTGAGGCCCTCGCTCAAGTGCTGGAGCAGCGGCGAGCTCAGCCGCTCTATAGCGCGACCGATGGCATGGCGATCCATGGCGTGGCCACCGCGCGCCTCCTCCAGCGGCGGGCAGCACTGACCCCGGTCGAGGGTGGTCGGCGGATATTCATCGTCGGCGATGCCGACCGCCTGGTGCCCCAGGAGTCGAGCCCCGAGGCAGCCAACGCGCTGCTCAAGTTGCTGGAGGAGCCGCCGCCAGGAAGTGTCTTCATTCTGACGACGGCCGATCCACGACGGCTGCTGCCGACGGTGCGCTCGCGAGCGGTCCCCTTGAGGCTTGGCCGATTGACCGACGCCGAAGTGAGAGATTTCCTGCGTGGGTCGCTCCGACCCGCCCCATCGGAGGAGGAGCTGAACCGCCGGGTTGCCGTCGCCGAAGGCTCGATCGGCAGGGGGCTGGCGTCGGCGGACGAAGCGGGCAGGGCGTGGCAGGCCGCACATCAGTGGCTCGAAGCGGTTCTGGCTGGACCGGGGCCAGCACTCGAGCGGGCTATCCGCCAGCCGCCCTGGTCCGCACGGGGTGACTTCACGGCGATGCTCGACGCGCTCACCGAAACGTTGAGCGAGGCTGCGCGGGGTGTGGCAGGACAGACGGTTCGTCGGGAGGTTCCAAAGCCGCTGCTGCGGCACCGGACCCCGGATCCGCTGGTCCGGGCCATCGAGCATGTGGCTGATGCACGAGAAGCAGCGTGGGGAAACGTGAACCCGCAGCTTCTGCTCGCCGTTCTCGGCGATGAACTGGCGGAGACGTTGTGAAGCTGACGCATGTAGATGACTCGGGGCGGGCCCGAATGGTGGACGTCGGTCCCAAGCCCCAGTCAGAGCGGACCGCCGTGGCCGAAGGGGCGGTGACGATGTCTCACGAGGCCTTTGGCCAAGTGAGAGCCCAAACGATCGCCAAAGGTGACGTGTTGGCGGTGGCAGAAGTAGCCGGTACCATGGCTGCTAAACGCACCGGGGAGCTCATCCCTCTCTGTCACCCGCTCGGGCTGGATCTCGTCCGGGTTGAGGCACGGCTGGATCCGAAGCTGCCCGGTGTCCGGATCACGGCTCTGGCCAAGACCACCGGACGAACCGGGGTCGAGATGGAGGCCCTTACCGCAGTCTCGGTTGCTTGTCTGACGGTGTACGATATGGTCAAGGCTGTGGATCGAGCGATGAGCATTGGTGAGGTTCGGCTGGTGAGCAAGACCGGGGGAACCCGGGGAGATTGGCGCCGGTCCGGTTCCTAACGGAGCGGCCTTCTCACAACGAAAGGGGCTGCACGTGGCGAGACCCATCGATTACGGCGAACCCAAGCCGCTGACCGCGGAGCGCATCCTACTCCGGGGAGGAGTGCTCTTGGCTGCCGCTGTGGGGATTGGTGCGCTGGGCGGATGGAATAAGGCAGTCCGCGCCGCCAGCGATCACGCCGCCACGTTACCCGACATGGTTCTCGCCGCTCGCCAGATGGGGAGCCTGACCGAGCAGTTGGAGGCGGCCAAGGGCGAAGCCGTCGTCATCAAGCTCCAACTGGAGCGCGCGAACGCCATTCTCGAGAACTCCGCCCGCTACCAGATCCCGGCGGATCTCTCGACTGCGATTTACGACATCGCCCTCAGCGAGGGAATCGATCCCTCGCTGGGGTATCAGCTGGTCAAGATCGAAAGCCAGTTCAACCGGAAGGCCAAGAGCGCCATGCAGGCTTACGGCTACACTCAGCTCCAGGTCGCGACCGCTCGCTTCTATCAGCCGGGCATCAAGGAGAAGGATCTCTACGACCGGGACACCAGCCTGCGCCTTGGGTTCCGATTCCTGAATGAGCTCTTGGCGCGGTTTCACTACGACGTGCATTTAGCACTGCTGGCGTACAACCGGGGACCGGCTCGGGTGGACGAAATTCTGGCGCAGGGCGGGAACCCCGCGAATGGCTATTCCGACGCGGTGCTGAAGGGCTACCGCCCGATTACGTCGACGTCGGTGCGCTAGCCCGGGATCTTGAGCGCGAGTCCCACCCTCAGGGTGGCGCGCTCATCGAGTCCGTTCGCTTCTCTTAGGGCCTGGATCGAGACACCGTAGCGTCTCGCCAGGCCCTGCAGTGTGTCCCCTCGTTTCACTACGTGGGTGCGGCCGGCGTCGGGATCAGCAGTGGACACCGTTGCCGGAGTGCGCGGAGCGTCGGGCGAAACGACCCTGAGCCGTTGCCCGGCTCGAATCCGGCCCCGACGGTCGAGTGAGTTCCAGGCCCGGAGCTCGCGCTGGGTCACCCCGTACTCGTCGGCGATCTCCGAGATCGTCTCGCCTTTGCGAACCCGGTGGAACGCCGCGGTACTGGTGCCCGCTGCCACCACCGGCTCCGCCATCCTCCGGGCCACTCTGGTGGACGGTATACCGCCCGTCGGTACCACGACTCGCTGGCCGATCCGGATTCGGCGGCTGTGGAGCTTGGGATTGGCCGCCATCAGCATCGTCTGACTGACTCGGTACTTGAGCGCGATCCCGCTCAGGGTCTCACCCCGGGCGACGAAATGCTCGATGAAGGTCACCCGCTGCCGCGGCGGAAGCACCGCGTAGGCGGTGTTCGTCGCCTCTCCCCGCCCCAGTGGCAAACGCACGAGCGAGCGGGTGCCTGGCGGCGTGGCCAGCCGGAGATATTGCGGATTTAGCTCCCGAATCGCGGCCACCGTCGTATCCGCCAGTCGCGCGATGACGTCGAGGCCGGTCATATCCGGCACCACGATCGAATCGTATGCCGCCGGCTCCGGCGGCCCCATCCGAAAGCCATACCGTCTCGGCTGCTTCGCAATGAGCGCCGCGGCGATCAGCTTGGGGACGTAATCCTTGGTCTCGCGCCGGAGCAGCTTGGTGTCGTAGAGGCGGAAGAAGGTGGCGTCCGAATTGACCGAATCGCTTTCCTCATCTGGCAGTCGCACCAGACCGCGCGACACCTTGCCGGAGCCGGCGTTATAGGCCGCGGCCGCGAGATAGAGTGAGCCGAAACGCCGGTTGAGGTCGGCCAGATGGCGCGCTGCCGCGTCGGTTGCCTTGTACGGGTCCCGCCGTTCATCGACCCAGGAGTCCACTCTCAGGCCGTACATCCGCGCGGTCCGTTTCATGAATTGCCACATCCCGACTGCCTTGGCCCTGCTCGTTGCCGTGTTACTGAAACCACTCTCGATGAGCGCCAGGTAGACCAGATCGCCGGGAAGGTTTTGTCGCTGGAGACGGTCCCGGACCATCGCCTCGTAGCGCGGCATTCGGGTCAGCCAGATCCCCATGCGCTCGCGGCCACGGTCCTGGAAGAAGTCGAGGTAGTACTGTACCCGGTCGTGGCGGTTATACGTCGCGACGTCGATGTCCCAGGTGACCGCCTCACCATTCGCACCACCTGGCTCCGCCTCGGACTCATCTTCAACACTGCGGTCCTCCACCGCACTATCGGGGTGCGCGTCCGCCAACTCTTCAAGTACCGCTTCGTCGGCGGCGGAGTCGGCGGCTTGGCGGCGTTCGGCATCGACGTCGGCGGCCACCAATTGGGAATCTGGTCCTGATGCCAGCGGCAGCAGGGAATCGAGATCGCCGAAGGCCGGCGCCGGTGGGACACTGTTTCCCGTCAGTGGAGAGCCGGTCGTAGCGGGCGAGACTGGACGGTTGGAAGCATGCCCGGCACAGCCAATAGCAAAGGCAGCGAGCGGCAGCGTCAGTAGGACAGAGCGCATGAACAGACTCCCTGGCGCCACCCCGACCTCAGTTCGGCAGGTGCGGCTTCGGAAAGATTTCGGAGCGCCAACTTGGGCGCTTCAACGTGCAAACCGCAGGAACCAAGGGCGAACTGAGGCAAGCTCCCGGGGTCGGGAGAGGTGCAGGTCTTTGCGCAGGTGACGGATGCGCGGGCGGGCAGCCGCCTAGCGCATGAACAGGCGGTTACCGAGGATACGGTTGGTCGCGTTCAGGACGGCGAGCGCGGCCCCGCGTGCGGTATCGTTCTCGGTAAGATAGGAACCTACCACCCGCTGTCCGCCACCCGGCCCCTCGCCATGGACGGCAAGCGACACGATAATGACCGTCGAATCGAACGCGCGTACTGCTTTCACGCCCAGCAGCTCGAAACTCAGCCCACCCTGCACCGCTTGCCCCAGCGCGATGACACATGCCTGGGCGGAGCAACGCAGCTCCCCGGCCTGCGAGGCGAGACCCTCGCCTTCGCCGGTGAATTGCTCCGAGTCTCTCCAGGTCAGCCCAACCCGGGCCCGGCAGCGCCCATTCGGGAGCCGGTCGAGCGTGAACTCCGCAAATCGCAGCCGCTCCGCCAACGGAGTGGAGGACATGGAGGTCCTTGGGGTAGACTCAAATTCAGGGAGAGACACGCGGCCCGGAAAGGCAAAGCCCATGCCATTTCAGGCTAATTGATCGGTGAGCAGCTGCACCAGCTCTTTATCGGAGATGCGATCGGCCCGGGCATAGAGCGCGGACTTTGACGACGACGTAAGTGGGTACGCCGCCCAGATCGAACGCTGTCCTGCCGCAGAGGGTCGAAAGGAGAACACGAGGCTCCACTGCGGTGAATTGGACCGCCGTTCCGCAGCGAAGGAAACGTTCCAGGATTGTCCGGCGTGCTCAAGGACCCGCCAGGCCATCAGCTCCGAACCAGCGCCTGGAATCGCGCCCGGAGGTCTCGCGTGATGGGACCCGCCTTTCCGTTGCCGATCACCCTACCATCGACCTGACGAATCGCGACCAACTCGCTGGCGGTACCGGTGAAGAACGCCTCATCGGCGGTGTACACGTCGTAGCGATTCAGGATCGTCTCTTCTACCGGGTATCCGGCCTGCACTGCCAGTTCCATCACCACGTCACGGGTAACACCCTTCAGCCCGCCGGCGTACGGCGGTGGCGTGCGGAGACGGCCGTGCTTCACCACAAAGATGTTTTGCCCCGAGCCCTCGGCCACCGCTCCCGCGCTGTCCAACATCAGGACCTCGTCCGCTCCTCCGTGGATGCCCTCCAGCTTGGCCAGAATGTGCGGCAGATAGTTGAGCGACTTGACCCGCGGAGAGAGCGACTCGCGCTGGGGCATCGGAGTGCCCGCGGTGATGACGTTGAGCCCGACCTCGTACACCTGCTCCGGCCAGAGCTTGATGGTGTCGACGATGATCATGACCGTTGGCTTGGGGCACTTCCGCGGGTCCAGGCCGAGGTCGCCCACCCCGCGGGTGACTACGTGCCGGATATAGGCCTCTTTCATGCCGGAGCGCCGGACCGCTTCCTCGGTGATCGCGGTCAGCTCGTCGCGCCGCATGGGAATGGTGAGCCAAATCGCCTTAGCGGAGTCGTAGAGCCGCTCGAGGTGTTCGGCGAGACGAAAGATCTTACCGCCATACACCCGGATACCCTCGAACACCCCATCACCGTAGAGCAGGCCGTGATCGTAGACCGAGATCATCGCCGTACCGCGGTCACACCACTTGCCGTCCAGCCAGATGATGGGCGTACCGACTTCTGCGGGAGCATGGATAACGGAAGGCTTGGCGCTAGCGGTCATGACCAAAGGTAAAGACGCACTAGGCCGGGGGCCATGGGCGCCCTAGGACTGACCAAGAACGGTAGCGAGCTTAGTGCAGGCGGACGATCTTCACGATCTTGGTAAGACGGGGCCAGCCCGTCGGTTGGGTTGTTCGCGGTTCTTGGCAGGCATCGAATCGTGGTGCAGTTTGGGATCGCCTCCAACCTATAGCTACAACCATGCATTTCATCGCCCTCGCCATCTTCCTCGCCACCGCGCCTGTGCTCCAAGCGCAGGACTCCGCTCCGGCATTCAACTACGCGCGAGAGTACCAGCGCATACTTGAGCGTCGCCAGAGTCAGGCCGACAGCATCCGTCTCCGCTCGCTGTTCGATGTGCGCTGGCGCTATGAGATGGGCGAGTACCCGGAGTTCGCTACCTACGTGGGTTTCCCGGGCCAGAACGGACGCTGGAGCGACAACTCTCTCGACGCGATCGCCCGCCGGCGGCGCGAGCTGCAGCAGCCACTCACCGTGCTTCACAGCATCAACCGGTCGCGCCTCAGCGGCCCCGATCGGCTGAGCTACGATCTGTTCGAACGCAATCTGCGGGAGGAGATCGAGGCGAGCCAGTTTCACGACGAGTACTTTGCGCTCACCCAGCTGAACGGTCCGCAGCAGGATCTGGCGCAGGTCATCGCGGCGCAGCCGGCAACGACACCGCAGGATTACGCCAACATCATCGCGCGACTGAACGGAGTACCGGCCCTGGTCCAGCAGGTGATCGCGCTACTCGACCAGGGGCTCGCGAAAGGCATCACTCCTCCAAGGGTCGCGCTCCGCGATGTTCCGGATCAGGTGCGGAACCAGATTGTGGATGATCCACTGCAGAGTCCACTGCTCCGGCCGTTCGGTCACATACGCCAATCCATCGCGCCCGATGAGCAAGCTCGTCTCAGAGCCGAGGCGGTGGGCACGTACCAGACGAAGGTGCGGCCTGCGTACCAGTCGCTGCTGACGTATGTCACCGGGACCTACCTGCCCCGCGCCCGGGAAACGATCGGCATGAACGCCCTGCCTGACGGCGCGCGTTGGTACGCCTTCCGGGCGCGCCAGAGTACCACGACGGACCTCTCGCCCCAGCGCATCCACGAGCTGGGGCTGTCGGAGGTGCGGCGGATTCGGACGCAGATGGACAGCATCATCAAGAGCGTCGGATTCCAAGGGACCTTCGCAGAGTTCGCGCGTTTTCTCCGTACCGACCCCCGGTTCTTCTATGCCGATTCGGCCAGTCTGATTCAGGGTTATCGAGACATCGCAAAACGCATCGATCCCGGTCTGGTTCAGCTCTTCGGCCGGCTGCCGCGGCTTCCCTATGGCGTGATTCCGGTTCCCTCCTACGCCGCCAAGTCCCAGACCACCGCCTACTACGAGCCGGGCTCACTGAGGGCGGGCCGTCCCGGTTACTTCTTCGCCAACACCTGGGACTTGAAATCCCGGCCCAAGTGGGAAATGGAGGCGCTGACGCTCCACGAGGCCGTTCCGGGTCACCACCTTCAGCTCGCGCTGGCGCAGGAGCAGGAGGGTCTTCCTGAGTTCCGGAAGTATGGCGGGTATACCGCGTTCGTCGAGGGTTGGGGGCTCTATGCCGAAAGCCTGGGATCCGAGCTCGGGTTATATGAGGACCCATACTCGAGATTCGGTCAGCTCACCTAC
>JBKPAO010000161.1:0-4799 GCA_046726475.1 Gemmatimonadota bacterium | reverse complement strand
GTTGCTCCGACCGGCACTTCGGACAGGGGAATGCAGGCCGGCTCCTGAATCGAGCCGTCGGCCGCCGGAATCGGATCGCCGTGGGGATCCACCTGGGGATGACCCAGTGCGTTGGCCATTCGGTCGACCATGGTGTCCGAGACCGCATGTTCCAGCCGCTCGGCCTCTTCATGAACCAGATCCCAGGAATAGCCGAGGAACTCCACAAGGTAGGCCTCGATGAGCCGGTGCCGGCGAATCATGCGCAGGGCGGCCCGCCGTCCCTCTCCGGTAAGCTGAACTCCGCGATACGGGATGTGCTCCAGTAACCCATGCTCCGACAGCCGCTTTACCATCCCGGTGACTGAGGGCGGCGAGAGCGCCAGCAGGTGGGCGATCTCGCTGGTTGCAGCGGGACGCCCCTCCGGGCTCAACTGGTAAATGGCCTTGAGATAGTCTTCGACAGAGCGGGTTAGTGGTTCATTGGCAACGGCGGCGCTCACGCGGGGCTCCCCGGTTTAGGCTGCCCTAAACTTTGCGTGAGAGCCTCCTAATGTCAAGTTTCTTAGCAACAAACTACCCCGACTTAGGCGCTGATGCAGTCGATAAGAGAGGTAAGTATCCGCTCCGTGAGCCCCCAGATCACACCGTGCTCCAGCTGGTAAGCTTGGACCCAGCGGGGGCTCCCGGCGACTTCGAGCTGGACCGTATGATGGGTGGTGGGTTGTAGCAGGCGGTCGACTTCGACCCAAGTCGCCGACGCAACCTCTGAATTCAAGGCCAACGCCGGCCGTCGATCGAGGAGAAATACAAAGGGGCGTACCGCAATGGGGGGGAGCACAGGGCTTAAGGGGACCACCGCCTCGAGGCTCCCCATTAAGTGCCCGCGCTCCAACTGGATACCGACCTCCTCGCGGGTCTCCCGAATCACGGTTTCGAGAAGATCAGGATCCAGCGGGTCTTGCCGGCCACCGGGCAGGGCGATGTGTCCCGACCATGGATCACCGAGCCGCTCGGATCGGCGAATCAGGAGTATGGCGTCGGGAGAAGGTACCACAATAAGCGCGACCGCCGCCCAGTTCCGAACGGGGTGGAGATCTGAGTTAGGCGGATCGGCCGAGGTATGCTGGGAAAGACGGGCCAGCCGATCGGCTAGTGCGAATGCGATTGGCAACCACCTCCACAGCAACTTCCACCCGGTGGGGGTCCCAGGCGACTGTAGTCAGGCTGCCGGCCAGCACTGGAAGAAGGACGAGCGGGAAGGGACAGGAGGCGCTCGAGCTCACGCCCTGAGCAGCGAGGGCAGATCACCTGCTGCTCTCCCCGCACCAGCTGTTCGAATCGGGTGTCGCAGCCGTTACACCGGTAGTCGTAAATGGGCATGCAGGAGCTTGGCTGTCGGTGCGTCGGTGGTCAAGTGGAGAGGCCGGTGAGTCGCTCGCTGACTTCCCAAAGTCGTCGCGCGGCCGCCTCATCGTAGGACTCTCGCGACGAGGCGATCGGCCGTTTCCGTTCGAAGTACTTCCCGGTCACCGCCTCGACCTCAGGAGAGGAGGCGAGGTAAAGACTGGTTTCGGCTCCTTCCTCGGGTTTGGCACCGAAGGTGCTGGCAAACGCCTCTCCGGTTCGCGGGACACCCATGTAGTCGGCCAGCATACCTGTGGCCACGACGCCCGGATTGAGGCAGTTCACCGTGACGCCGGTCCCCCGGAGTCGGCGAGAGAGCTCATAGGTAAACAGGATATCGGCCAGCTTGGAGCGGCTGTACACCGACTTGGCCTGGTAGCCTCGTTCTGCCTGAAGATCGTCGAAATCCAGGGAACCGTGGCTGTGGGCCCCCGATGAGACGTTGACGATGCGGGATGGTGCTCCAGCGAGGAGCTGCGGCAAGAGCAGCCCGGTCAGCAGGAAGTAGGCGAGGTAGTTGACGGCGAGCTGCAGTTCGAGACCGTCCACCGTCACTTCTCGCCGCTGGGGAATTACGCCGGCGTTGTTGATCAGGACGTGGAGTCGAGGATGCAGGCTCCTGAGCTCCGCCGCAGCGTGCCGGATCGAAGCCTGGGAAGCCAGATCCGCGGTTACGACGTCCGGTGTGACGCCCGTCGCGCCCGCGATCTCGTGAGACACCCTGAGGCCGTCTTCCGGACGCCGGGCGACCAGCACCACGCTCGCGCCGAGTTGCGCCAGACCTTGCGCGGTAGCACGGCCGATTCCCCGGGTGGCTCCGGTGACGACACACACCCGGCCGGTCATGTCGCTCTGCTTCGGCATTTCGGCTAGGTGAGGTGGGCGGACAGCCAGGCGAGGGTCTGATCAAAAACGGTGTCCAGGTGGGGAGTACTGGACCGCCAGGGGTGAGTCGCTCCGAAAGTGTGACCGCCACCCTCCACCGCCAGGAGCCGGGTCTTCTTTCGCTTGCTGGCCGCCTTAAGAGACTCGGCTTCCTTGAAGGGTACCGATTCGTCTTTGGTCCCGTGAATGATGAGCCAGGGCACGGTAATCTTCTTGGCCATGCCCGGGACGTCCAGGCGATCGGCGTTCTGCTCGATATCGTCGAGCACATCGGTATACAAAGGCAGGATCTGACCGGTCCGGGCGTTTTGAATCTCGATGTGGCCGGTGGTTCGCCAGGGAGCGCGCTCGTCGGTCGACCACCGCTCTACCGTCGAAATGGCGGACCAGGTGACCAGAGCCTTCACTCTTTGGTCCAGTGCCGTCTGGAGTATGGCGACGCCACCCCCCCGGGAGTGGCCGACCAGACCCAGGCTCGAGGGAGGAGCGACGCCGAGTTGCCCTTGCATGAGCGAGTCGACGACTTGCCCTAGATCATGCAGTTCGGCGGAGAAGGTGTTGTGTGCGAAGCGGTCGGGGAGTGAGAACTCACCGGCATCGTCGACCCCACTGCCACTGAGGTTGGGACTTACCGCGGTGAGCCCAGCCTGGGCCAGGCGCTCGGCAAAGGGGGGAAACATCCCCCAGTCCTTGAAGCCCTTGAAGCCGTGGACTACCACGACTGCCGGACGAGGAGAGTTCCTTCCGCCGGCGCGTACGTCAAGGAGGATGTGACCGAGCGCCCCGGGTAGAGAGTGCTTGGTAAGGGTGGGTGTCGCCATCGCTGAATGGTAGCAGGTGCCCTTAGGCGACCGCAGGCTCGAGCAGCTCCAATTCGCCCGCGTCCGCGTCGAGACGAGCCCGCACTCCGAGTGGCAGGGTCCACTGGGTCTCCACATGCCCGACCGGGAACCCATGAGCGACCGGAATCCCAAGGGGGCCCAGGTAGGTCGACAGTACCTCATCGAAGCCGAGGGCCCCATCACTGCCCGCTCGCTTGAGTTGAGTAAACCGGCCGATCAGGACGCCGCTGAGGCGTTGAAGGGCGCCGATCAGTCTGAGGTGAGCGAGCATCCGGTCCACCCGATAGAGATCCTCTCCCACGTCCTCGAGGAAGAGGAGAGCGCCCTCGAGCGGCGGGAAGTACGGAGTGCCGATGAGGCAATGCAGGAGGGTCAGGTTGCCGCCAGCCAGGAAGCCTTCAGCGCGTCCGCCGCGAAGCGGAACGATCCGATTTTCGTGAGGAACCAAGACATCGGACGGCATGGGAATGCGCCCCAGCTTACCGGGAACGCCGGCGGAGGCGAGCACCCGTTCGAAATGAACCCGGCTGAACTGGGTCATGCTGGCGCGTGCAACGGGACCATGGAAGGTGATGACCCCGGTTCGCCAGGTGATGGCGTTGAGGAGTGCGGTGATGTCGGAGAATCCGATTATCGGTTTTGGCCGGCGGCTTGCGGCATCGAAATCCAAGCGATCGAGCAGGCGCAGCGTCCCATAGCCCCCGCGGATGCACCAAATTGCATCGATGGCGGCATCAGCCAACGCAGAGTTCAGGTCGGCAAGGCGGTCATCATCGGTGCCGGCCAAATAGCCGTAGCGTTTATGAGTATTTTTGCCTAGAACCGGTTCGTAACCCAGCGCACTGCAGAGTGCCTGGGCTCGTATTAAATCGTCGGTTTCCAACAGCGGTCCAGCCGGTGCGATCAGTGCCACGCGACTGCCCGGGCCGAGCTTGGCGGGTCGAATCAGCGGTTTTGACCCCATTATGACCCCGCTGTAGTATTGACGAACCTCTACCAGGGAGAACGATTAGTGCGTGCTTCGCAGCCCGCGTTGCTCGCTGCCGGTCGTGTCATCGCGGAGTTGCGCGATTCAATGGTTTCCCAATGGGCCGACTGGTTGGGAGACCGTATCACGGCCGCCCCCACGATACCGCGGTCGACGGTCGAGCGGGAGTTTCGGCTTCTTTTCGACGTTATGACGGAAATGGTCGGTCCGCTCAGGCGAGAAGTGAACGCGGTCTGGTTTCATGTCTGCGAGCACTACGGCCGGGTGGCCTCGGCGCGCGGGCTTGCGGCGGGAGAAGTCGTCGAGGAGCTGCAGTTCCTCCGGGAGTTGCTGATCCGAAACCTTGCTCCGGTGCTGGTGGCGATGCGAGCCCGGCAAGGCATGGCGATCATGTTGCGGCTCAATCGGGTGATCGACAAAGGTGTCGCCGTTGCGGTCGTCGGCTACACCGACGCGCTGGTTGCCACTCTGTTCTCCCAGAACGGCGTACCTTCCTTCAGCGCCGACCACGACGTGGGCGACGTCGAACGCCAGCTCGATGCGCTAGAGCAGGAGCTTCAAGCAGTCTCCCAGCAGTTCGAGTAACGGGGGCGCACGGCGGTGCGCCTCCTCCACCAGGTTGCAGACCTGCTCCCCGCTGTTCCCTGGTTTCTTCCCTTTCTCACGCTTCCTCGTCTGGCCCGCCGCAGCCCCGACCT
>JBKPAO010000160.1:0-27137 GCA_046726475.1 Gemmatimonadota bacterium | reverse complement strand
GTGGGACCATCCTCTCCCAGCCCGATCGAGTCGTGGGTTCCGATATAGATCACCGGGAGCCGCATGATCGCGGCGAGCCGGATGGCCGGCTTCATGTAGTCGGAGAAGACCAGGAAGGTGCTGCCGAAGACGCGGAGCCCGCCGTGCGCCGCGATTCCGTTGAGGCAGGCAGCCATGCCGTGTTCTCTCACCCCCCAATGAAAGATGCGGCCCGAGGTGGTTGGCCCGAAGGTGCCGCCCTGCTTGAGGGTGGTGCCGGTGCTGCCCCCCAGGTCCGCGGATCCGCCGACCAGGTTGGGTACCACCGACGCGATGCTCTGAAGCGCGGTACCGGAGGCTTGCCGCGTGGCAGTTGGGCTGCTGGGAGCGCTGATTTGGGAAAGCGCCTGGTCCCAGCCGCTGGGGAGCTCGCCCGAGATCCATTGCTCCAGCTCGGCGGCCAGCTCCGGATATGCTGCCGCATAACTCTGAAACCGCCTGCGCCAGGAGCTCTCCAGCTCGGATCCACGTCCCACGGCGGTACGCCAGTGGGCGAGAGCGTCGTCGGGGACGTAAAACTTCGGCTCCAGGGGCCAGCCAATGATCTCCTTGGTGCGCCGGACCTCCTCTGCTCCCAGGGGTGAGCCGTGCGCTTCCGCGCTGCCCCTCTTTTCCGGAGCCGGATCGGCGATGACCGTTCGGAGCGCGATCAGCGTCGGCCGCGCCGTTTCATTTCGGGCAGCCTCGAATGCCGCGGCGATGGCGGGGAGATCGTTGCCATCCGGGACTCGGATCACGCGCCAACCGTAGGCCTCGAAACGGCGAGGGACATCCTCGCTGAAGCTCAGCGCGGTGTCTCCATCGATGGTGATGTGATTGTCGTCGTAGAGGACTGCCAGTTTGCCGAGCCGGAGGTGGCCGGCCATCGACGCGGCCTCGCTGGCGACTCCTTCCATGAGATCACCATCGCTGGCAAACGCCCAGGTTCGGTGATCGATGATCGTGTGATCGGGCCGGTTGAAGTGCTCGGCGAGGAACCGCTCGGCCATTGCCATGCCGACGGCGTTGCCGAACCCCTGACCCAATGGGCCGGTCGTCGTTTCTACTCCGGGCGTATGGCCCCGTTCAGGATGCCCCGGAGTCCGAGATCCCCACTGCCGGAAGTTCTTGATCTCTTCGAGTGAGAGATCGTATCCACTCAGGTACAACAGCGAGTAGATCAGCATCGACGCGTGCCCGCAGGAGAGCACGAACCGATCCCGATCGATCCACGACGGATTCCGCGGGTTGTGGCGAAGGATGCGGCTCCAGAGCAGGTAGCCGGCAGGGGCCAGCGCCATCGGGGTGCCAGGATGGCCCGACTGCGCCTGCTCCACGGCATCCATGGAGAGCGCCCGGACGGCGTTGATGCAGCGCCAGTCCAACTCGGGGCGAGGATCCGCCTCGCGAGTCGGAGAAGATGAATGATCGGGACGCACGCTTCGAGTGCGGGTGCTCTCGGCGTTCAGAGGAACTCCTTGCAGCGGGGGCGTAGGAGTGGGGGAAGATAATCAGGGGCCGGAAAGAGCGGAAAAGGCGGAAAAAAGCGAAGGAAAGGAAAGAAAACCCTACCTTTCCGCTTCTTCCGCAACTTCCGCTCTTTCCGTTTGCAATACACCGCAGCTGACCTCGAAGGCGGGGCTCGCGACTGCGCCGGCAGATACGGTCACGTTCACCGGGTTGAGGCCGGTTACCGTGCAACTCCCATCGAGGTCCTCGAGCTGGATCGAGTGGTCTCCCGTGGCAACGTTGGTGATCGTCAGCGCTCCATTAATGCTGATTGGTTGCACCGCACCACCATCCACACTCACCAGGTAACCATCCGGGTCGGTGCCGCTGGTGCTGGCGGTAATGTTGAGCACGCCAGTCTGAGCGGGTGGCGTGGTGCAGGTGACGGTAAAGGACACGTTGGCTATCTCGTCGGCCAGGACGGTTACTGACTGAGGATCCGTCTCCTGCAGCTGGCAATTCGCGGGAATGCCGCTCACGCCCACGGCGTGGACTCCGGCGGCGACATCCGGGAGTACCTGGGTGCCGTTAGCACCTACGATGCCTTGATCTTGACCGTCCAGCAAAAGTGCGTAGTCGTCGTCGGCACCCGGGCCCGATGTTGAGACGGTCACCTGTATGCTCCCTGTTCCTGAAGGAACGCAGCTGACCGCGAACGTGGCGGTAGCGAGCACGTCGTCGGTGACTCCCACCGTGATGGGGTTTTGGCTCGATACGGTGCAACCCTCCGGCAAGGTGGTGAGCTGGATGGTATGAGACCCGACGAAAAGATCGGTCAGATGAATGGTAGTGTTGAAGGCAATCGGTTCAGCGGGATTTCCGTCGAGAACGTAGAAATATCCGTCCCCAGTCGAAGGCTGCCCGGTGGTGGTCGTGGTGACCTCCAGCGATCCCGTCGACGGCTGGTTCGGATTCCGGGCCTCGTCGCTACAGCCGAGAGCGAAGAGGACGGCGCCAAAGACGGAAAGGCCCCGCCTACCGAGTACTGCGCGCGCCAACCGAATATCTCCCTGGTCCCGCCAAGGCCAGTGCCAAGGCCATAGTCAGAATGCTGAACTCATGTTCCCAGCCGCCGAATCCCTTGGGCAGCTGCACCGTTACAATTGCCCCCAGCATGTCGATGACGACGAGCAGGCCGGCGATATCCACCGCCAGGCCGAAGAGGATCAGAAGACCACCGATTACCTCGGCGACCGCGGCGACCGCCGCTGTCAGGGTCGGCGCCGGAACGTGCATGCTCTGAAATCCGGCGACCGTTCCTCCAAAGTTCATCACTTTGGGCAGGCCATGATAGAGCAGGATGGCAGCCAGCGCGAGCCGGAGCACCAGAAGCGCAACATCCAGATTTTGCGGGAGATAGCGGCGCATGGTAGTTCTCGGTGAGGGTAGCCGCATGGGGCGGTGAACGCTGACCGACTATGTTGCAATCTCGTTGCGATCCGCGCCAGTCGCCCGCTCGAACCGAGGGAGGGAGGTTGTCGTGCGAGGTTGGGTCAAGGTCCTGTTCGTCATGGTCATATTTCCCATCCTGGTCGGCGGGGTGGTGTTGCTCGTCGCCGGCCGTCCCGTCGCCTTCGAGATCCTGCGGCGGCGCACCGCCGCCCGGTTCCCCAGCGTCAAATGGATCAGCACCGACGAATTGGGCCGGTGGCAGAGCGACACCGGGCAGCCTCAGCCAGTGTTACTCGATGCCCGGACCGCCCCCGAGTTCGCCATCAGCCACCTGGACCGTGCCGTCCCGATCGACCCCTACCAACCGAGTCTCCAGAGCCTGGGAAAGACACCCAAGACCGAGGTGATCGTGGTCTACTCCTCGGCTGGATATCGCGGGGCCAGAGTTGCGGAATTCCTACGACGGGCAGGCTATACCAGCACGGTGAACCTGTCGGGGGGCCTCTTTAAGTGGGTGAACGAGGGCCGGCCGATCTTTCGGGCGGAGGGACACCCGGCCGCACTGGTCCACCCCTACGACCGACGCTGGGGGATGCTGCTGGACGGGAGGTATCGGGCTCAGGCGGACGACGTTAGGAAGCAATCGGCGGCCCCCTGAAATCGCCCAACTGTCATTCTGGCTCCAAACTTGCTATTTTCCAGGGAGTTAGCGAGGTGCCCCGAATGGTCGGGTCGCCCATCACCCTCAACTTGGTATTTTGTGGCACGCAGATCTCGAAGACATTCCGCAGTTTCCGTCCCTAGTTTCCGTCGTTCCCCCGGTCGTTCCATGCAGTCGCACCGCGATTGGTTGCTCGCCCAACATGGCCCGGTTTGCGCTTATTGCGGCACCGAGACCAGCCAGGAGGCGATCACCCTGGACCACGTCCGGCCCCGCCGCGGCCAAACCGCGTACGACCGGCCCGACAACCTGGTCCTCGCCTGCCGAGACTGTAATGCGGCCAAGGCCGACACTCCCCTGATCGCCTTTCTGATGCAGCGGCGCTCTCGCGGAGTGTTTCTGCTCCATTACGGGGAGCACCTCTCGGAGCCGGTCCGGCATTTGATCCGACAGGCGTCCGAACGACCACTGGTTTCCAAGGACTGAAACGAAGAGGGCGGCCCAAGATGGCCGCCCTTCTTGTTTTGGCCTACAGCGGCGTCTAGCAGTTTTTTTGTGCTTGTGGGGTTAGGAATCTCGTGTGTCCTTGGAGCCCTTTGTGGTGAATTTGCTTTAGCCTTGTCCCTCGCCGGCTTTGGCTGTCGTCTCGAGCGATGGGCGAGATGACCGGGATTCAAGAGCCTCTCGTATAATCCGGCTTTGCTCCGCGGCATGCGCCGCCGGGTAGCCCTCGGCCGGACTGGCCCGTTCGGGGCGGCCTACATAGTGGATCTCCATCCCGCGGCCTTCCGCTACGAGCTCGCGCAGCTTGGCCTCAAGGTAGCGCCAGGCTCCCATATTGAGTGGCTCCTCCTGCACCCACACCAGCTCTTTGGCCCCGCTATAGCGGGGGAGCACCTGGCGCAGCTCGTTCCAGGGGAAGGTATAGAGCTGCTCTAATCGGATGATGGCGGGCCGCTTCGATCCCAACTTCTCGGCTTCGGGCAGGAGGTCGTAGTAGACCTTTCCGGTGCACATCAGGATGCGCTCCGCCGCTTCGGGCTGCTTCGCAAAGAACGCGTCATCGATCACCGGCTGGAACCGTCCCGTGGCCAACTCCTCCAGCTTGGAGATGGCCAGCGGGTGGCGCAGCAAGCTCTTGGGCGTAAACAAAATCAGCGGCCGCTGCCGGGAGCGCTTGGCCTGGCGGCGCAATAAATGGAAGTACTGCGCCGGCGTCGTGCAGTTCACCACCCGGATGTTGCCTTCGGCGGCGAGATGGAGAAAACGAGCCATTCGAGCGCTGGAGTGCTCCGGCCCCTGGCCCTCGTAGCCGTGCGGCAGGAGTAGGGTCAGTCGAGTCGTGAGCCCCCACTTCGCTAGGCCTGCCGAGATGAACTGATCGACGATGACCTGGGCGGCGTTCACGAAGTCGCCGAACTGGGCTTCCCACAGCACCAGCGCCTCCGGTGCGGCGACACTGTAGCCGTACTCGAATCCCAGCGTCGCGAGCTCCGACAGCGGGCTGTTATGCAGCTCCATCGGCGCGAGCGCGCCAGGCAGATTCCTGATCGGAGCAATAGCGGCGCCGGTGTTCACGTCGTGCAGCACGAGATGCCGCTGGCTGAAGGTGCCGCGCTCAGTGTCCTGCCCGGTGAATCGTACCGGGACCCCCTCCGTCAACAGGGAACCGAGTGCCAATGCTTCGGCGTGAGCCCATTCGATCCCGCCGTCCGGTCCGAGCGCTGCCCGCCGCCGATCCAGCTGCCGCTTGAGCTTTGGATTCACTGCGAAGCCCTCGGGCCAGCTAAGTAGCTGATCGTTCAAGGCGGTGAGGAATTCCGGCGCCAGCGCGGTGTCCACTTCCTGTCCCGGGCCACTTAGCCGGACCGGCCGTTCCTGCGGTGACGCCCTGCCCATGCTGTTCTTGAATGCCTGCTGGATGTCGACCAGGCGTTGGTACACCTCGGCGGCCTGGCGGTCGGCGTCCTCCTGAGTGATGACGCCGGCTTGGATCAGGGCGCGAGCATACTGCTCCCGAACGGTGGGCAGATTCTTGATCCGCTCGTACATGACAGGCTGGGTGTACGCCGGCTCGTCACCCTCGTTGTGGCCGTGCCGGCGGTAGCCTACCAGATCGATTACCACGTCCTGATGGAACTTGTCTCGATACGCCATCGCCAACCTCACGGCGGATAGACAGGCTTCTGCGTCGTCGGCGTTGACGTGGATAATCGGGATGTCGAAACCCTTGGCGAGGTCGGAGGCGTAGCGGGTAGACCGGGCGTCCTCCATGTCGGTGGTGAACCCCACCTGATTGTTGGTGATCAGGTGCAGGGTGCCGCCGGTGCGATAGCCCTTGAGCGCGCCGAGGTTGAGTGTTTCGGCCACGACGCCCTGGCCGGCGAACGCGGCATCGCCGTGAATGGCGACCGGCAACGCCGCCGTGGGATCGTGGTGCGCCTCGCGGCCGCGCCGCTGGGTTTGCTTCGCGCGAGCCCGGCCGTCCACCACCGGCGAGACGTACTCGAGATGACTCGGGTTGGGTGCAAGGCTGACTGTAATCGCCTTGCCCTCGGAGGTGACGTAGGCCCCTTCGGCGCCGTGGTGATACTTCACGTCGCCGGTGCCGCCCTCCGGCGTAAGCTGTCCCGCCTCGACCTGTCGCCCGCCCTCGAACTCGGCGAAGATCGTCTCGTAGGGCCGGCCGATGGTATGGGCCAGCACGTTGAGCCGGCCCCGGTGCGCCATCCCAATCACCACGTCGCGGGCCCCCGAGTCGGCGGCTCGCTCGATGGTGAGATCGAGCATCGGCACCAGCATGTCCAGGCCTTCGATGGAGAAGCGCTTCTGGCCGAGGTAGGCCTTGTGGAGAAAGCGCTCCAGGGTGTCGACCTCGGTGAGCCGCTGAAGCAGCCAACGTTGCCGCTCCGGTGAGAGCGGCCGGCGGTGGGCGCCGGACTCGATCTTCTCCCGGAGCCAGACCCGTTCTTCGTGGGTCGAGATGTGCTCGATCTCGTAGGCCATGGTTCCGCAGTAGGTGGCCTGGAGGTAGGGCAGTGACTCGGCGAGCGTAGTACCAGGGACGGCGATGCGGAGAACCTTGGATGGAATCGCCGCCATGACTTCAGGCGTAAGACCAAGCGATGCCGGGTTGAGGGCGGGGTCGCCGAGCGGCTCGGTCCCCAGCGGATCGAGATGGGCTGCGAGGTGGCCGTGCATCCGGAAAGCCTTCACCAACGCCATCGCCGCCGCGACGTGATACAACATCTCCGGCGCGACCGGCTCTTGGGGCGCCGCCGAGGCAGCCCTGCCTCCCGGGACAGCTTGTCCCAAAGGAGCTGAGGGAGCGGCAACCGTTACCCCCAGGCTCTTCGCTATCCCGTCATAAAAATCCTGGTCGCCCTGAAGCAGCCGGTCGACAATCCCCAGGAATGCGCCGGACTCCGCGCCCTGGATGATCCGGTGATCGTAGGTGCTGGTGACGGTCATGACTTTACTGACGCCGAGCTGGGCGAGAGTGCTCTCCGGTACAGTGGAGAATTCCGCCGGGTAGCCGATGGCACCGACTGCGATGATGCTGCCCTGGCCGGCCATGAGGCGCGGCACCGAAGCGACCGTCCCGAGTCCCCCGGGATTGGTCAACTGCATGGTGGCGCCGGCAAAGTCATCCGGCATCAGCTTGTTGGTGCGCGCCTTCTCAACTAGCGACTCGTAAGCGCCATGGAAGCTGGCAAAGTCCATCGACTCGGCGTGCTTGATGACCGGTACCACGAGGCCCCGGCTGCCGTCCTTTCGCTGTACGTCCACGGCGAGTCCGAGTCCGATTCCGTCCGGCTGCACCCGATGGGGGACTCCCTCGATGATCCCGAAGGTCTGCGCCATCACCGGCTGTTGCTTGGCCGCCTGCACGATGGCGTACGCGATGAGGTGGGTGAACGAGATCTTCCCCGGCTTGCCCGCGGCCTGCATCGCCGAGTTGAGCGCCCGCCGGCGGTCCTCCAACATCGCCACTGGGAGCACCCTGAAGGTGGTCGCCGTGGGGACCGTGAGACTCTCCGTCATGTTGGCGACGAGCTTTGCGGCAGGGCCTTTGATCGGGCTGGCGCCCGATGGCGGGGCCGTGGGGCCGCGGGGCAGCGGGGCGGTTGTAGACGAGGCCGCGGGGTCGCTCGGCCGCGCTGCCGTTCCTGAGACGCCGTCCTCCGCGACTGCCTCGCTGCCCCGCTGCCCCGCCGCCCCGCGTTGTAACTGCCCCGCCGCCCCGCTGCCGCGCTGCCCATCTGCCCCGCCCCGCTGCCCATCTGCCCCGCTGCCCCGTTCTCCAACTACTCCACTCTCAAACAGGCGCCTCCACTCGGGCCCGACGGCGGCCGGGTCCCGTAGGTACTCCTCATACATGGCCTGGGCGAAGCCTGCGTTGGCCGTTTCGAACACATTTGGGTCCACGAGTCACATCCTGCCTGAGATGCTGCCGGTCAGCTCCGGCGTCTTAAAATCATATGAAGAGAATTGTGCCGGAGGCGCGTCGAAAGATAACGGCTCCTCAGAATGATTGGAGAACCGTCGCACCATACCTTGCAGGTCCCTTCCCGGCCGGTATCCTTGAGAATACGCCAGCGTTTACGATCGGTTTCTCCTAGCATCGGCAGGTCTATGCTCAGACTTCGCGGCATTCAGCTCCCGGTCGCCCCGGTCCTGCTCGGGCTACTGCTCTCCAGTTGCGGCGGGGGTAACGGAGACGGTGGCACCCCACCTTCGACCATCAGCATTGCCAAGACTTCGGCCAACAACGGGGATGCCCAAACCGCCACGGTGGGACAGCCCTTGGCAAGTCCGCTTCAGGTGGTGGTCACCGACGGCGGCGCAGCCAGCGCCGGCACCACGGTGAATTGGGCGACGACCTCGGGCGGCACCCTCGCTCCTACCGCCGCGGTCACCGATGCAAACGGGATCGCGAGCAGTGCCTGGACCCTGGGCACGACCTCGGGATCGCAGACCGCGACCGCCTCCCTGAGCGGCGCGAATGGATCGCCAGTCAGCTTCACCGCCACCGCCAACCCAGACGTGGCGACCGCACTGACGGCCGCCGGTGGAAACGATCAGGTCGGGAACGTCAACAGCCAGCTCGCGCAGCAGCTGCAGGCCAAGGTCGCGGATCAGTTTGGCAACGGGATTGCAGGAGTGGATGTAGCGTGGGCGGCGAGCGGGGGAACCACCTCCGCGCCGACGGTGCCGACCAACGGCTCCGGCATCTCCGCGGTGACCGTCACCCTGGGCGGCACCCCTGGTCCCGTGACCATCACCGCCACCTCAGGCAGTCTGACCGGGTCGCCTTTGACGTTCACGGCCACGGCCCAGGCGCCGCCACCGGTGCCAACGACGGCGTCGGTGCAGGTCGGGGACATCTTCTTCAAGAGCAACCACAACAGCACGCAGGATCCCGCTGTGGATACTGTCGCTGTTGGAGGCACCGTCACCTGGAATTGGGTCGGCAGTCTCCCCCATAGCGTGCGGTCAACCGGATCGCCCGGTTTCACCAGCAGCACTACTCAGAGCAGCGGCAGCTATCAGTTCACGTTCAGCACGGCGGGCACGTACTCGTACGATTGCGCCGTGCACGGACCCCTGATGACAGGGCAGGTCGTCGTGCGGTAATCGACTGCCCGTACCCGCATTCTCTTAACCAGTAGCCCTGCAGCCGGCGCGGCGTGTCGGGAACCGGCACGCCGCCTTCCGTCTTTCTTACATCCAGCCCAGCCATCGCCATTCAGCAATAACAAGCTCATCCTCAAAGGTGCGACGAAGGAGAACCTCAAGGCGATGCCGGAGTTCCACTATCTCACGCCGTAACCCGCCTGACTGGCAAAGGATTGGTACCGCGCCGCCTCCTCTTCGATCCCCGCCGCGTCCCAGCCAAGCTCCTCCCCCATCAGCTCGGCTACTCGCCGGGCAGCTGGGACGCCGTGGTCGGGGTCCTCATAGTAGAGATGGAAGCGCCGCACCAGGACGTCTTCGACGGTTTGGGCCAACTCACGGCGCACCGCATGGATGACCTCCGCCTCTATCGCCGGATGAGGCTCGAGCAAACGGCGCAACAGACGGCGATCCGCTCCACCCAGATTGAAGATCCCCGCAGCTTCAGTCCCGTAGTGCCGCAGCAGGTGATCAACGCTCTCCGGTGAGATCCCCAGTTCCAGACCGCGCTCGCGAAACTGACTGAGGTCCGCCGTCTCTCCTCCCGGCAGCGGATCTTCATCGGTTCGGGCGTCGCCATGGCGCTGCCGTCCATCCCGATGGCGTAGCTCGCGCATCGCCTGATCCACCACCTCGGCCGCCATCGAGCGATAGGTAGTAAGCTTCCCCCCGACGACCGTCAGCATCCCTCCCGAGCCTTGGACGATGACGTGCTCCCGCGGCCGGCTGGACGCGGAGCGGCGATCGCGATCCAGCACCAGCGGGCGGAGACCGGCCCAGGCGACTCGTACATCTTCCAGGCCGAGGCGAGCGCTGGGGAAGCGCGCGTTGGCGGAGCGGAGCAAGTACACGATATCATCGGCGCCGATCCTGAGGTCGTCGGGCGGGTCAACAGTGTCGGTGTCGGTGGTGCCGATGTACGAGAGATTTCCCCAGGGAAGTACGAACATGACCCGGCCGTCGATGGGACTGGTAAAGGCGACGGCGTCGCGGTTGTCGAGCCGGTGCCGGTCTACCACGACGTGGATGCCCTTGGTAGGCTGCAGCAGCGGCGCCGCTCCGGCGTCCTCCAGGCGGCGCACCCGATCGGCCCACGGTCCGGCGGCGTTCACCACGACGCTGGCGCGAACGACGCCGCGTTCTCCGGTGATCCGGTCCTCCAGCTGGGCACCGACCACCCGACCGGCGGTCCGCTCCAGGCTGGCGACCGCGACGTAGTTGGCGACCAGGGCGCCGTGGTAGATCGCAGATCGGGCAGTGGCGATCACCAGACGGGCATCGTCACATTGAGCATCGAAGTACCGGGCGCCGCCGAGTAGCCCGCGATCGCGGAGCATCGGTTCCGCCTCCAGCATGCCGCGCTTTCCCAGGAGACGGTGCGGCCGGACATTGCGAAAGAGGGCTAGCAGATCATAGAGCAGCATTCCCGCGGCGAGCTGCCAGCGCGTGATCCGATCTCCCCGGTGAACCGGAAACACGAACGGCAACGGCCAGACCAGATGAGGCGCGATCCGCTGGAGGGTGCGGCGCTCGCGGTTGGCTTCCATCACCAGGCCGAACTCGCCCTGCTCCAGGTAGCGAAGCCCGCCATGAATCAGGCGGCTCGACCGCGAGCTGGTTCCCGACCCGAGGTCATTCTGCTCCACCATAATCGTGCGCAAGCCGCGCATCGCGGCGTCGCGCGCGATCCCCGCGCCATTGATGCCGCCGCCGATTACCAGAAGATCGGCAGGTTGGGCCGCCAGCTGTTGGATGCTGGGTCGCTCCAGGGAGCGCCGTGAATGCGGCCCAGCACCTGGTTTCTCTGGCACGCTCATCGAATCCGCCGGGACGATCGGGTACTCGATCTGGCTTGTGGCAGCGGCCGCCACGCTCTGGCAGCGGCGCACCGGGGAGCCCGCGTCGTGGCGATGGACCGCGATGCGTCGAAGCTTGCGGTCGGAGCGAGACTCGCGGCGGCGAATCGTTTAACCATCGAGTGGCAGGGACTGGATCTCGAGGGCCCCTGGCCCGAGCTGGGGACTTTTGATGCGGTTCTGGTATTCAATTATCTTGACCGAGCCAGCATGCCGCGAATTCTCCGGCTGGTCGGGCCCGGCGGCGTGCTCATGATGGAGACCTTTCTCGAGGCGCAACGCGAGGCGGGATGGGGCCCGACCTCGGACAAGCATCTCCTGCGCCCCGGCGAATTGGCCCGCCTGGTCGCCCCCCTGACAATTATCCACGGGCGCGAGGCGCTCGAAACCGTTGACGCCGACCGTTGGCGGGCGGTTGCCAGCGTAGTAGCAAAGAGAAAGTAATCACCCTTCCCGAGGTAAGATGGTCGATTCGCTTACGGACCGCCGGGTGGCAGTCGTGGCCGGCGTTCGCACGCCGTTCGCCAAGAGTGGCACCACGTTTCGAGACGTCAGCGCGGTCCAGCTCGCCCGGTTTGCCGCCCGGGAGCTGCTCTACCGGAGCGAGGTAGACGGGCGCGAGGTCGACGAAGTCGTCTTCAGCCAGGTGGTGCCATCGGCCCTGACTCCGAATGTGGCGCGGGAGGTGAGTCTCCTCCCGCAGCTCCCGCCCAGCGTGCCGGCGTACACCATCAATCGCGCCTGCGCCTCCGCCGCGCAGGCGATCAGCAATGCCGCGGACCAGATTCGGCTCGGCAACGCTGACGTGATCCTCGCGGGCGGAGTCGAATCGCTCTCCGACATTCCCATCCTGCACTCCCGCCGTTTCAGCCGTATGCTGGTCGACGTCAGCAAGGCCAGGAGCATCGGTGGGAGACTGGCGACGATCAGCCGAGTGCGGCCGCGCGACCTGATTCCGGTGACCCCTGCGATCGCCGAGCCCTCCACCGGCGAGAGCATGGGACAGTCGGCCGAGAAGATGGCGAAGGAAAACGGGATCAGCCGCGAGGAGCAGGATCGCATCGCGCTCATGAGCCACCAGCGCGCGGCAGCCGCCACCGCCGACGGCAGGCTGACCGCCGAGATCGCGCCATGGTTTGACGGGCGCGAGTTGGACGAGGTAGTCACCGGTGATAATGGCATTCGGTCCGACACTTCACTCGAGGCGCTGGCCAAGCTCAAGCCGGTGTTCGATCGCAAGTACGGCACCGTCACCGCGGGGAACTCGTCGCCGCTGACCGATGGGGCCGCGGCGGTGCTGCTCATGGCGGAAGAAAAAGCCAAGGCGCTCGGCTACGAGCCGCTGGCGTACATCCGGAGCTACGCCGTGAGCGCGGTGGACCCCGGCTGGCAGCTTCTCATGGGCCCGGTCTACGCGGTGCCCAAGGCGCTGGAGCGAGCAGGACTCACCTGGGCGGAGCTGGGGCTGGTCGAGATTCACGAAGCCTTCGCGGCGCAGGTGCTCTCCAACATCCAAGCCTGGGGCTCGCAGGCGTGGGCCGATCGACTCGGGCTCCCGGGGCCGGTGGGCGAGGTCGACTGGGACCGTACCAACGTCGCCGGTGGCTCGATCGCGATCGGTCATCCCTTCGCCGCGACTGGCGCGCGGCTGGTGACCCGGCTGGCCAACGAAATGCGCCGGCAGGATGTCGAGTTCGGCCTGGTCTCGATCTGCGCCCAGGGCGGGATGGGGTACGCGATGGTCTTGGAGAGGAGATGATGATCGAGTCATCAGTCGTCAGTCATCAGTCATCAGACATGTGGCAGCCAAGAGTCTTCGGATCGAGTCAACCACACAACGCAGCTCGCCTCGGAAGGACTGACGACTGGCGACTGACGACTGACGACTGAAACCATGTCCGCCTTCACTACCACCAACGAAAATGGCATCGCCGTCATCAGCTTCAATCTTCCCGGCGAGCCGGTCAACAAGCTCAGCGCCGCGGCGAGAATCGAGCTGGAGGCACTGCTCATCGGGCTTCGGGACAACGCCGACGCTCGAGCTGTCGTGCTGATCTCGGGCAAGACCGACAACTTCATCGCGGGCGCCGATATCGAGGAATTCACGGCGATCACCAGCCAGGACGCGGCGGAGCGGCTGAGCTTCGAGGGGCAGGAAACGGTGAGCCGGGTGGAGACGTTCCACAAGCCGATCGTCGCGGCGATCCACGGTGCCTGTCTCGGCGGCGGACTGGAGCTGGCGCTCGCTTGTCATTACCGGATCGCCACCGACCACCCCAAGACGCAGCTCGGGCTTCCCGAGGTGCAGCTCGGCCTGATACCCGGCGCAGGCGGTTGCCAACGTCTCCCCCGGCTGATCGGAGCCCGTGCGGCACTCGACATGATCCTCACGGGAAAGAGCGAGCGCGCTTCCAAGGCCCTCCGTCTAGGGCTGGTCGATGAGGTCGTCCCACGCAGCATTCTGCGGCAGGTGGCGGTGGGAGCCGCTGACCGGCTCGCGCGCGAAGGCTTGCCCAAACGGGCGAAGCGAGGCGGGTTCGCCGGCCTGATTCTCGACCGTACACCGGCGGGCCGCCGGCTGGTCTACCGGGCCGCTCGCAAGGAGGTTCTCAAGAAGACTGGCGGTCACTACCCGGCGCCGCTCGCAGCGCTGGAAGCGGTGCGGGTGGGACTGGAGCAGGGCATCACCGCGGGACTCGCGGAAGAGCACCGTGCCTTCGGCGGGCTCGCGGTGGGTGACGTTTCCCGGAAGCTGGTGCAGATCTTCTTCGCAACCACGGCGCTCAAGAAGGATGACGGTGTTCCGCCGGGAACGGCGACGCCACGCCAGATCCGCCGGCTCGCCATCGTCGGCTCGGGGTTCATGGGAGCAGGAATCGCCGGGACCGCCGTGCTCAATGTGGAGGTGGACACCCGGCTCAAAGACGCGGATCTGGGTCGGGTCGGTAAAGGACTCAACGCCGCGACCGGACTCCTCAGGGAACGCCTCGATCGCCGGCGACTGACCAAGCAACAATACGAGCGCCTGGGCGCGCTGCTCTCCGGCTCCGCCGACTATCGCGGGTTCAACCGGGCCGACCTGGTGATCGAGGCGGTGTTCGAGGACCTCGAGACCAAGCGGAAGGTGCTGGCAGAGGTGGAGTCCGAGGTGCGGCCGGACACCATTTTCGCTACCAACACTTCGACCATCCCGATCCGTCACATTGCGGAGCGGGCCCGCCGTCCCGAGCGGGTACTGGGAATGCATTTCTTCTCGCCGGTCGAACGCATGCCGCTCCTGGAGGTCATACCGACCCGGGCCACCGCACCCGACACTCTGGTCACGGCGGTTCGGTTTGGCCGGCGCATGGGCAAGACGGTCATCGTCGTGGCCGACCGTCCCGGGTTCTGGGTCAACCGGATCCTGTCTCCCTATCTCAATGAGGCCGGCCACCTGCTCCAGGAAGGTGTGCCCATCGAAGTTCTCGACCGGACGATGACCCGCTTCGGATTCCCCGTTGGGCCAGTTGCGCTGTTGGACGAGGTGGGCCTCGATGTGGCCGAGAAGGCTGGAAGCGTGATGCACGAGGCATTCGGCGAACGGATGAAGCCGGCGGGCACGCTCAGCCGGATGCTCGGCGCAACCCGACTGGGCCGAAAGAACGGCCGCGGGTTCTACCGCTACAAGGAAGGTCACAAGGCAGGGGTGGATAGCAGTGTCTATCCGCTTCTCGGGGTTCGTCAGGTGGAGGCTGACGCGGAGATGCTCGAGCGACGGCTGGTATACAGCATGTTGAACGAAGCCGCCATGGCGTGTGCGGAGAACGTGGTGCGAAGCGCCCGCGACGCTGATATCGGCGCCATTTTCGGCATCGGATTCCCAGCGTTTCGAGGGGGGCCGCTCCGTATGATCGACGACCTGGGGCCCGGACGAGTGGTCGAGACCCTGTACCAACTTCAGGAGCAGTTCGGCGAGCGGTTCCGTCCCGCGCCGGCTCTGCTGGACATGTCCCGCCGCTCGGGGCGCTACTATCCCGCTTGAATCGCTCTAGGTCGATTCGCACCGTGACCTGGACGGTCGTTGCAATCGCAGTTGCGGCATACCTCGCCATCCTGGTCCTGCTGCGCTTCAATGAAGGCCGGCTGATTTATTTCCCGGGACCGCAGCGGAGCCTGATCCCACCGCCGGCACAACTGGGCCTCCCGGTTCAGCGGGTAAAGATTCCCACCGAAGACGGGCTTACCCTGGTGAGCTGGCTCATCCCGGCGGACTCCAAGCCGGCCGGGCTCTGGCTGCTCATCTGTCACGGCAACGCAGGGAACCTCTCGGAGTTCGACCGTCCGGTGCACTATGCCGGTCTCCGCCGGCTGGGGCTCAGCCTATTGGCGTTCGACTACCGGGGCTATGGAGAGAACCAAGGTGTGCCGAACGAGCAGGGGCTCTATCGGGATGCGGATGCCGCGTACCGCTATCTGCGGAAAGTCGTCGGTGTGCCGGCGGATCGCATTGCGGTCTTCGGACATTCGCTGGGATCGGCGGTCGCGGTCGACCTGGCCAGCCGGGTACCGACCGCCGGGTTAATCGTCGAAGGTGCGCCCACCTCGGTCCGGCAACGAGGTCAGGAGCTGTATCCTTTTATACCGGTCCGCTGGATCTCCGGTACGCGCTTCGATTCCATCGACAAGATCTCAAAGGTTCTGGTTCCCAAGCTGTTCCTGCACGCCGCGGGAGACGAGGTAATTCCGCTGGCACACGGGCGCCGGCTCTACCAGGCCGCTCCTCCTCCCAAGACGTTCGTGGAGCTCCGGGGTGGGCACGGCGACGCGTTCGACGTTGACTCCGCGAACTACTTCGGCAGCATCCAGCGTTTTCTCGCCGGCCTACCGACCCCGCGAGGTTAGTATCGGACATAGGTAATAGCGGGAACCAGCCGAGCTTGTGGATCGTTGCTGGGATGGTTCCCTTCCAAGGTAGCCCAGCTGGAGCCACCCACGTGACCGCCGTCCCGGAGAGCCTGCGAGCCGCCGTTGCCGACCGATACCGCATCGAGGAGGAGATCGGCCGCGGCGGGATGGCACGCGTGTATCTGGCCGAGGACCTCAAGCACGGCCGCAAAGTCGCTCTGAAGGTGCTGCTGCCCAGCAGCACGCGGGGCTACGAGCCGCAGCGCTTCCTCCGCGAGATCCGTATCGCCGCCCGGCTCTCGCATCCGCAGATCCTTCCGGTACACGACTCCGGCGAATGCGACGGCTTGCTCTACTTCGTCATGCCCTACGCCGGCGGCGAGACGCTCCGCGACCGGCTGGCCCGGGAAGGGCCGCTGCCGATCGACGCCGCGCTCCGGATCACCCGCGCCGTCGCGACCGCGCTGGGCTACGCGCATCGGCACCACGTCATTCACCGCGACATCAAGCCAGAAAACATCCTGCTCCAGGAGGGCGAACCGGTGGTGGCGGACTTCGGCGTCGCCACGGCGATGTCCGCCGCCGGCGGAGACAATGTCTTCACCACCGATCGCGGCCTCGCCGTCGGCACGCCGGCGTACATGAGTCCGGAGCAAGCCAGCGCCGAGCGCGATCTCGATGGACGCAGCGATCTCTATAGCCTCGCCTGCGTGCTGTACGAGATGTTGAGCGGACAGCCACCATTCGCCGGCACCGGAGCGCGGGCGACAATGGCGCGGCATGCCGTCGAGACCCCGGCGCTGATTCGCACGCTGCGTCCGACCGTCCCGCTCGCCGTCGAGCTCGCGCTGCAGCGGGCGCTGGCCAAGTCTCCGGCCGACCGGTTCACCACCATGGAAGAGTTCAGTGAGGCGTTGGTGAAGCCGGCCCAAGCGCCGGTGTCGGTGCCAGAGACCGAGTGCCGGTGCATCGCCGTCCTGCCGTTCGTCAACTCCAGCGCCGATCCGGAGAACGAGTACTTCAGCGACGGGATGACGGACGAGCTGATCAATGCACTCTCCAAGGTCGAGGGTCTCCAGGTCGCCTCCCGCACTTCGGTGTTCGCGTTCAAGAATCTGCGCGAGGATGTGCGGAAGATCGGCGCGAAGCTCAACGTGGCCGTGGTGCTCGATGGATCGGTACGCAAGGCGGGCAACCGGATCCGCATCACAGTCCAGCTTAACAGCGCAGCCGATGGCACCACCCTCTGGTCGGAGCGGTACGACCGGGAGCTCGCGGATGTGTTCGCGGTGCAGGACGAGATCGCCCAGACCATCGTGCGAACCCTCAGGTCCACGCAGCTCCTCGGTGACCTGGGGGACCCCACCCCGGTGCGCTACACCTCCAACGTGAAGGCGTACAGTCTGTACCTGAAGGGTCGCTTCTGGTGGAACCGGCGGAGCCAGGACGCTATCAAGGAAGGGATCCGTTATTTCGAGGCGGCGATTCGGGAAGACCCGGGATATGCATTGGCTTACAGCGGCCTGGCCGATTCCTACGCGCTCGATCTCGATTATCGCGGCGCGCCCGTATTCGAGGGGATGGAGCGGGCCAGGGCGGAAGCGCGGAAGGCGATCGAGTTGGACGAGACGCTGGCGGAGGCGCACACCTCACTGGGCTGGGTCATCTTCATCTTCGATTGGGATTGGGCCGGGGCGGAGCGCGAGTTCACCCGCGCCATCGATCTCAACCCCCGCTACTCCACGGCGCGCCAGTGGTACTCCTGGTTCCTCGCCGCCATGGGACGGTTTGATGAGGCACTGACTCAGGGCCGCACCGCGATCGACCTGGACCCGGTATCGGTCTCCATCCGCCGCAGCATGGGGTGGCTCCAGTACTATGCGCGGCAGTACGATCCGGCGCTGGACAACCTGAGACGCGCGCTGGCCTTGAACCCGACCTCCGAGGAGACCCATCGCCTGCTCGGCCTGGTCTATCTACAACAGGGGCTTTACGACGAGGCCACTGCGTCGTTCAAGGAGGCCCTCGTCAGCTCCGAGCACGACGCGCTCGCGCTAGCGGGATTGGGACACGTCGCCGCCAAAAGAGGGCAGCCCGACGAGGCGCGCGGGATTCTGCGGGAGCTCGATCAACGCGCAAAGACCCGCTACATCTCTCCGGTCGCGCAGGCCGGCTTATACGTTACGCTGGGCGAACCGGACGCCGCCTTCGAATGGATGGAGCGCGCGTACCAGGATCGGCGCGGCTGGCTGGCGTATCTGAAGATCGAGCCGATGCTGGACGGCCTGCGGCTCGATCCCCGATTCAATCGCCTGCTCGAGCGCATGCGCCTGACGTAGGTGTCTCGAACAAAGATGAAAAAGACTTCACCGCAAAGGGCTTAGAGGACACAAAGGTTACGTCAACTCGTTGGATCCTCGTTCTCGCGCTTCTGACATCTTGAAAGCAGGTTTTTTTGTTGTTGGTCTTCCTAGCGACGAACTTGTTGTACTCTGGAGTTCACCCAAAAAGCCTTGCCCCATGCTGGGCGCGCGAGTAGGAGGACTCTACATGTTTACGTAACCTTTGTGTCCTCTAAGCCTTTTGGTGAATTAACGGACGGAGAGAAATGCAAAAGATCGCGACGGAGGCGGATGTAGCGACGGCGTTGGCGCAGCCGCTGGCTGTCGTGTATAAGCACAGTCCCATATGTCCGACCAGCAGCATGGCGTATGAGGAGATGCGCTCGCTTCGGCGGCTGCAAGGCGACGTTCCGGTCTACCTGGTCGACGTGATCCATTCCCGGCCGCTCTCCCGGTACATCGCGGAGCGGGTCGGGGTGGTACACCAGTCCCCCCAGGCGATCATTCTGCGGGCCGGGATTCCGGCCTGGCACGGCTCGCATTTCGACCTGCGTGCCGATGAGATGGCCCGCACGCTGGAGTCCCTCAAGAGCCAGACGCCTACGACGGAGAGCCTGCCCTGAGCGCGCGAAGGGACACCGCCTAGCGCTCGACCTGAAACATATGCCACGCGTCGGTAGTTGAACCGTTGCGGGCACTTCATACCACCGTACCAGCGGTTCGCGGTTCCCCAGCAGCGTTTTACTCCCATCCTGTTCTTCCTTCGACCACCAGAACCTATCGTAGCGCTCGGGCGACTCAGCCCTGACGGTGTCGCTGCCGCAATACCGGTGTCGATCCCGTCGATCCAGAGCCACACCGAAATCTTCAGCGGTCGTGCTCAGCCGGCGGATTCGGCACCGGAGGCGCTACGCGAATTCTCATCATCGACGACGACTCGCTCCCGGCTCCTTGGCCGGCCCTCGGCCACGAGAACGGTGCGCCGAGTGAGTTGACACCTGATCCCGCAGGCGAGCTGGCCGACGCGGCCCCCGCGGACGGCCAGCCCCTGCTCCACGAGTACCAGGTTGAGCCACCGCTCGCGCCGGTGCTGGCGGAAACCAACGGGATGGAGCTCGAGCACGGGGGGAACGCCGAAGCGTCGGTCGTGCGGGAGCTCATCGCTCGGGTAGAAGAGCTGCTCCACCGGACTCGCCGGCTCCCCACCGGCGTGTCCCCCGCATGGGCGGGTACGATCCGATTCGGAAGCATCACGCTGGAGCCGGCGACGCAGACGGTGCTTCGAGGCGGCCAGCCGGTGCGAGTGACCCACACCGAGTTTCGCCTGCTGCTCGCCCTGATGCGCCGGCGGGGCGCGATTGCTTCCCGGATCGAGCTCCTGCGGGAAGTCTGGGGCGCCGGCACCGCGGTGAGCCGCCGTGCGGTGGATACCCACATCGCGCGACTCCGCCGCAAGCTGGAAGACGATCCCGCAAATCCTCGCCACATCCTGACGGCGCTCGCCTGGGGATACCGCTTCCGTCCGTAAGGACGGTGCTTCGGAGCCGGTGACGAGCTTCGAAGCTTCGGGTGTTTCATCTCGTCACAGCTCTCGAGTCGGTCTACGGAGGAAACATGACGCAATCATCGTTCAGTCGGTCGCGATTCCAGCTGCGAGTCGCCTGCCTGGCAGTGGCGGCACTGGCCCTGCTGCCGGGCACAATGCGAGCTCAGCAGCCCGCTACCCTCACCGGCAAAGTCACCACTGAGCAAGGTGAGCCACTCCCGTCGGCCGGCGTCATCATCGAACAACTGGGTGCCGGCGCGGTCACGCGGCCCGATGGTAGTTACACCATCCTGATTCCTGGAGCGCGCATCCCTTCCGGTCCAATCACCGTGACGGCGCGCCTGGTGGGCTACAAGGCCCGCACGGCGCAGGTGGATCTCAGCGGCGGCTCCGCGGTCCAGGACTTCACCCTGGCGGACAACCCGCTGCAGCTGGGTGAGCTGGTCGTCACCGGCGCGGGAACCGTCAGCGAGGTGGAGAAGCTGGGGACGGGACGGAGCTCGGTCGACTCGCTCTCGATCGTGCGGAGCGCGGAGCCCAACGTGGTGAACGCGCTCGCGGCCAAGGCGCCCAACGTCACCATCACCTCGAGCTCGGGTGATCCCGGTGCCTCGTCCTCGATCCTGATTCGCGGTCAGACGACTATCAGTGCCGGGAGCGGCATCAGCGGAGCCGACGCCCAGCCGCTGATCATCGTGGACGGAGTGCCGATCGATAATTCGATCAGCTACAACAATCCCAGCAGCGGAGCCATCAACTCCAGCGCAGCTCCGTCCAATCGGGCGGTCGACATCAACCCCAACGATATCGAAAACGTGGAAGTGCTGAAGGGTGCGGCCTCGGGAGCCATCTATGGGTCGCGCGCGGGGCAGGGCGTCATCCTGATCACCACTAAGAAAGGGCGGCCCGGTCCGACCAAGTACTCCTTCCGCAGCTCGGCGTCATTCGACGACGTGGCTCGGCTTCCCGAACTGCAAACCAAGTATGGCTTGGGCAGTGGAGGAGTCTCACCTGCATGTCTCTCCGGAGGTACGCCCAACTGCTTCGTAGCCTTCCCCGAGGCGGTGAGCTGGGGACCTGCGCTCGCTGCCGGCACGCCGACGTTCAATCACGGGAACGAGATGTTTCAGACCGGCCACATTTTCGACAATGCGCTGACGATCTCGGGCGGCAACGACCGCACCACGTTCTTCCTTTCGGGCGGAGCCACTAACCAGCGAGGCTCGATCACCGGGAACAACGACAAGTTCGACCGGTTCTCGGTGCGGTTCAACGGATCCCACCGGGTCTTCGACAATCTCAAGATCGGGGCGAACATCGCCTACATCGACGGAAACGGTGGCTTCATCACCAGCCGGAACAGCACGGACGGCTTGCTGCTGGGAGCCTGGCGCTCGCCGCCGGAGTTCAACAACCTGCCCTATCTCGATCCGGTCACGAATCTGCAGCGCACGTACCGATTCCCCAACCCGGCGGCCGGCTCGGAACAGACCGGCCGAGGGTACGACAACCCCTTCTTCGTCGCCAACGAGTCCTTCAACAAGTCCCAGGTTGGACGGACCTTCGGGGGCATCAACGTCGAGTACGGCGCTCTCTCCTGGCTCTCGTTCAACTACACGCTCGGAGCGGATTATGCCAACGACGAGCGGACCCAGGGGTGGCCGTGGTCGAACTCCAATACCACGGTTGCAGGCATCAACGGTGTTGGTGGGGTGAACGCCGGCTACATCAAGTCCTTCCAGATCGACCACAACCTGACCGCGACCGCACGCTACAAGATCAGCCCGACCTGGAGCGGTGCGGTGACGGTGGGGCAGAACCTCAACTCGAACCAATATCAGAGCCGGCAGACCCTGGGCACCGGTCTGATCGCGCCGGACCCGTTCAACCTGGCGAACACCTCCGCCCAGCTGCCGCCGTATGACTACAAGCAGACGATCCGATTGGAGTCGTACTTTGCCCAGGTGAGCGCGGATCTCTTCGATCAGTTGTACCTGACCGCGGCGATCCGGAACGACGGCGCCTCGACCTTCGGCGCCACCACTCGGCACAACTGGTATCCCAAGGGCAGCGCCGCCTGGACCTTCTTCCGGAGCGCGGAAGGAACCAACCGCTGGCTCACCTTCGGCAAGGTGCGCGCCGCGTATGGGCAGAGCGGCACCCAGCCGGCGCCGTACCTCCTATCCAGCGTGTTGCTGGGTGGCTGGGGCGGCACCGATGGTGGCTGGGGCCCCGCGGTCTCGACTCAGCAGAACGGCGTGGGCGGACTCATCTCCAGCTACATCCTCCCCACCACCGATCTCGGCCCCGAGCGGGTGAAGGAGTTCGAGACCGGGTTCGATCTGGGACTCTGGCAGGACAAGGCCGATCTGGGCTTCACCTGGTATCGCGCCCTCTCCACCGACGTCATCCTGAATCTTCCGGTGGCCGGCAGCACCGGCTACACCCAGAAGCCGGCTAACGCGGCGAGCCTCCGGAATGCGGGCGTTGAGGTCGCACTCAACGTGCGGCCGGTCACGACCAAGAACTTCGCCTGGGACCTCGGCTTCCAGTTCGCCACCAACCGGAGCCGGGTACTGGATCTCGCTGGCGTGCAGTTCGTTCCCTTCCCGATCAGCGGCGGCAACAACGGCCTGACCGGCATTCAGGCGGTGGCCATCAAGGATCAGCCCCTCGGCGTCTACTACGGCACCGACTTCATTCGTTGCGGCCGGGGGCTCACATACGCTGGATACGACCTCGACAACACGCCGGGTCAATGCCAAGGCGCCGCGGCTGGGGCGCTGTACATCGATTCCACTGGTTATCCGCAGCCCGATGTTGCCGGGAACTACATAATCGGCAACCCCAATCCGGATTGGACCGGATCGGTCCGCACCTCGTTCCGGGTCAACAAGTTCTCCATCGGAGGATTGCTGGATATCCGCCAGGGCGGGGTGGCGAGCAATCAGACCAAGGGCGCCCTGGCCCACTTCGGTACGTCCAAGGAATCGCAGGTGATGCGGGACGGCGGAAACTTCGTCTTCGGCGACAGCTATTTCGGCAAGGAGACAGTGGCCGGCCCCGGCGCTGGCATGGCGGTGCCGATCGGCGAGTCCTGGTTCACCGGGAGCGGCGGCATCTTCAACGGGCCTAAGTCGCAGTTCAATGAAGACGCGAGCTTCGTCAAGCTGCGCGAGGTATCGCTGGGCTACACCTTCGATCAGGCGTGGGTGAGCCGCATACTCGGATTCAGCAGCATGGAGCTCCGGGTGGCTGGGCGAAATCTCCACACCTGGACCAACTACACCGGAGTAGATCCCGAGACCTCACTGCTCGGATCGGCCAGTCCGGCCCGCGGGTTCGACTACTTCAACAGCCCACAGACCCGGTCGTATGTCTTCTCGCTCACCCTCAACCGCTGACGCGCGGGAGATTCAGCCATGAGACAATCTCTCAGGTTGCTGCTGAGTGCCGCGCTTGTTCTCGCGGCCACCGGATGCGGCGACTTCCTCTCGGGTCCCGGCGTGGATCAGGACCCGAACAACATCACCAAGCTCACTCGTCCCGGACCGTTGTACATTGGGATCCAGGCGCTTCAGTCGGTGCAGTTCGAAGGTCAGTTGGCGCGCAATGCCGCCGAATACGTCCAGCAGGTCGGCGGGATCAGCCGGCAGCAGATAGGCTACGATCTCTACCAGATGGATCCCTCGACCATTGACCCCCACTTCTACTCGGTGTACGGGTCATCCATCGTCATTCAGGGCGGAGGAGGGCTACTCGACATCAAGAAGATGCAGCAGCTGGCCCGGGCAGTGAACGATTCCATCTACATTGGGATCGGGAAGGTGTATGAGGCGCTGGTGATCGGCATGGCCGCCTCGATCTGGGGCGATATCCCCTACCGGGAGGCTGCCGATTCCACTAATCTGACGCCCGCATTCGATCCGCAGCTGCAGGTCTACTCCGACGTGCTGGCCCAGCTGGACTCCGCCATCTTCTTTCTGGCGTCCACGGCGGCACCCTCGAACGCAGGCCCTCCCTCGGACAACTCGGAGCTGATCTATCTCGATCGCAGCGGGGACGCGGCGGCACTGGCGGCCGTGTACACCCAGGTGGCCCATTCGCTGAAGGCCAGGTATCACATGCACCTGGCCGAAGTCGATCCGTCGCACTACGCCCTGGCGCTGGCCGAGGTCCCGCTGGGCATCAACACACCGGCCAACGACATGCTGTGGTTCCACGACCAGTCACCCACCGGCCAAAACGTCTGGTGGCAGTTCATGAATACCCGAACGGACATCGGGCCCGGGGCCGCAATCGTTGAGATCATGAAGCGCCGGATTGCTCAGGGGGTCGATAATGACGAGAGGCTGAACTTCTATTTCCAGCAGGCCGTCTTCGACCCCGACCCCGCTGCCACCGGCGACGAGGTGCCGGTCGGATTCTTCGGCTACCGGCCGGGAGCGTCAGCCAACCTTCAGACGGCGTCGGGGACCTACAACGGCAACGGCTCGCCGGTTGCCGCCGGTGGACCAAGTGATCCGGGCGGGAATTATTCGCTCTTCAACTTCATCGACCAAAACACTGATCCCGGTGATGTTCGGATGCCGGTGATCACCTACGCCGAAACCCAACTTATCGGCGCAGAGGCCGCCTTCCAGACCGGCGGTCAAGGCGCAGCACAGCCGTTCCTGGATGCTGCTCGGGCAAGCCGCTCGTACGGGGCTCGGGGTACTGCCCCGATCACTTTCACCCCGCTCCCTCCGGTGCCGGCGACGCTGGAGAACATCATGGAGGAGAAGTACGTCACCCTGTTCCTGAACATCGAGGCGTGGAACGATTACAAGCGGACCTGCCTCCCCGCCTTGGCACCGGCGCCGGCAGCCCTTGGCAGTACGGTACCGGGAGGCAATCCGGTTCCAGGGAGACTTCCCTACGGCATCTCGGAGATCAACGCCAATCCGCACACTCCGAACGTGTCGCCGGTGGGACGCAATGCCAACGATCCCAATCCCTGTCCGGTGCTGAACTACGCGAACTCGACGCCAGTGGGGAATTGAGGTGGTGTGAGTCGTCAGTCGTCAGTCGTCAGTCGTCAGTCATTAGTCGTGAGTCGACCGTATGCGCCCCACGATCGCAGCGATCGATGACCGATGATCGGCGATTGATGACTGACGACCGACACGACCGAGATCAAAATGATTCGTCGCAGCCCGCTTCCTCTCATCGTCGTACTCGGTGCCTGCTACACCTACCGGCCGCTCGAAACGACCGAGCCCGAGCCCGGTCAGCGGGTGTCGGCTCAGCTGACCACCGAGGGCTCGCGAGACCTCACCGGTCAGATCGGACCCGAGGTCCTGCACGTGGAAGGCGACGTGGTCGAGGCAGATTCAGCGGGACTGGACCTCGACGTCCAGGAAATCGAAAACTACCGTGGCATCCGTTCCGATTGGCATGGCGAGCACGTCCGGCTTCCCCGCGAGGCGGTTGCAGGGATGCAGCAGCGGCACATCTCGGTCGGCGGAACCGGATTGATGGGCGGGGCGCTCGCGGCGGGCCTCTACTTGGTGTACCGGGTGTTGAGTGGAGGGACCTCCTCCGAGGGCAGCTCCGGCCAGGGGGGTGGGCAGGGCCACTAAATCACTGGATACTGTAGTTCGACCGGGTGATCGGGTTCTCTACGTTCAGCTGAACCACCTGGCCCGGCTGCACCGTCAGGATGTCGGTGGTGTAGCGGGTGTCGTCGCCGATCGGCTCCGCGATGAGACGAATGGCGCCGCCCTGTCCCAACATGCGGAGCGGAAGCTCCATGACCTTCGAGCTGGAAGCGTTCACCAATGCGATCCGGTCAGCCTGTCCATCGTGCTGGAGGAAGATGTTCACGTCGAGTAGGTGGTGGTTGGCGAACACGAGAGAAAATCCATCGGAGTTTTGCTGAGGCTCCGGTTCCATATTCTGCCTCGGTCCCGCGCATGCCAGCGTCAGCAGCAGAGCGAGGCGGGAAAGACGGGAAGGGTGGGAAGGGCGGTAACAATGAACGCTCATCGTATCAACTCCTTTCAGCTTCCGGCTTCCCCGCTTCCGCGCTTCCCCGCATTTCCGCTGTCCTCACGCCGACCGACCGAGCAGTCTCCGCATGTTATCGCGGTACCCCCTGGTCGAGGTCAGCCGCGTCCCGTCGCTGAGGATCAGCACGTAGTCGCCCTGGAACCAGGGCTGAATCTCCTGGATCCGGTCGAGATTCACGATCGCCGAACGGCTGATGCGGACGAAGCGGGCGGGGTCCAGCTCCTGCTCCAGCTCGGCCATGCTCTCCCGCAGCGCATGGATCGCCCGGCCGACGTGCAGATGAACGAACTTCCCCGCGGCCTCGATCCAATCGATCGTGTCGGCTCGAAGGAAAAACGCTCGCTCCGGAGTGCGGACCACCAGCCGGTCTCGCCCGCGTCCCCGTTCTCTCGCGTTGAGCTCTTCCAGGAGCGTCAGGATGCGACGGGTCGTGCTTCCCTGCGGTACCCGGGGCGGGCTCGAGATCGCCCGATCCATCGCGGCCCGCAGCCGGTCGGGGTCGACCGGCTTCAGCAGATAATCGAACGCGTGCACGTCAAACGCCCGAAGCGCGTACTGATCGTGCGCGGTCACAAAGATCACCGCCGGCTGATGCGCCTCTCCCAGCGCCGCTACCACCTCGAAGCCGTCGAGCTGAGGCATCTGGATGTCCAACAGCACGACGTCGGGCACGTGCTCCCGGATCGCCTCGACCGCTTCCTCGCCATCGGCACAGGCGGCCACCACATCGGTCTCGGGCTCTGCCTCCAGCAGCCGGATCAGCCGCTGCCGGCCGATCGGCTCGTCATCGGCGACTACCACCCTGACGGTCATATCACCAACTCCCTGGCTTCTTTGGTCAATAGCGGAACTGGGGTTTGGGCGGCGTCACACTGACTGAAGGGAAAGCGCAGGGTCGCGAGGGTTCCCCCCCCGAGCGCCGGGACCAGGTTGAATCGAGCCCGGCGGCCGTAGAGCTGCTCCACCCGCTCACGGATGTTTCTGAGCCCTACGCCTTCCCGGAACGCATCCTCGGTGGGGAGGCCTCTGCCGTTGTCCCTGATCTCCAGCACGAGATCGTCGCCCTCACGGCGCGAGGCGATCACTATGCGTCCCCGGCCGGCGAGCGGTGTGACCCCGTGGCGGATCGCGTTCTCCAGCACCGGTTGCCACAGGAGTGTCGGCACCGCTGCCTCCAGGGTCTCCGACGCGAGATCCCAGAC
>JBKPAO010000159.1:0-7149 GCA_046726475.1 Gemmatimonadota bacterium | reverse complement strand
GCCGGCCAGGCGGTGCAGCGAGTAAGTGGAGTAACCGTCCAGGAAGGGAAGTATGTCTTCGTCCGCGGCCTGGGCGAGCGTTACACCACTACCACACTCAACGGCTCCCGGATACCGAGTCCGGAGCCGGAGCGCAAAGTGATCCCGCTCGATCTGTTCCCTTCTGCTCTGCTGGAGGGGATCACCACCTCCAAGACGTTCACCCCGGAACAGCCGGGGGATTTCAGCGGCGCGGAAGTGAACCTCAAGACCCGTGAGTTCCCCGCCGAGCGGGTTATCAGCTTCACCGCCTCCGGAGGATGGAACAGCGCCGCCACCGGCAAGACCATCGTGCGAGCGCCGCGAGAAGGGCAGGAATGGCTGGGCTTTGCCGGCTCTGAACGGCAGTTACCCGATGCGTTGCGTGACGCCGGCGACCTCACCGGGGTCACCCAGGCCCAGGCGAATGAGATGGTCGCGTCCTTGAGAAATGCTTGGAGCGCCCACTCCTCCGACGGGACCCCCAAAGGCGGTGCCAGCATGTCGATCGGGGGTGAGGGGCCGTTTCTGGGCCAGCGGATCGGATACGCGGGCTCGTTCAGCTATTCCTATGACCAGGTGGTGAGAAAGGACGAGACCCGGGGACTGGCCAAGAACGGGCCTACTGCCGGTACTGCGTTGCCGTTGAATACCTATCACGGGTCGGGCGGTGTCAGTTCGGCGCTCTGGGGCGGGCTGCTCAACTTGAGCACCCGGGTGGGTGAAGGAAGCAAGATCTCCTTCAACAACACCTATACCAGGACCGGCGACAACGACGCCGCGGTGCTGAGCGGCGACAACGAGGAGTTCTCCCAGTTCAATCCCCTGACCTTCACCCGCCTGGAATTCATCGAGCGGGCGGTGCGCTCCAACCAGCTCTCGGGCGAGCATCTCCTCGGCGACAAGCACTTCGTCACCTGGTCGGTGACCTCATCGGGAGTGATCCGGAACTCTCCCGATCGCTCCGACATCGGCTACAGCTCAATCCCGGATGCCTCCGGTAACCTGGTGCCGGTCAGCTGGGTGGGACAGCCGCGATTCGCGACCCGGACCTTCAGCGACCTGAACGAATCGAGCTGGGATCTTGCCGGGAATTACCGGCTCACGCTCGGGTCATCGTCGCTGCCGATCCAGCTCAAGGTTGGCGGCGAGTACCGGACGACGAGCCGGGACGCCGATACCCGGGCCTACGACATCATCAATCTCGGGCTCAGCGACGCGCAGCGTGCGGTAGAACCGGAACAAATCTTCACCGACCCAAACGCCCTGGCCGGCGACTTCCTGCTCCATGCCAACGCCAATGGCGGCCGTTACACCGCCGACGAAAAGATCGGGGCGGGATTCGCCCAGGTCGAGGTGCCGCTGTCTTCCCGGCTCGAGATGATCGGGGGGGCGAGAGTGGAGGACTGGGAAGTGAATGTCGACACCCGCACCACGGCGGGTGAGGTGGTCCCGGCGAATCCCCAGAAGACCGACGTGCTGCCGGCGCTGGCGCTCACCTACCGGCTGACCGAAGACCAGAATATCCGGCTTTCGGCGACCCAGACGCTTTCCCGGCCGGAATACCGCGAGCTCTCGCCGGTCCCGTACTTCGAGCAGGTCGGGCTGGCGACGACCATCGGGAACCCCAACCTCGAGCGGGCCTTAATCCAGAACTACGACCTTCGCTGGGAGTGGTTCCCCGCCGCCGGAGAGGTGCTCAGCGTCGGCGTCTTTGCCAAGCAATTCAAGAACCCGATCGAAAAGGTCATCATCCAGGCTGCCGGCGCGAACACGCTCAGTTTCGTGAACGCCGACAATGCGCATAACTACGGGGTCGAGCTGGAGCTCCGCAAAGGTCTCGCACCGCTCGGCCTGCCCGCGTTCAACTTCTTCACCAACACGACTCTGATGCGCAGCAGGATTACTCCGGGCAACGAGGGGATCTCGGCGCTCACCAACAAGGACCGGCCGATGGTCGGCCAGTCGGAGTACGTGGTGAACGCCGGCCTGGGGTACGCCAACCCGTCGAGCGGCTGGTTCGGGACCCTGCTGTACAACGTTGCCGGTCAGCGAATTCTCGAGGCCGGCTCCGGTGGATTACCCGATGCGTACGAACAGCCACGTCACATGGTCGACTTTTCGTTGCAACTCCCGGTAGTGGCCACGATGTCGCTCAAGCTGGATGCCAAGAACCTTCTGGATTCTCCCTACCGAATGATCCAGGGGGACGTGCTCCGCTCCCGGTACAAGAGTGGCCGGCAGTTCGACTTTGCCTTCACCTGGCATCTGTAGCCAAATCGTGACCCACGCGTGTCGTCGTGGAGATATCGCGGTGAATCTTACCCGACCGAGGGCACCGAACATCCAACCATTCCCCCGAGGAACCTCATGACGAGCGCGACCCGTTCAATTGCGGGCTGGGTTCTGGCGGCCGCGCTGGCCGTCTCCGGCTGTAGTGACGACAACAACAGCAACAGCCCGAGTGGGCTGCAGCCGCCCACCGGACTCACCGTTACCCAGGCCTCGCCGACGTCGGCGCACCTGGCTTGGACCGCGGCGAGCGGCGCCACGGGATACCTAGTGCAGCGCGCGACCTCCGATAATCCGACCGCGTTCACTCAGCTGGGTGGCGGTCCAGTAGCGACCACGACTTTCGATGACACCGGGCTGACCAGCGGCGTCAACTACCTCTATGAGGTGGCCTCGGTGTCGGCAACCGATACCAGCGCCTTCACGGCCCCGGTCAACTTTACTCTGGGCGGTGGGGGTACGACCGCAATTCTTACCGGCCCGATCACTGCCAACCGCACGCTGTCGGCGGACTCGGTCTACACCTTGAGCGGCTACGTCAAAGTGCAGAGTGGGGCCACGCTCACCATCCCGGCGGGTACCACGATTGTAGGGGACACCACGCAGCCAGGAAGCTCGCTGTGGATTCTTCGGGGGGCCAAGATCGATGCTCAGGGGACCGCGACCGATCCCATCGTGTTCACCTCGGCCAGATCTCCGGGCAACCGAAAGCCGGGCGACTGGGGCGGCATCATCATCATCGGCAACGGGATCATCAACCGTACCGGTGGTCCGATCCTCACCGAAGGCGGCGCCGCCGGGCAGGCCGAAGATTACTCGGGCGGGACAGACAACAACGACAACAGCGGCACCCTGCGGTACGTCCGGATCGAGTTTGCCGGGTACGACATCTCTGGGGCAGGGCAGGAGCTCAACTCGCTTTCGAGCTATGCCGTGGGTCGGGGAACGACCTACGAATACATCCAGACGATGTCGGGGCTGGACGATTCCTTCGAGTGGTGGGGTGGTGCGGTCGATGGGCGCTATCTGGTGTCGTACGAGTCGGGTGACGACCACTACGATTGGACCGAGGGATACCAGGGGCGCAACCAGTTCCTCATCGCGTTCCAGAGCGTGAAACTGGTCCCGGCGCCTGGCACCGGATCCTTCTCGGCGGATCCCCGCGGGTTCGAGGCTGATGGTTGCGACCCGGCGGTTTCAGGCTGCACCCTCACCGGCAGCTCCGGCAGCACTCCGCTCTCCATGCCGGTATTCGCCAACTTTACTCTGATCGGCCCGGGCCAGAATCCCGACATTCCAGCCGACGGCAACGGCGCGGTGCTGCGACGGGGCACCGGCGGAACCCTGTTCAATGGGGTACTGGGCCGCTGGAAGGGCATCGCTATCGATGTGCGCGACACCCTCACCGCGAACAATATCGTGCTGGACTCGCTCGACTTTGCCAACCTGGTGCTGGCTCAGAACGGCTTCAACTTCGATACCGCCGGCGTCAATTTTGGTGACTCGGCGACCGTAACGACTGCCTCGAACAACACCATTCACCCCTTCGCCTCGACGGTGCTGGTAGACACGCTGCTTGGCATCAATGTGACGCCCACGTCGCTCGACTGGACCCCTAAGGCTGGGTCGCCGGCCGCCAGCGGTGGGAGCGCGTTTGTGCCAGCCCATTTTGCTGCCCGAACCGGCAGTTACTTCGGTGCCGCAATGCCGCAGACGACCTACATCGGTGCGGCGGATCCGGCGGGAACCAAATGGTGGCAGGGCTGGACGGCGTACAACATCAATTGACGCAATTACCCTGACGAGTAGTCTTATCTCGGCCGGCGCTCGAAATGAACGCCGGCCGAACCACATCAGGTTGTGAGAACATTGTGAGACGATTGATGCGGACCTTACATATTCCGATCTGGGGGACGGGCCTCGTGTATCTGCTGGGCGCCTGCAACCGCTCCGACTCCCGTCCCGCCGCTGCCTCCTCGCCCGCCGCCGCGTCCAGCCTCGCCGCCCAATCGCGGCCGACGCGCGTCGACAGCTTTGTGCCCCGCGAAGTGGCCCTGGAGCAGTTCCGGAAAGGCGGGACCCGAGTCACCGAGCTGGCCCACGCAGAGAAGACCAGGGATGCGCTGGTTCGTGCCTTCGTTCACGCATTGGAGCGCCGCGACACCGCGGAGTTCCGGCGCCTGATCGTCTCCCGCGACGAGTTCGCCTGGCTCTACTATCCCACCAGCGCGCAGGGCCTGCCGCCCTACAGTCTGAATCCCGATTTGATGTGGTTCATGCTGGTTGAACAGGGTAACCGGGGATTACGGCGCGCGCTGAATGGGCTGGGAGGAAAACACCTGGCGTACGGCGGCTACCGCTGCGAAGGCACGGCGCTGAACGAGGGAGAGAACACGCTGTGGGGGCCTTGCCTGGTACGGCTGGGACAGGCACCGGGCGATACCGCCGAGGTTCGACTCTTCGGGCCGATTCTGCAACGAGGCGGGCGCTTCAAATTTCTGAGTTACAGCAACAAGCTGTGATCGGCCGTAAGGGTGTTCCGGGTTTCTACAGTCCCGCGGCGGTAAGCACACCCGCGGTCGCGATCGCGAGAAATTGCCCCACCAGCACGTCACTGGGGTAGTGGACCCCCAGACGCACCCGGGAGAACCCCACCAAGACGGCCCCCAAAAGAAGCGGCGCGGCCCACATTGGGAATGCCGCGCCGTAACCAATTGCCAGGGACATCGAGGCTGCCGCATGCCCGGACGGGAAGGAGAAAGGATCGGGCAATCGAACGAGTCTCCCGTACCCCTCCGCCAGTTCGGGGCGGGCTCGAACGACGGTGCGCTTGAGCACCTGGACCACTAGATGGGACAGGGCCAGCGTGAGCAGGGCGAGCCTCGAGGCCTGATGCAGGGCACAGCACGCGAACCAGGGCAGCCCTGCTGCAAGCAGCGAGGGGCCGGTGCCGCCCAGGTGCGTGATGGCGATCCAGCCCCACCGGGCGATCGAAGAGGAGTCGGGAGCCAGCGCCAGGCGTAGCATCAACGACCGGTCGCGGGCGCCGAGCTGAACCATCAGTTGTTCTGGCATGTCAGAATCATCGACAGTCACGGCAACCATCAAGCATTGCCCACGCCACGACCTGGTAACGATCCCCCGGACAGCCGTAAGACAGCCGAGACCAATCCTTTATAGCTCCGTGACGTGGCAAGATGAACTTCCAGTGCCCCCGTCAGCCCGCGGAGCGTCCATGCGCGTTCTGTATTGTACCGACACATATCCACCGCAGATCAATGGAGTTTCCGTGGTAACGTCACTCTCGGTCGCCGGCTTGGCAGCAAGGGGCTGGGAGTGTGCGGTGGCGGCCCCCCGGTATCCGGAGGCCAAGGAGAATGGGAACGGAAGCTCCGCAATGAATCGAACCGCCGACGTGGCCGTCAGCCTTCCGAGCATGCCCCTTCCGGGATATCCGGAGGTTCGGTTGGCGTTGCCCAATCCCGTACCCGTTCACCGCTTGGTACAGCGGTTCAAGCCGGACCTGATTCACTGTGCCACCGAATTCACGGTAGGACGGGTGGGACAACTTGCCGCCGCCCGGGCCAAGCTTCCAGTGGTTTCCTCCTATCACACCGACTTCGCGCGCTACGCGGTGGCCTACGGACAAGCCTGGCTTCGCGACACGGTCTCCTCGTATCTCCGACGCTTTCATCGGCGGAGCCGGCGGGTGTACACCCCATCGACAGTTTCCCAGGAGGACATCCTTCGTCTGGGGATCGCTGATGTGCAGGTTTGGGGATGTGGAGTTGACGCGACGCAGTTCCATCCCTCCCGCCGCTCGGCGATGACACGGTTAGCGCTCGATCTGGGCGACCGCTTCACGTTCCTGTACGTCGGACGGCTCGCCCCCGAAAAGCGCCCTGAGCAAATCGTCGATGCCTTTCGGATCGCCTGCGAGATGCTGCCTCCGGATTCCATCCGCCTCGTAATGGCGGGAACGGGGCCCTGTGAGGAGGAATTGCGCGGGCTTCGCGTGCCCGGTGTGACCATCGTCGGGTTCCTGGATCGCGGAGGCGCGTTGCCTGAGCTGTATGCCAGCTGCGACGCCTTTGCGTTTGCCTCGGTGACCGAGACGCTCGGGCTCGTGGTGCTCGAAGCCATGGCAAGTGGACTACCGGTGATCGCCGCGCCGACTGGAGGGGTGCGCGATCATTTGCGGGATGCAGTCAACGGACTCGCATATCCGGCAGGAAGCGCTCATGCCATGGCCGAGGTGATGGTCCAACTCGCCAGCGATGACAGCCTGGCGCGACGGCTGGCGCGGGGCGCTCGATTGACGGCGGAGGAGCTCAGCTGGGACCGAGAGATAGCTCGGCTGGATCTGAGCTATCGGGAGATCTGCGGCGTGCCGCCCACTCGGGCGGTGGCCTAGGCCAGGAACAAAGACTTACTCGGCGATAGTCATTTACCATGAAATGAGACGTTCGCTTCACACTGTCGTTACGCGCCCGAATCAGCTTGATACCGTCAGCTATCCGGAGCGCAGATGCGCGTCCTCTACTGCACCGATACGTATTCTCCCCAAGTCAACGGGATATCCATCGTCACCGGGCTCAGCGTCTCCGGACTCACCGGACTCGGCTGGGAATGTGCGGTCGTGGCGCCTCGAGCTTCTCGCGGTGCCGCCCACGAAACGCTGAAGGAGAACGCTGCGGAGGATAGCGGGGCTGAGCTGGTGCTGTCCCTCCCCAGCATTTCTCTCCCGGGGTACTCGGAGCTGAGGTTGGCTGCGCCGAGCCCCGGCCCGGTGCACGAGCTGGTCAGTCGGTTTCGGCCGGATCTGATCCACTGTGCCAC
>JBKPAO010000158.1:0-8641 GCA_046726475.1 Gemmatimonadota bacterium | reverse complement strand
GTCATCGGTTCTGGTGATGCCGCCGAAAATATTGAAGAGAATCGCCTTCACCCGGCGATCAGTCGTGATGATCTTGAGAGCGTTGATCACCTTTTCCGGGCTGGAGCTCCCTCCGATGTCGAGAAAGTTGGCGGGCTCTCCGCCGTAATACTTCACCAAATCCATCGTCGCCATGGCCAGCCCGGCCCCGTTGACCACGCAGCCGACATCGCCTTCCAGTTTGATGAAGGAAAGATTGGCCCGGCGCGCAGCCGCCTCGCTCGGCTCTTCGGCGGATTCGTCTCGCATCAACCCGAGATCCGGTCTCCAAAACAGCTCGTTGTCGTCGATCACGATCTTGGCATCGAGGGCGAGGACCTGGCCGGTAGGTGTCGTGACCAGCGGATTGATTTCCGCCAGGGAACACCCGTTGCCGGTAAACACGGTATAGAGTTGATCCATGATCCGAGCCGCAGCTTTGACCTGGTTGAAGTCGCTGTAGAGCGCAAACCCCAGGGTGAGCGCCTGATGAGGCAACAAGCCATAGGTTGGATCAACCGGCAGCCGAACAATCTTCTCCGGTGTCTTGGCGGCAACCTCTTCGATATCCACTCCTCCCGCCGAGCTCACCATGAAGACGGGCCGTTGGGTCTCCCGATCCATGATCAAGCCGAGGTAACTCTCGGTCGCGATGTCGGCCGCGGGAACCACCAGCACCTTGTGCACGACAAGGCCCTTGATCTGCATTCCCAAAATTTCGGCGGCATGCTCGAGCGCTTCGTTGGGGTTGCGGGCGAGTTTGACGCCACCGGCTTTGCCTCGACCACCCGCGTGCACCTGTGCTTTGATGACCACGCTGCCACCCAGCCGCCGGGCGATCGATTCGGCTTCGGTGGGCGTGGAGGCTACATCGCCATCGAACATGGGGATGCCGGCTGCCTTTAACAGAGTGCGAGCTTGATACTCGTGTAGGTTCACGACGTCCTCGTGATGGTAGTTCCTGTTTCCCCTCGGAGCGCTGCGGGGCCGTCGGACAGCCGCGCAATGATAGCGCGCTTTCCGCCCCGGCGCACGAAGTCGGTGGCAGCCTCCATCTTGGGTTTCATCCCGCCGGCATCCAGTGCACCCGCCGCAATCATCCGGTCCGCCTGATCTACCGTCATATGCCGAACCGGACGTGCCTTTGGCGTTCCCCACCCCTCATAGACCGCCTCCACGTTCGTCAGAATCATCAGAACTTCGGCACCGAGTTGGGTGGCGAGGATCGAGGAGACGCGATCCTTGTCGACCACGGCGTCCACTCCCTCCAGGCCCAGAATCGGATCCTGATACACTGGAGGTCCGCCGCCGCCGGCGGCTATGACTAACGCATCCTGATCGAGCAATCGTTGGATGAGGGGAAACTCCACCACCCCCAGCGGGACTGGGCTCGTAGCCATCCGGCGCCACTCGCCCGCCCCATCCCGTCCGACCGATCGCCCCTGGTCCCGCAGTCGCTCTGCCTCCTGGGTGGTGAGCGAATGGCCTATAGGCTTAGTTGGATTGTTCAACGCGGGATCGTAGCGGTCCACCAGAGTCTGGGTGATCAAGGTGACGACCTCGCGGCGCACTCGTGCAGCCGCGAGCGCATTCTGCAGTGATTGCTGCAGCATATATCCGATCCAACCGGCGGTCTCAGCCACCAGGACACCAAGCGGCAACGGCTCGGCGAGTTTCCGGGCGGCCTCGTTTCGCACCAGCTCGTCACCAACCTGGGGACCGTTGCCATGAACGATCGCGATACGCCATCCCTGCTTCGCCAGCTCGACGATAGGCGCGACGCTCTCGCGTGCGTGGCGGAACTGGTTGGTGACCGTCGCGGGCTCGCCGGCCCGCGCCAGCGCGTTGCCCCCGAGCGCTAAGACAGCAGTCGGCAAAAAAAGTTCTCCAAGCTAGTCCTCGCCCGAATGCCCAGCAAGCTCAGAATCTCGTCGAGTCGAGTGGCAATCCCAGGATGTTCCGCAGACGACTCCACGCATGTCCGAACTCCGACCAATTGCCGCTCTTGAGCGCCGAGTCGGCGTGCTCCATCCAGCGGCGCGCCTCTTCCAGCCGTCCCGTTTGTGCCGGCCCGGGAGGTGCCGGAACTGTAGCGCCGAGAAGATTGCTCCACGCCTCCTTTAGAGTGCGCCCCGCACCGAGACGATTAGGCGCGGCCACGCTGACCCAGGCGAGCACCGCTCCACCGGAGGGCCGCAGAGCAAAGTAGGTCTGATAGGCGACGGGTCCACCAGGACTGAGATCGACCCGTAGCGGTCCCCGTTCCAGCCTTCCTCCGTCTTCTCTGATCGAATCGTTCAGGGCATCATATGAAGGAAAGTTGGTCCAGCGGTCTTCCAGCGCTCCGCCGATTGGTAAAGTGGCGGCACTATCTAGTCGGACCAACACCAGCTGGAGCCTGCCGTCGTTCCGGGAGCCGATCAACACTCCACTCACGCGACGATCAGCGGGGGATTCGTAGGTCGAGGTTGTTAGGGGGCCCGACGTATCCGCTGCCCACGAGGATTGAGGGAGTGAGGGCGCCACGGTCCCCTGCCCCGCTCGACGGCTAACGCTGCCCGCGCTCCACGGCTCCCGTTCTAGCTGCTGGGCCTGAATTCGGAATAGCTCTCCCGGGTAGGATGTCTCTCGGAGGATCGCTTCCGGAATCGCCGATGCCGGTTCCACCACTCCTTCAGCCACTCTGCTCCAAGTGACTGCCGCCGGATCGGCGGCGGGCTGAAGGTAAATGTGGACGGTACCGCTCTCCGCCCCTACACTGCCGAGCAACGAAGCCCTGAGCGATCCCACCTGGCGGCCCCGCCAGGAAACCCGGCTGGTCAGCGGGAACGTGCCCGAAGTGAGATAGCCGTCCAGGAACCACACCAGCTCTCCATCAATGATCCGAGGCGTCGGAGCACTCCACTCTGCAAAGGGAGCGAGACGGGATAGGCGCTCCTCCGGAGAGAGATGCCAATCCACTCGGCTGCCGCCCGGTACTTCCGCGAGCAGCTCGCCGGCTTGCAGCGCCCACGCCAGTGCCAGCCGGCGGAGCCAACCATCGACGGAGACACCCCGCGTATCACTCTGCGAGATCCGGTACGGTGGAGCATCCGGGGCGAGAAGATCGGAACGAAGATCGAGGAGCTGCGTGGGGGCGGTACGGGGAACCGAATCGCCCAGCCGATAGAACAGCGGCTCGCCCTTCGGGCTGACCCGGTGGTCTGCCACCGCAGTAGCCGAAACTCGGCCTGGAGCACTGGAACGAATGATCAACCAGACCGGCCGCCGCTTGGCCTCGGGGGTCAAGAGCACCGGATCCATGGAGAGCAGATGGCCCGAGTCTCCAGGCAAGGCCTGAGCGAGTGCAGCCGGATTCCAGAGCGATGGCACTGGGGGCACCAAGAGAGGCCCCATGGGGCGGAGCGTCTCGTCGCGGAGCTCCTCGAGACCGTACGCCACCTCGGTGAGCTGCTGGAATGACCGGGCATCCACCGCCGGCTCGCGCGAGCCGTTCAGGACCGCCGGCAACAACCAATGGCCTGTCATCGAGGCGAGCACGACCATGATCCACCCCGAGACCAGCAGCGCGTGCCGGGGCCGAGAGGCCCAGACAGCCGACAACACACCCGCGGCGAGAGCGATCCCGGCGAGTATCGGGGAGATGAACGGAGTCGAACGCCACGTCGCCTGATCCAGCACCTCAGCGGGCCGGGCGAGCAGTTCGTATGGTTCGAGCAGGTAGCCCCAGGCGAGGGTGACGGCGAGGGCGGCAAGCAACCACCCCAGATGAGCTCTCGCGTGCTGATTGATGGCAGGGCGGCGCTCGATCCAGCGGATCGCACCGACCAGCATGTATAAAGCAACTACCCCGGTCAATGCGAGAAGAACGAGCAGAACTAGAAAACCATGTGCCCCCCGCCACACGGGAAGTTGGGCCACGAAAATGCCGAGATCCTGGCCCAGCAGCGGATCCTTAATGCCATACGAAACCCCGTTCCAGGCCAGGGTCACGTCGCGCCACCAGCCGGACATGCCCACTCCGACCAGGAGGCCCAGCAGGATCCCGCCGGTGGCGACAATCGTCAGGAGGGCTCTGGCGGTGAGCGCCTCACGAAATTCGAGGTTGGCAACGTTGCGCCGGACCTGAACGGTGCCCACCGCCCGGTAGACGAGCAGCAGGTGGCCGGTGAACCAGGCGGACGCGACAATACAACCGCACGCGTCCAAGGTGAATCGGAGAAGGTGCCAGTCGGCCATGAACTCTGCCGCAGCCGGCGAGAACTGGGCAGCCCACCAGCGATCCGCGAGGAGCGTTGCCGTCCATCGCCCCGCGAACAGGAGAATGACGATGGTACCGATGACAGCGGTGAGCCGTCTACCCCGGCGGGACAACTTTACCTGACGGCTTTTGGCGCAGCTTCAGCCGTTAACGCTTTCTTTTGCCCTTCCACCCACCCCTCCAGCTCGGCACGATACCGGTCGCGGAGCCCGGGATCGGTTGCCTCGAACCGCATGACCAACACCGGCTGGGTATTGGAGGCGCGCAGGAGACCCCAGCCCTGAGGAAAGGTGATCCGCACTCCGTCGATGGTATTGACTGGATACAGCGAGGCAAAGTGCAGCGCGGCGCGCTCCACCAGATCGAACTTCTCGGTTTCGGAGATCTCCACCCGGATCTCCGGTGTGGCAAAGGTACGAGGAAGATCGGCAAGCAGCCGGGCGAGTCCGAAAGGCTCCCGGCTGATGATCTCGAGGAGGCGCGCAGCAGCGAACAACGCGTCGTCAAAACCCAGATAATCGCCGCCGAAGAACATGTGTCCGCTCATCTCGCCCGCGAGCGGCGAGTTGAGCTCTTTCATCTTCGCTTTGATGAGCGAGTGGCCGGTCTTCCACATGACCGGCTTGGCACCCGCCGCACTTAGCGCAGCCGGCAGCACCTCTGAACATTTGACATCAAAGATCACCGGCGTGTCTCGGCCGAATCGCCGCACCGCGTCGCGACCGAACAGCACCAACAGCTGGTCGCCGTAAATGATCTCGCCGGTCTCGTCGACGGCACCGATCCGGTCGGCGTCGCCATCGAAGGCGATCCCCAGCTCAGCTCCACCGCGGCGCACCGCCATTTGGAGGTCGCGCAGGTTCTCCGGGACCGTGGGGTCGGGGTGGTGATTGGGGAAAGTTCCGTCCGACTCACAGAAGAGCGGAGTGACCTCGGCGCCCAAGCCCTGCAGGGTGGAAACGGCGATCAGACTTCCTGCGCCGTTCCCACAGTCGACCACCACCCTAACCGGGCGCTGCAGATGGTGGCGACTGATGATCCCGTCGCGATAGCCCTGAAGCACGGAGCCGTCCGCCGTCTCCTTGCCCCGTCCCGAGCGCCACCGCTCCGCCATGATGATCTCCCACAGCTCCAGAATCTCATCCCCGTGAAAGGCCTCACCCTGAAGCACCATCTTGAATCCGTTGAACTCGGGCGGGTTGTGCGATCCGGTGACCTGAACTCCGCCATCAGTCTTGAGCGCGGTAACGCCGAAATACAGTGCCGGTGTAGGCAGGGTACCGACGTCGATCGCGGTCCCTCCTGCATCCGCGATGCCGCGCCTGATGCCCTCGGAGAGCTTCGGGCCGGAAGGCCGGTTGTCTCGGCCGACCGCGATGGTGGGAGCGCGGTCCAGCCGGTCAGCCGCGACGCTCGCGAACGCTCGACCCAGTGCTCGAGCGAACTCCGGAGTCAATTCGCGGTCGACCAGCCCGCGAATGTCATACTGTCTGAAGATGGATTTGGGGACGTTCACTGACGCGCCACCGGGAGGCCCGTCTGGGTCAATGTCGCCGCACTGCGCACAGCGGCGTCGAGCACCCCTCCCGGCCAGAATCCGAAGAGCAAAACCGCCGCGACGGAGACCGCGATGGCCCCGGCGGCTGCCGGTGAGAGTCGCATCCCCTGGGTCTCCCGGCCGTCCGGTGCAGGCTTCATGTACACCGACATGATTACCGGCAGGTAATATCCCGCGGAAATTACGCTGGTGACAACCAGCACGATCGGCAGAATGAACTGGCCTTCCGCGACTGCCGCTGACAAGATGTACCACTTGCCGATAAAGCCAAAAGTGCCGGGAAATCCCAGCAGGGACAGCATACAGATACTCAGGCCGAGCGCGACCCAGGGACGACTGCCGGCCAACCCGGCGATATCATCGAAGGTGACGTCACGCTCTCCACCACGACCCAAGGCGGCGAGGAAGCCGAAGCTCGCCAGTGTCGTCAAACCGTATGCGGCGAGGTAAAGAAGCACGGCACCGGAGCCCAGTCGGGTGCCCGGCCACACCGCGACGAGGATGTACCCGGCATGGGCGATCGAGCTGTACGCCAGCATGCGTTTCAGCGTCCGCTGGGCCAGCGCAATCAGATTTCCAACCACCATTGAGGCGATTGCCAGGCCGGCAATAATTGGTTGCCATAGGCTTTGTGCCGAGGGAAAACCCTCCATTAAAACCCGAACCAGGGAGGCGAAGGCCGCAGCCTTCACGCCGGTGGCCATGAAGGCCGTGACCGGAGTCGGTGCTCCGTCATATACATCCGGCGCCCACATGTGGAACGGAACCGCGGCAACCTTGAATCCGAAGCCGATCAGTAACAGCCCTAGGCCCAGTGACGCCATCAGGGAGAGAGACCTCCCTGCGAGCTGGGCCCCGATCAGCGAGAGGTTTGTGGTGCCGGTGGCTCCATACACCAGAGCGATGCCGTAGAGCAGGAATCCCGAGGCGAAGGCTCCGATGAGGAAGTACTTCAGTGCAGCTTCCGCCGACGACACACTGCCGCGGTTGTATCCAGCCAAGACGTAAACCGCCACCGACATGACCTCGAGCCCGAGGAAGAGAACGATGAGGTCCTCCGCTCCGGCCAGGAACAGCATGCCGCAGGTGGCCAGCAGGATCAGGGGGTAATACTCCGGGGCGAGCAGATCCTCTCGCTCGAGATATCCGAGCGACAGCAGAATCGATCCGCCGGCGAAGATCAGGATCAGGGCGGCGGCCGCGTAACGGAACGGATCGAGCGCGACCATCTGCGCCAGGCCCAGCGGGGAGGCGTCATTGAGCCAGAGCCAAGCCACTCCGGCGAGACTCAAAGGAATGCCGGCAAAGCTGAGCCATCCCGCCAGCCGGCTGTCTTCCGGCCGACCGTGGCGCCAGCTGGCCACGAGGAGAACGATCAATGCCCAGGCCGAGAGTACGATCTCCGGCAGCAGCGCCACGGTGACGCCCTGGGGCGTGCTGGTGTCGAGCTGGATCATCGCGATCCCTGTTGCACTGGAACCGTTCCTCCGGATCGTGTCATGGTGGTGCCCGCCGCGGGTTGCACCGCCTCGACGAAACGCCGGCTGGCCGGCTCCATCCGCCGGAGCACCGGACCGGGATAGAGACCCAGCCACACGATGCCGGCCAGCAGCGGCACGAGCACGACCAGCTCTCGGCGATTCAGGTCGGCCAATTGCTCGTTGTCGGGTTTATCCAGCCGGTTGTAGATCATCCGCTGCAGGGCCCATAACATATAAGCCGCGGCAAAGATGACACCGGTCGTGGCGATCCCCGTCGCCCACGGGTACGGCGCGAAGCTCCCCAGCAGTACGAGAAACTCACCGACGAAGCCGTTGAGTCCGGGCAGTCCGATCGACGACAGTGCCACGACTGTCAGGATGAGGCTGAAGAGGGGAACTACCCGGGCAAGACCGCCATAGTCTTCGATCAATCGGGTGTGCCGCCGCTCATAGATCATCCCGATCAAGAGAAAGAGCGCGCCGGTGGAGATCCCATGGCTGATCATAATCATCAGAGCGCCCTGGACGCTGATCAGGGTAACGCCCCAGATCCCCAACATGACGAAACCGAGGTGGCTGATTGAGGAATAGGCCACCAGCTTCTTCATGTCCGGTTGTACCATGGCGACGAGCGCACCGTAGATGATGCCGATGACCGCCAGCACCACCATCAGGCGAGTTACTCCGGGAGAAAGCGCGACCTGGGGGAAAAACGGCACCGCGAAACGGAGGAACCCGTAGGTGCCGATCTTGAGCATGATGGACGCGAGCAGCACGCTTCCCGCGGTCGGCGCCTCGACATGCGCGTCTGGCAGCCAGGTGTGCAGCGGGAAGATCGGGACCTTGATGGCAAACGCCAGGGCGAACGCCGCGAACAGCCACGGCGCCGCAGAGCCTACTCGCCCGGCGTTCTCCAGCAGATAGTCGTAACTGAAGGACAGTCCTCCAGTGGCCACGGAGATCTTCCAGACCATGACCACGATCGCCACCAGCATCAGCAGGGAGCCAGCCATGGTATAGACGAAGAACTTGATCGCGGCATAGAGGCGGTTGGCGCCTCCCCAGATCCCGATGATGAAATACATCGGGATAAGCACGACCTCGAAGAACACGTAAAACACGAAGAGGTCGAGGGCGATAAAGACCCCGACCAGCCCGGTGAGCAGGGTGAGCATCAACGCATAGAACGCACGCTGCCTTTGAGTAATCGAGCTCCAGCTCGCCAGGACGCTCAACGGCATGATGACAGTCGTCAGCAATACCATGAAGAGCGAAATGCCGTCGATGCCTACGTGGTAACTGATGCCCCATCGCGGAATCCAG
>JBKPAO010000157.1:0-12893 GCA_046726475.1 Gemmatimonadota bacterium | reverse complement strand
GCCCTCCAGGACGGAACATCCAGCGAGACCTCAGAAGAATCGGTTGGTGTGCGGGACAGTTGGGTCGAGCTGGCACAGCTCGCCCTCTCCAGCGAAGCAGGTTCTGGAATTAGTGAAGCCGATCCGCTGGTCATGGCAGAGGCGATCGGTCGGAAGTCCGGCGAGGTAGCCTACGACCGAGTCGTCCTGGGCTATCTGGCGCGAGTCGCGGACGAGATGTCCCGCCATACGGGCGGAGCGGAAAATCAACTGGTTCAGCGGATCTCGAAGCTCATTCAGGCACTCGACTCGAACACCCTGCGGCGGCTGCTCGAAGCAAGCGCGGACCACGCCGAGCGTCGGCAGTTCGTGCTGAACGCCTCGCAGATTCTTGCGGCCGATGCGGTCATGGAAGTAGTGGAAGCTGCGGCCCAGGTCTCTCATCAGACCATCTCTCACAACCTGCTCCGCCTGCTGCACAAGCTGGCCCACCACGCCGAAGCCGGTCCCACCGGAATTCGGGACGCGGCGGACGGAGCCTTACGAACCAACGTGGCACGACTCATTGGAGACTGGGAACTGGAAGATCCCAATCCGAGCGAGTACAACGCGGTGCTCGAGGGAATGGCGCGGCGGGCTTCCGCCGAATTCGCGCTCGAGGACCTCCAGTTGGGCTGTGACCCCGATGTCCTACTCAAAATGGCCCTCGAGCTGGGGTGCGCAGGTCCGGCGGTATACGCCGCCCTCGAGAAGCTCCTCGAGCGCCGCGAACTGGTTCGGGTCGCCGCCTGCTTAGAGACGGCCCCGCAAACCAGCACAACCGCTGAGCTGTGGCGTTACATCGCCACGCCGGAGCGCCTCGAGCGCGAACTCACAGCTACACCGATGGATCAGGAGGCCCTCTCGATTCTGGTGGAGCGGATCGGCGCCGAGGCCGCCGATTCCCTCCTCGACCGCTTGGCCAGTGCGACCGATAGATCCACCCGGGCGGTGGTGCTGAAGCAGCTTCTCGCCCTGGGGCCACGAGCCGGCCAGGTTGCGGTGGCGCGGCTCGACACTGCCCCCTGGTTCGTCCAGAGAAACATCCTCGTCCTGCTAGGTCGGCTGGGGAGTTGGCCCACCGGGTTCTCGCCGGCGACATATGCTGACAATACCGATGCCCGCATCCGGCGAGAGGCGATCAAGCTGATGCTCGACTCCCCGCAACACCAAGCCGAGGCGGTGATGCGAGGGTTGCGGGACAACGACGAAGGGATCGTGGCACTCGCATTGGCCGCTGCCCTGGAATCCTGCGCGTCCGAGGCCTTGAGCCTGGTCCACCGGATCGCAGTCGATGCCAAGCGGCCCGCCGAGTCTCGAGTGCTTGCCGTGCGTATCCTGGCGCGCAACAAGACACCGGAGACCATTCAAGTACTACAGGATCTGGTGGTGCATCGCCGCCGCTGGTTCGGCCCACGGCTGGCGCCGAAGTCTCCCGAGCTGCTGGCGGCGCTCTCTGGCCTTGCCATCCATTGGCGCGACCACCCGACGGCCGTCGAGGTCCTCGCCCAGGCGCTGCAGCACTCCGATCCCGACATTCGCGCCGCCGCTAGCTCGCCCTCCGTATGAAGGATCCGGTACGCTTCCTCGCGGCCTTCTCCCAGGCCCTGTCCACCATCGGGCTCTACGGCGACCAGCATCCGGCGACCGCACGGGCGGTTGACACTGCCTTGGAGCGGCTCCAGGAGCTTCAGGTTTCCGACAGCCAGCTACAGTTCACCTTCCTGAGTGGAGAGGTGTTGTTCGGTTCCGAAACCGTTCCGACGCTGGAGAGCTGGGAGTGGTGCACCCGCTTCATCAAGGCAGGCATCGAACGAATCGAGTTTACCGACACTGTCCAGCCCGATCAGTTCATCCGATTCCTGGCTCACCTGGCGGTCTTGCTCGGCATCCGGAGTGCATTGACCACCGATCTCTGGCAAATGGGTGCATCGCCCATCCGGTATGGACAGATCACCGTCGGCGAGAATCTGGGCGCGGCCAACCCTACGCAGCTGCCGGTGGCGGCGCTGATCTACAGTCTCCGCGAAGAGCGCGACACGATCGACTGGCTGCACCAGGAGGTCCAGAGTGGGGCCAAACTTCCGATCGTAGAAGCAGATGCGGTCGTGCGTTCTTTGTCGATCGCCATGCATGCCGACCAGGCCATGATTTTGCCGCTGCTCCAACTCAAGGAGTTCGACCAATACACCACGACCCACTCCATGAACGTCGCCGTCCTTGCGATGGCTCTCGGGGAGTTCCTGGAGCTGGGGGGTGCCACGGTTCGCGCCTTGGGAGTCGCTGGCCTGCTGCACGACCTGGGGAAGGTTTGCATCCCGAAGGATATTCTCATCAAACCCGGGCAGCTCACCGACGCCGAGCGGATCGTGATCCGCGAGCACCCGGTGGTTGGCGCCCGGATGCTCCTCGCCAGTCCGGATCCCATGGATCTGGCCGCCGTGGTGGCATACGAGCACCACATCATGCTGGACGGGGGCGGGTACCCATCACTCCACGATGCCCGGGGAGCTCAGTACGCCAGCAGGCTGGTCCACATCTGTGACGTGTATGATGCGCTCCGCACGAACCGGCCGTATCGCCAGGCCTGGGAATCGGAACAGACCATCGCCTATATCGAAGGGCGGGCAGGAGTGGAGTTCGACCCGGCTATTGCCCGGTCTTTTACCGCAATGATGCGGAAATGGGACCACCGGATTGCGATGGTTCCGGTCTGAGGCCATCTCGTACCTGAAGTAGGTGCCGAGCGATCAGCTCGCCATGGCCCCGCGCGTTCTCGATGAAAAGGCGGTTCGCGTCATTCCCGCTGGCGATCACTCCAGCCAGGTAGCACCCTGGCACCGGGGTAGCCATCGTGGCCTCGTCGTGCGCCGGCACCCCTGTCTTCGGATCGACTGGAACCCCCAGTCGCTGGAGCAAAGTGGTATCCGCGTGGTAACCCGTCATCGCCAGCACCGCGTCCGCCGGAACCAGCCCCGACTCGCCCGTCTCGTCGGAGGAGATATCGACGTGGGTCGGGGTGATAGCCCTGACCCGCGACCGCCAGCGCACCACGATACTTCCTTCTTTGACTCGATTGATGATGTCCGGCAGCACCCATGCCTTTACGGTCCGGTCGAAGCCCTCGCCAAAATGGACCAATGTCACCGTCGCCCCCGCCCGCCAGCACTCCAGCGCGGCATCCACACTGCTGTTCCCTGCTCCGATGACGATGACGCGCTGATGCCAGTAGGGGTGTCCCTCGACGAAATAGTGGGCGACGTGCGGAAGATCTTCACCGGGAACGCCTAGGAAATTTGGATTGTCATAATATCCAGTGGCAAAGACGATCGCGCTCGCGTAATACGTCTTGGTATCGTGGGCGCGACTCACCTCGATTCGGAACCGCCCAGCCGAGACTCCATCAGGTTTGCGGATAACATCCACGACGTTCTCGCCGGGGCGGACATCGAGCCCATAGTGCTCCGCCACCCTGCGGTAGTAGAGCAGACCGTCTCTCCGATTGGGCTTCTCGTGGCTTGCGATGAACGGGACGCCTCCGATCTCGATCCGCTCGGGGGTGGAAAAGAAGGTCATGCTGAGCGGGTAGCGTTCGATGGTGGACACGATCGTACGTCGGTCGAGCAGCATGCAGGGAATTCCCGCCTGCTGGGCGGCAACTCCGACAGCTAGTCCGCACGGACCGGCACCAATTACTAGAAGACTGGTCTCTTCCGTCATGAATCCCCAAAAACGTGAACAGTGAACAGTCAACAGTGAACGGGAAGGGGCCGGGCCTGTTTACTGTTACGGTTCACTGTTCACCTTCACGTAACTCAGACTTCAATGATCTGATCCCGCCGAGTCCCTACGCTGACGTAGCGGACCGGAACCCCAGACAGGGTCTCCAGGCGGTCGAGATACGCCCGGGCCGCAGCCGGAAGGTCGGCGAGCCGCCGGGCAGTTCCGGTGGGCTGCTGCCACCCCGGATGCATCTCATACACTGGTTCCACCCGCGCGAGCGCTTCAGCCTCCGCCGGGACCTCTTCGCAGGTCTGACCCTCCAGACGATAATTGACGCCGACTGGAATGGTTGGGAATGAGTCGAGAACATCGAGCTTGGTCACGGCGAGCCCGGTGAGTCCGTTCACTCTAGCAGCATAGCGCACCACGGTCGCGTCGAACCAGCCGCAGCGACGGGGCCGTCCAGTCACCGCCCCGAACTCTCCGCCGAGCTCGCGCAAGCGCTCACCGTAAGGACTCTCCGCTTCAGTTGGCAGTGGACCGTTCCCCACTCGTGTGGTGTATGCCTTTACCACGCCCAGGACGCCGCCAATGCGAGTCGGACCGATCCCGGACCCGACCGCGGCACCGCCCGCCGTCGTGTTGGAGGAAGTGACGTACGGATAGGTGCCGTGATCGACGTCGAGCAGCGCGCCCTGCGCACCCTCAAGCAGGACCCGTCGGCCATCCTTTATCGCGCGATCTACCAGCAGCCCGGCATCGGCCGCCAGGGGGAGCAGCCGCGGTGCCAGACGCTCCAGCAGCTGGATGTGGGTCTCCAGGTCAGCCTTCTCGGTACTGCCCATCATCTCGAGCAGCCGGTTGGCCCGATCGACTCGCTCGTTGAGCAACGACTTGGCACATTCCAACCGACGTAGATCGACGACCCGCATCCCCCGCCGACCGTACTTGTCCTCGTACGCAGGCCCAATGCCCCGCCCCGTCGTCCCCAGTTTCTGACTCTTCTCGCTGGCCGCGTCCAGCAGCTTATGGTACGGCAGGACCAGATGAGCGCGATCGGAGATGAACAGCCGGCCTGTCGTATCGACCCCGCGCTGGTGCAGCCCATCGAGCTCGGAAAACAAATTTTCCGGCTCGAGGACCACGCCGTTGCCGATGATACAGGTGACGTTGGGGTGCAGGATACCGGATGGGATCTGCCGCAGGATAAATTGCGTATCCCCGATGACCACGGTATGGCCGGCATTGGCACCCCCCTGATAGCGCACCACGAGGTCGGCCCGCTCCGCCAGGACGTCAACCAGCTTTCCCTTGCCCTCGTCTCCCCACTGCGCTCCGACGACCACGATGCAGGCCGTCTTCCGGTCGAACATGTCAGCTCCAGTTTGAAAACAACAAAAGAGCCCCTCGCGGGGCTCCTGCATCCTCGGGCAAACCTATCGCGCGTCCGTTCAAAGGTCAATTCGATACGATGGCCCTTCCCACCTGCTCGGCCGTAGAATAGGAAAGATCGGCTGGTGTATCGGCCGCGGTATGAATGCGTCGGAGCGTGGCCCAGGTCAGGCGACCCAGGGTAATCGATGGTGCGTGAGCCCTTGCCAGCGGCGCACTATCCACAAAGATGCCCCAGGGCAGCCGGCGATGTTGAATGGGTAGCCCCAGACCGGCAAGGCGTGGCTCGAGTGCCCGACCCAATCGTTCACCCCGACTGTCGTGGCTCACGATGTAAAGCTTTCCCTGTTGATCCAGAGTATCGAGGTTGATGAATTCCACCTCCTGCAGGTTGGGCATGAGCTTGGCAAAAACTCGAGCTCCGACCAGGCCGAACTCTTCGGCCCCGCTGATGAGAATTCCGGTGTCCTGATCCCGGCAGCCAGCGGCTGCCGCAAGCGCAGCGACGACTCCGCTCGCGTTATCGCGTGCACCGGGCGACCCACCACGCAGCCGCCCTCGACTCGCCAGGAGACCCGCCACGATCGCCAGACCAGACGCGATACCGAGCCAGACCGGTGCCACAGGACCGGTGAGGCGCAGCAGTGCCAATGCGGTGAGTACCGCGGTGGCAACCGCCACGGCCCATACCGCCACCAAGCGGCCAGCCATGGAATGGCCCTGCGCCTTGGAGTCGAGATGGGCCACGATCCAGCGCCGTGGGCGACTGCCGCTCCGAGTCGCCAGCAAATTCGCATCTTCCCGGAGGCCTTGGTCCAATGAAACCCATCCAAGGCCTATTCCAGTTGCCAGGAAGCCCAGTGCGAGGAGCCCAAGCAGCCAGACCATCAAGGCCGACCAGGGCGGCAGTTGTCGGGAGGAAAGAAAGGGGAGCAGTATCAGCGCCAACCCGCCGAGACCCGCTCCGAAGACGGGAAACGCGTTCAGACTGGCCGGGGCAAAGGTGAATTTTTGGAGCTGTACTGTATAGCCCAAGCCGCGGAGATGGGTTGCTACGACGTCCCGAGCCACATCAGCCTCGGGAGTACCGGCTTCACGGGGAAGAGACAGGATTTTGCGGGTGGTCTCGTCTAGGCCCGGCACACACCCAGCTCGACGCTCACTTCGAGACCGCCTTCCCGGGCCCGCGTCTCGAGTAGCTCACCGTAGCAGTCTTCGGGTCCGCCGCCGTCTGTGGCAGGGCTAGGCGCTTCGTCTCAGCGGTGATCTGATCGGTCTCGACCAATTCTGCCAGGTGCTGTTCGTAAGTCTGCGAGCCGAGATCCTTACGCCCTTCAGTCATCTGCTGCTTGAGCTGGCTCATGCGCTCCGGATCCTTGAGGCATTCACGGGCCGCCGGTGTAGCGATCAGGATCTCGACGGCCGGTACCCGACCATCGTCGCTCTTTTTGGGAAGAAGCTGTTGAGAGATGATCGCGCGAATCGCCTCGGCAAAGCGCATCCGCCCGATCTCGCGCTCCCCTGCCGGCAGGGTTCCAATCACCCGCTCGACCGTGGTGACCACATCAGGAGTTGAAATGGTGCCGATCACGAGCCGGCCTGTCTCACTCGCCTTCAAAGCAGTATCGATGGTAGCGGCATCGGCCATGTCGCCTAAGATGACCACGTCCGGATCCTGCCGCAGTGCCGCGCGGAGGCCGATCGCGAGACTGTCGGTATCGACCCCGATCTCACGCTGGGTGATCGAGCAGCTCAAGTCGCGATGAAGGAACTCAATCGGATTCTCGATTGTGACAATGTGCTTGTGCAGGGTCCGATTGATGTGGTGCACCATCGCCGCCACCGTAGAGCTCTTGCCGCTCCCACTCACTCCGCTCACCAGCACCATACCCCGCTCGGCCTCGGCGATCGTCTTGAGCACTTCGGGCAGGCCGAGCGACTCAATGGTCGGAACGGTGAAGGGGATGACCCGCATGACGATCATGAAGGAGGAGCGCTGGCGAAGAATGTTCACCCGAAACCGGCCCACCCCGGGCATGCCCCAGGAACAGTCGAAGTCGCGCATCCGCTCGATCCGGAGGCGATCCTCATCGCTGTTCATAAACCTCAAGGCAATGGATTTGGTCTGGTCCGGGGTGAGCCGCTGCTTGGTCAACGGCACCAGTTTCCCGTTGATGCGGGCACGGAAGACGTCCCCTGCCTTGATGTGCAGGTCCGAGGCGCCCCGCTCGACGGCGGCTTTGATGATCTTCTCCAAACCCGCTTGCCCGCGCGGAAGTGCGTTCGGCTCAGTCACTTAAGACTCCAGGTGTCGCTGCGATCGAGCGGAAAGAGCGGGCGGAGCCGAGGAGAGAAGCCCCATGCGGTCCCGCACCTCGCGCATCGTCTCACTGGCGATGCGCCGTGCGGCTGAAGCTCCGTCCCCCAGGATCTGATCGACCCGCTCCGGCTCCTCCTGTAGCTCCAAGGCCCGCTCGCGGATGGGCGAGAGCGCCGCGATCATATTATCGGCCAGTACCCTCTTGCAGTCGAGGCAGCCCCACCTGGCCCCTCGGCAGTTCTCGGCGACCATAGCAACCGTGTCGGGCGGCGAGAAGTACTGGTGCAGATGATAGATATTGCAGATCTCGGGGGTTCCCGGATCATGCCGGGTTACGCGGGCCGGATCGGTTTTCGCCGGACGAAGCTTTTGCCAGATCTCTTCCGGACTGTCCAGGAGACCAATGGTGTTGCCCAGGCTCTTGGACATCTTGGCCTGACCGTCCAGCCCCGTGATTCGCTTGGCTTCGGTGAGGATTGGCTGCGGCTCCGGAAAGAACGCCTCTCCCCTACCAAACTCCGCGTTCCACTTGCGAGCAATCTCGCGGGTGAGCTCCAGATGCTGGACCTGGTCTTCGCCGACCGGGACCAGATCAGCGCGGTACAGCAGAATGTCGGCAGCCATCAGTATCGGGTAATTCAACAGTCCCGCCGGCACACTCTCGAAACGCTGCGACTTATCTTTGAACTGCGTCATCCGCTCCAGTTCGCCGAGAGGCGTCACTGTGTTCAGCAGCCACTGCAGTTCGGAGTGTTGCGGGACATGGGACTGGACGAACAAGATGGCGCGTTCGGGATCGATGCCCGCCGCCAGCAGTCCGATGGCCATGTCGCGGGTGCGTTGGGCCAATGACTCGTGGTCGTACTTGCCGGTGATGGCGTGCAAGTCAACGACGCAGAAAAGCGTATCGTAGCTTCTCTGAAGATTGACCCAGTTCTGCACCGCGCCGAGCCAGTTGCCGATGTGCAGCTCGCCGGATGGTTGAATGCCTGAGAATATGCGGGGCATGCGGCAAGTTACCCTAGCCCAAGTGAGCAGACAATATCGTGTCCGCCTTAGACTTACTGCATTGGGCGAAGACGGCGGCCGTCCAGGCTGGCAGCTATATACGGAGCGCTGGACGGCCGGATGGCCCCGCCGAGTGGACGCGAAAAGGCAGCCGGGATTACGTCACCGAGGTTGATCGCACCGCCGAGCGGATCATTGGCGAGGTGCTCGCGCAGGGAGTTCCCGGCGGACAGATCGTCGGGGAAGAGCTGAACCCCTCCCTGAGTAGCGATGGCCTGGTCTGGGTGGTGGATCCACTGGACGGCACTACAAACTTTCTGCACGGTTATCCCAGCTACGGCGTGTCGATCGCCGCAGCGGTCGACGGTGTGCTCCAGGCTGGAGTCGTTCACCATGTCCCTCTCCAGCAGACCTATTACGCGTCGCGTGGTGGTGGCGCCTGGCTCGGCGAGCGGCGCCTCCGAGTGTCCGCAATTGCCGACCCGGAATTTGCTCTGATCGGAACCGGGTTTCCGTTCCGAGATTTATCCGGTCTGGAGGAGTACCAGCGGCAATTCGCGCGAGTCGCTGCCGGAACCAGTGGGATTCGCCGGCCGGGCGCCGCGTCGATTGACCTCGCCGACGTGGCGGCTGGACGGTTTGATGGGTTTTGGGAACAGCGACTCTCGGCCTGGGATATTGCGGCGGGCTGCCTGCTCATTCGTGAAGCAGGTGGACTGATCACGAATTTCGAAGGTCGCGATATCGGCATCGAGCATAGCGGAGTTGTCGCCGGCAATCTCACGATTCATAATTGGCTCCTGGAGGTTCTGAGCTCCGAGAAATGATTCCTCACAAAGGACCCAGATGGACGAGATCGACATCCTCGGCACCGAGAGCTCAGTACTGCAGTGGTCTGATGCCGTCGCGGCGGCGAACGCCACGCCGGCCGGAGGATCGGTGGCCGCTCTGGCGGCGGCGTTGGCAGCGTCGCTGGTGGCGATGGTCGCGGGCCTGACAACCCGGCGTGAGAAGTACGCTGCTGTCCACGGCTATGCCCAGGAGATTCTGCAGCGAGCGGAAGCGCTTCGGCTCGACCTCCTGGAGCTCGCCCGGCACGATGCGATCGTGGTCGCCGAATTCATGGAAGCGCTGACCTTACCGCAGGCAACCGAGTTCGAGCGGACTGCTCGGGAGGCGGCGCGGCGCGCCGCGCTGCTGGAGGCCGCGCGGGTCCAACTGGAGCTTCTGGATCAGGCATCCGAGGTTGCCAGCCTGGCGGAGGCCATGGTGGGCTCTGGCGTGGCAACGGCGATCGGTGATGCGGCTACCGGCAGCTTTCTCGCTGCTGCAGCTTGTCGCAGCGCCTATTGGAGTATCCGCAGCAACCTGCGATCGATGAATCGGCCCGATGAAACCCGGCCTCTCATCGAGTCGGCGGTCGTGACCCTGGAGCGAGTCGAGGCGGCGGAGATTCGGGTCCGGCAGGTACTGGACGAGCGGGTGGGGTAGTTGCGGGAAGGTACTGATGACGCACGGAGCCGCGCGCCCAATAGCTCAGTTGGTCAGAATCCGGGGACCGTTGGCGGCGATGACGACGGTATGCTCGAAATGGGCCGACAAGCTTCCATCGGCAGTCACCACTGTCCATTTGTCGCTCAACGTCTTGGTAACCGGACTTCCGATGGTAATCATGGGCTCGATGGCGAGAGTCATCCCTTCGAGGAGCCGGGGGCCGCGTTTGGGAGCACCATAGTTCGGCACTTGTGGCTCCTCGTGAAACCGGGTGCCGATCCCGTGTCCGACCAGTTCTCGCACGACGCCGTATCCCGCGCCCTCGGCGATCCGCTGCACCGCATATCCGATGTCTCCCACATGATTGCCCACCCGGGCCTGCGCGATTCCGGCGGCAAGACACTCCTGGGTCACGCGAAGCAGTCGAGTGGTCTCCTCCGTGACCTGGCCGACCGGCAAGGTGGTGGCCGAATCGGCGTGCAAACCCTCCAATTGGACCCCGACGTCTACGCTGACGATGCTTCCCTCCGCCAGCACCCGCTTGCGGGACGGGATACCGTGGACGATCTCCTCGTCAATGGACGTGCAGAGAGTCTTGGGAAAGCCGTAGAGGCCTTTGAAGGACGGAACCGCCCCATCGTGACTCCGAATGAAGCGCTCCGCCTCGGCGTCGAGATCTTCAGTGCTCATCCCGGGCGCCAGGATCTCCCGCATTCGGGCGAGGGTGCCCGCCACGATCCGTCCCGCCCGGCTCATGATCTCGACTTCACGGGGAGACTTGAGGGTGATCATTGGAGAGCTTGGCGGACGCGGTCGGCGATCTCATCGATCGAGCCGATAGCAGGAATCCGGCGCAGCAAATTACGGTCGGCATACCACTGCAGTACCGGTGCGGTCTGGGTGCGGTACGCGGCCAGTCGGGTCGCCACCGCGGCCGGGTCATCGTCGGCGCGCTGCTCCAGTGAGCGCCGCTTGGTGAGTCGCGCCAGGATCTCCTGGTCGGTCACGTCGAAGAAGAGTACGGCATTCATTCGACGCCCCCGCTCCGCCAGGAGCCGCTCGACCCCCTCTGCCTGAGGAATGGTGCGAACCACGCCATCGAAGATCACGCCTTTCCTGGCCTCGGGCTTGGCCAGCTCCTCGCGCACCACCCCCATGATGATGTCGTCGCTGACCAAGTGCCCGGCCTCCATTACCGCCTTGGCCCGTTGGCCTAAGGGCGTGCCGCGCTTCACGGCGTCCCGCAGGAGATCGCCGGTCGCGAACTTGGGCAGGCCCCGGGCCTCGGCGAGCAGCGCTCCCTGGGTTCCCTTCCCGGCTCCGGGTGGGCCCATCAGTAGTATATCCACTATTTCCGATCCTCAAAAAGCGTGAACAGTAAACGGTGAACAGTGAACAGGGGGCTCCCGAATCATCCTGAAGCCCCCTCCGTTCACTCTTTACTGTTCACTGTTCACGTCATTCACATATATCGCTGCTGGCGTCCCCTGAACTTCACCCGGCCGGTCTTCATGAAGCCGTCGTATTTGCGGAGCGTCCGGTGCTGCTCAACCTGCGCGATGGTATCGAGCAGTACCCCGACCACGATGAGAACCGAGGTCCCCCCGAAGCGTGCCTGGACGTGAACCCAGTTCGAGACCAGGATCGGGATCAGTGCCACCCCCGCGAGGAACAGGCCGCCCGGCAGCGTGACCCGGGCCAGGACCGAATCGATGTAATCCGCGGTGCTGGCACCCGGCTTTACCCCGGGGATGAATGCGCCCTGCTTCTTAAGATTCTCCGCCAGATCGACCGAGTTGAAGATGATCGACGTGTAGAAGTAGCTGAAGATCAGGATCAACACCGCGAAGGTGAGATCGTACGGCAGGTCGCCTGGATTGAAGAAGCTCGCGATCTCGGTGAGGATCGGGTTCTTGGTAAAGCTGGCGAGCGTGCCCGGCACGATGATGATCGTCTGGGCGAAGATGATCGGCATCACGCCGGCCGTGATCAGCCGGATGGGGATAAAGGTCTTTTGCCCTTCCCTGATCCGGCCGCGTCCCATGACTTTTCGCGGAATCTGGATCGGAATGCGTCGGGCGGCGATTGTCATGGCGACGACCGCGGCAATAACACCCACCAGGATCAGCAGGAACACCACTGCGCCGATCGGGGTCACTACCCCGCTACGAATGAACTGAATGAGCTGCAGGGTGCCCGGCCAGAGCCGTTCCAGAATCGAGAAGGTAATCAGTAGGCTCATCCCGTTGCCGATGCCGCGCTCGGTGATCTGCTCACCCAGCCACATGACGAAGATGGCGCCGGTGGTAAGGGTGGCTACCATGATCAGCCGGGAGAAGAACCCCGGATTCGGGATCGCTCCGGGGATGGACTCGGTGAACAGGGCGAACGTGTACGCCTGGGAGAGCGAGATGAACACGGTGAGATACCGGGTCCATTGAGTGATCTTCTTCTTCCCCTCCTCGTCCTTCTGCATCTTGCCGATGGACGGGGCAACCCCCCCGGCCAGCTGAAAGATGATCGAGGCCGAGATGTACGGCATGATCCCCAAGGCAAAGACGGTGGCTCTGGAGAGTCCGCCGCCCAGCGCGTCATAGAGCCCGAAAAAGCCTGCCGCAGCGGAGTTCCTGATGAAGTCCGCCAGCGCGGTGACATTCACGCCCGGCGCCGCGATGTGGGCGCCGATGCGGTAGATGACGAGAGCGAGCAGGGTGAAGAGGAGCTTCCGTTTCAGCTCCTCGTCCATCGCGAGATTGGGACGTACTGCGGTCATTACCCCTCGATCTTACCGCCGGCCGCCTCGATCTTTGCGCGCGCCGGCGCAGAAAGGGCCACGCCTCGGACAGTATAGGCCCGGTCGGCGTCCCCGGTGCCCAGCAGCTTTACGGGAGAATCTGGTTTGCCGATCAGTCCCGCTGAGTACAGCGTCTCCGGGCTG
>JBKPAO010000156.1:0-5848 GCA_046726475.1 Gemmatimonadota bacterium | reverse complement strand
CTGATCGCAGTGATAGATGACGATGCCTCCTTCAACACCGCCATCGGGCGACTGCTTCGCCTCTCGGGATTCCGAACCCAGAGCTTTGCCTCGGCCGAGGATTTTCTTCGGCAACCCACCAGCGCCCACTGTCTCGTTCTGGATCTGCATCTGGCGGGGATGAGCGGCCTGGACCTTCAAGCTCGCCTGCTGGAGGAGGGACGGCCGGTTCCCATCGTGTTCGTCACCGCCATGGAGGATTCCGGCATTCGCCTGAGAGCGATGCAGGCAGGCGCAGCCGCCTATCTGGAGAAGCCCTTCGATGAGCACCGGCTGCTCGACGTTCTCTCCCGGGTCATCGATTACCGGTCGGCTTGAGCGGCTGCCGCCGCGAGGCCCTGGTTCGAGGGACGCTTCGAATCGGAGGGATTGAGCGCCAGATGAAATGTTGCACCGCCCGAGGGCTCATTGACTGCCCATAGGCGGCCTCCGTGTGCCGTGGCTATAGAACGGCAAATCGCCAGCCCGAGGCCGAGTCCATTCTCTTTGGTGGTGAAGAACGCATCGAAGATTCGATCCAGCCGCTCCTCGGGGACACCATCCCCACGATCTCGAACCGAGAGCTGGACCCAGCCTTCCGGGGTGAGGCTCGTGCTGATGGTGACCAGCCGTTGATGTGCCGCCGTCCCAACCATCGCATCGCAGGCATTGCCCACCAGGTTTATCAGCACCTGCTGTAACTGTACCCGTTCGCCAAGGACCAGCGGTAGCGACGGCTCGAGGTCGGTATCGGCAGACACCCTCCGACGGATCAGATCGCTGTGCAGCAAGGTCCTCACCTCGCCGACCAGCTCATTCAGGTCTATTTCGGCCATCCGCGCCTCTCCCTTCTTCAAGAGCGCACGGAGCCGGCCGATCACCTCACCGGCTCTTCTGTCGTCCAGGGCGATATCCTCGAGAATATCCCGCACCTCCGCCAAATCGGGGCTGCCGCGCGTCATGATGCGCTGCGCCGCCCGGGTGTTGACCAGGATGGCGGCCAGCGGTTGGTTCAGCTCGTGGGCCAGGGCACCTGACAGCTCACCCAGAGATGCCACCCGGCTCAGGTGCGCCAGTTCACGCCGCTGCTCTTCCGCTTCCATATCGGCCCGCTTCCGCGCCGTGACGTCCCGCAGGTTAACGATGTAGCAGGATTCGCCCGCCATTTCCAAGGTGTCGGTCACCATAAGCACCTGGACGATGTCGCCGGAACGGGTGCGCATCTCCATCTCGAAGTCATGCAGATAGCCCTGGCTTTCCAGCAGAGTGCGCCCTCGCTGACGCTGCTCCTGGTCCACGACGAGATTCAGCTCGTCAGCGGTGGAGCCAATGGCCTCCTCCCGGGAGTAGCCAAACATCTCCTCCCACTTCTCATTGACCTCGATGAAGCGATAGTCACCCTGGCGAACTATCTGGATGGCGTCGGGACTGGAATGAAATGCCTTACCGAAGCGCTCCTCCGAGCTTCGCAGGGCCCGCTCGGCGGCCACCCGATCCGCGATCTCCTCCTGAAGGGCCACCACAGCGGCCGACAGATCGGCCGTTCGCTGCACGACTCGCTCTTCCATCTGATGATGGGCATTGCGCAGCTGCTCCTCGACGCTCTTGTGGTCCTGGATGTCGGTACACGAGGCATACCAGCGGACGACGGTCCCGGTCGAATCCCGCACCGGGCGGGCTCGGGCCAGATGCCACCGATAACGCCCCGTCTCCGCGATCCGGAGGCGATGCTCGACCTCGCACGGTTCTCCGGTTGTCACGGCCCGCCGCCAGGCGTCCAGGAACTCCTGCCGATCGTCGGGATGGGTCAAGAACAGCCAGCTCTGGTCCGCCAGACTGGACTCATCCGCGCCAGTGATGTCGTACCACTGGCGATTGAAGTAATCCAGGCGCCCGTCAGCGGTCGCGGTCCAGACTATCTGGGGCATGGCATCTGCCAGTTCTCGTAAGCCCGCTTCGCTCTCCCGCAGCGTGTGCTCCGCTTGCTTCTGCTCCGTGATGTCGATACAACCCCCGATGTAGCCCGCGAACTCACCGACCGTGGTGTAGCGGGGTACTCCCTTGTCGAGCAACCAGCGATATTCGCCATCAGCCCGGAGGAGCCTGTACTCCATGGTGAACAGCTGCCGCGCCTCGAAGGATGAGAAATATGTGGCGAGACAGCACTGGAGATCATCGGGGTGGACTAGCTCGGCCCACCCATTGCCCAATTCCTGCTCGAGTGTGCGCCCGGTGAACTCCAACCAGGCCTTGTTGAAGAAGTTGCAGAGCCGGTCGACGCCGGACTGCCATACCATGACGGGGGTGGTGTCGGCGAGTTCACGGAAGCGAGCCTCGCTTTCCCGAAGAGTAGCTTCCTCTCGCTGAAGCCTTTCGGCCAGCTTCCGTTCAGTGATGTCCACGTTCACCCCGAGCATTCCGACCGGCCGACCGGAGTCATCGTAGAGTGCCTCTCCCTTCCCCAGGACCCAGCGCACCTCCGAATCCGGACGGACGATACGGAATTCACACTCGTACGGCGTGCCCTGCTCGATTGTTCCCCGGATCGCCTCCCTGACTTGGGCCCGGTCCTCAGGACGGACCGAGTCGAGGAACTGGCTTAAGGTGAGATCCGTATCGGTAGCACCGAGGCCCAGGATCTCTTTGGATTTGGGCGACCAGGATCCGGCGTCCTTCGGAATGCGCCACTCCCAGGTCCCGACCTGGGCCGCTCCCAACGCCAGGTTGAGCCGCTCCTCGCTCTCCCGCGATAGGGCTTCGGCCTGGCGCCGTTCCTGGATCACCGCTGCCAGGATCAGCATTGGAACGGCAAACACGATCAGGAACAGCTGAATGGAGACGGTGTTCTGAGCCGGGGAGCTGGTGAGGAAGGGACCGTGCCCGTGCACCGCTCCCCAGATCGCCAAAGAGGCAACCAGAAGCAGACCAGTGCTGGTTCCCCAACTGCCCAATCGAACCGCCGCCCAGAGTACGAATGGTAAAGGCGCATAGAGCAGGGCCGGAGAGTTGTTGAGCCCGGCTTTCTGGCCGTTGAAGACGAGGATGGCCACGATGAGCAGAGCGGCACCGAGGAACCCCGCCTCGAGGTAACGTTTTGGAGAGGCCTGCCGTAAGTCGGCAAAACCTTCCGTCGCCCAACTCAGAATCACCGGAACCAGCGTCAACGAGGTCAGCACGTTGGAGAAGAGCCGGGTTTGCCACAGATGCCAAAACCCGCTTCGAGACGCGTGAGCGAGGGTCACGAATCCGGCATCCAGGAAGCTCGAAAGGAAGGGCCCCAGGAAAGCGCCTCCGACAATGAAGACCCCGACGTCACGCGACCGGTCGAACCGAAGTGGACCCTTGAGGAGGTGACGCACGATGGCGGCACCGATCAGGGCTTCGCTACAGTTGCTGATGAACCAGCCCACGACCAGCTGGGGCGGGAAGCCACCCGCCAGCTCCACCGCGAAATGCGCCGGGAGAGCGCCAAGCAGGATAATCCACCACCACCGTACCGGGGTAAGCAGGAGGGCTGAGAGCAGGATCGAGTTGGGGGGCCAGAGCGTCGAGATCGGGCTGGGTCGTAAGGTGAGCGCAAACCCCAGCTTCGCGCCGAGATAATACGCCACGGCGACGAACAGCGCTGCCCTGAGCGCTCCGCGATCCGGGAGATGGGGGTAACCGACCCGAGCGTTGATCAGTGTGTTGTCACTGGGGTAAGTCACGGTGGACCCGATCGGGAGCGAGAATGAGTAGTATGGCTAGAACGGCCCATGGTCGCCAGCCATCGCCAGCTCGGCTGCGCCTAACGGTACTAAACTAAGGTCTAGTATCAGCCCCCAGAATTAGCGCCTACCATCGACTTAGCTGCCTCGACTCAGAGCCAATCGTCCCTGACTCCCGGTATCCCGTCCGCAGGTCAGGATGGGTAACGCGGAGGCCTTCCAGTGATCCGCACGGCACTCCGTGTATTCCTCTTTCTCATCGCGGGCGGAGTCCTGCTCGCGGTTGGCGCATTAGTCGCGCTTCATGCCGGGGCAGATACCTGGGCGGTAAACTCCCTCGTCGGGCGCGCCATCCCGGGGGCCACCAGCTCAGTCGCGGATGTGGCCGGCAACTATTTCTCCGGCATCGAGCTCCGCGATGTCCGGGTGGTCCACGACGACGGAGCCGTCCCACTGAAATGCGATACCATTCGGGTCGGCTACGATCTCAGACAGTTGCTCTCCGGCAACATCGTAGTTCGTCGAGTCCAGATAATCGGCCCGGTTGTTAGCTTGCAGCAATCGCCGAACGGCTCCTGGAATCCGTTCCCTTCCGCGGCACCTACGGCAGCACGATCGCCTTCCCGCTCACCCACGGCAATCATCGAGCAATTCTCGATCATCGGTGGGACGGCCGCTGTCCGGCCGGCCACGCGGCAAGAGCCGCTCGCCGTTCGTTTCGCGGGTGAGGGTTCGCTGGCGGGGCCGCGCCTGATGGTCAATCGGCTGGTGCTGCAATCGGACTCCAGCTCGGTGGCCGGCAGTGGCTGGATCACTCTGCCTCGAGGCGGCGAGCCGCTGAATCTCGGCGCAGTGAATCTCGATGTCGAAGCAACCCCCCTGGCCTTGCGTGACCTTCGCGGCTTTCACTCCGGCCTCGACCAGGAAGGAAGCGTCCGGCTGAAAGGCCGGATCAGAGGCGACGGCTCACGCTCCAGTGTCACCCTCGAAGTTGCTCCCTCCACCGGAGGGACGCTCGAGCTTCAAGGCGAGCTGACCCCGCCGAACCGCTCCCCGGTGAAATATCAGCTTGACGCCGTGCTCCACCGTTTCGATGTCGGTCCGTTCCTGGGGCGGCAGGTGCCGTTGCAACCAATAGACGGCAAGATCGGCGTCGATCTCTGGGGAGATCGCCTGGCTCGATTGAACGGGAAGGCACGAGTGGAGCTCTCCGACAAGGTCAGAGCTATCCGCGCAAACGCCGAGCTCGATCAGGGAAGAATGCGGATCGATCTACTGGGTAATCTGGACGTCGCGATCGCGCGCATCAGCGGTCAAGTGAGCCCGTTCGACTCTGTGCCCGGCTACGACCTTCTGGCCCACGTCCAGCCCACCTATAAAGGATGGGCGAACGCCGGGTCCAATCGCTGGCTCGGTAGGTCAAGCAGGAGTGTGGCAGTCCGGATTCGGGGCCACGGGTTGCCACCGGATCACGCGGTCGGCTGGGCTACCGCTCGCATCCAGCCGGTCTCCAGTGGTATGGCACTCCTCGACTCCGGCTCGGTTGCAGTACGACTGAACGGTCGGTCTGCCCAGCTTGTGGCCCGTGCCGGGGTGACCAATGGACTGGTGACGGCCGCGGGCACCGCCGCCTGGGGCTCGAAGCCAAGGCTTCGCCTCCATCGCGGAACCCTTGAATCGCTCGACTTGGCTGCCGTGCTGGGCGACACCAGCTGGACCACGCTCAACGGCGCGTTTTCCGTCGATCTCGATTTCACGTCTGGGGGCGTGCAGCTCGCAGCTCGGTCGCAGCTGAATGATGCCGCGTTGAATTTGAAAGCACGCGGCAGCTCCTCCGGCGGACAGCGCACCCTGACGGTACCACAACTCAGTTTCAAGCACGTCGATCTCAGCCGCTTTCGATCCAACCAAACCATCACCGATCTCAACGGCACCGGCTGGGTCCGTGCCGCCGGAGGCAACCTCAAAACCGCGCGGATCACTGGGCAATTGCGGCTGAAGGACAGCCGGATCGGAGATGAGGAGCTTCGGCGGGCACAACTAGCCGCGCGGCTGGAGCACGGTGCGATCCGCGCCCGCGGAGACATCGATGCTCACTCCGGTCGGCTCGCCTTCTCCGGCAG
>JBKPAO010000155.1:0-9881 GCA_046726475.1 Gemmatimonadota bacterium | reverse complement strand
GCCCGGTAGAAGTCGGCCAGAAGGACCGCGGTGTGGGCGCTCGTGGTGGCGAGCTTCGCCGCATCGTCGGCGGTGCACTTGAAGGGGGTGGACTCGAGCAGCTGGGCGGTGTCCCAGCGGACTCCCTGGCCTTTCTGGCATCCTGTCAGCGGGCCCTGGGCGATCGGATCGGTGCAGTCGAAGCCGCCGCTGGAGACCACCACGGTTGTGTCGGTGGGGATGACATTCGTGGCGGTCGCTGGGTCGTAGGAGCCGCCGCCAGTCAGGCGGACCGCACCGGTGGGAAACCCCTTGGCAGTTCCGTTGAAGCCGAACGAGCTTCGTCCGCTGGCATTGAAGCTCGCGCCGACCGCATCGGTCGGCATGACTCCGTTGCTGCAGGCGAGCACGACCATCCAGACCAGCAGGCACAAAAAGGGAACGGCAACGCGCGACTTCATGGAAGCCTCCTCGATCGGGTATGAGAACGTCCTGGATTGATGGCTGAATTCATGACCAATGGTAGGAAACACGACCGCCCGCCGTGATCGGCGGGCGGAGACAAACAGCGCTGGAGTTTTTGGGAAAGCGCTGTCAGTCGGCGGCTGACAGCGACCGGGCTCTAGTGGATGAGTCCGTGGAGCGCGGCGTAGCGAACCAGGTCGGCGTTGCTCGAGGCGCCCATCTTTTCCAGCACCCGGGTGCGATAGGTGCTGACCGTTTTGGGGCTGAGCGACAGCGACCGGGCGATTTCTTTGACGGTCTGGCCGGAGCCAAGCAGGCAGAGCACCTCATATTCGCGATTGCTGAGCCCCTCGTGTCGGATGTCGCGCGACCCGATGGCCAGGTCCGCGGCGAGACGCTCCGCCAGACCGGGACTGACGTACTTGTTTCCCCGGTAGACCCGGCGGATCGCCTCCGTGAGCTCCTCCGGTGAGTGGTCCTTGGTGAGATAGCCGGAGGCACCGGCGCGGAGCGCCCGCACTGCGTATTGATCTTCCGGATGAACGCTGAGCACCAGCACGGCGACCGTGGGGTGCTCCGCTCGAAGCCGTTGGATCACCTCCAGGAACCGGAGTCCCGGCATAGCCACGTCCAGCAACACGATGTCGGCCGGAACCCGGGGAAGTCGTTCGAGCAGCTCCTTGCCACTGGCGACTTCGCCTACCACCTCGAGCCCCGGGGCATCCTGGACGATTCGCCGGAGACCTTCGCGCACGATCGGGTGGTCATCGGCGATAAAGAGTCGGATCATGATGTTCCTTCACCCCCCGGACGTAGCGGGATCCTCAGCAACGCAATCGTCCCCTGGTTCCGGATCCCTCGGATGACCAGCTTCCCCCCGCAGGCGATCGCTCGCTCCCGGCTGCCGATCAGACCCAGCGACGTGGACGATAGCAGGTCGCTCTTGCTGATCCCCCGTCCATTGTCCCTGACCTCGAGCGTCAGCTCCTCCGCGCTGACCTGCAGCGCGATCTTCACGCGGGTAGCGTGCGCATGCCGGGCAACGTTGGTAAGCGTCTCCTGGAGAATGCGGAATGCCGTCGTCGCGCAGACGTCGTCCAGCCCGGGATAGGTGGCCTGCACCTCCAACTCTGCGGTGATGCCGGTACTCCGCTCGAACTCCTGGGTCTGCCATTCCACCGCTGCCACCAGCCCGAGGTCGTCCAGCACGCTGGGCCGGAGATCGGTAGCGATCCGGCGAACGGTGTCCATGGCGCCATCAATCCGCACGATGATCGACTGTACCCGCTCTGCCAGCGCCGGCCGATCCGCCAGCCGAGGCTTGAGCCACGCGAGGTCGATCTTGAGGCCGGTGAGCGCCTGGCCCAGCTCGTCGTGGACCTCGCGGGCGATGTCGGTGCGCTCCTCTTCCCGCACCATCTGCAGCCGGGCCGTCAGGTCGCGCAGCTCCTGGCGCGAGCGGAGGATCTCGTTCTCCTCCTGGCGGCGCTGAGTCACGTCCCGCTGGATCCCGAAGTGGCCGATGAAGCGACCTTCGCGGTCGTACAGGCAGATGTAGTCTCCCTCGATGATCATGGGGCGGCCATCCAGGGTCCGCTCGTCGGTCTCCTGATGCAGATGTCCCGCGTCCAGGAATTCCCGCCAGCGCGCGCGAGCACCGGGGATGTCGTGAGCCAACAGCTCTGCCGGCGTGCGCCCGATCATCTGATCCTCGCGGGCGGAGAACTGGGTCAGCACGGCGGCGTTGACCTTGGTGATCCGCTCGTGGGTGAAGATGTAGTCGAGAGCGGCCTCCTTGTCGGTGGTCTCGTTCCAGGCGATCGGCTGGTCCAGCATCATGAAAAAGAAGCCGTCCAGCGACTGGGAGAAGAACAGCTCGAGCAGAGACTGGCTCTCCCGCAGGGCCTCTGCTGCCCGGCGCGACTCAGTCACGTCCCGAAAACTCCACAGGCGGCCAACGCTCCGGCCGGCGAGCCGCTGCGGCTCGGACCAGCGATCGAACACTCGGCCATCCGCCAGCCGGACCTCCTCGCAGGCTGACGCCTCGGGATCGGCGTACAGTTCCTCGACCCGGCGGAGGAAGCCGGGCGGATCCTCCAACTGGTGCAGCACCGCGTTCAACAGGTCGGCGTCGCGCCCCGAGGCAGCAGCCTGCGGTGGGATCCGCCACATCTCGAGGAAGCGCTGGTTGAAGCTCAGGACCCTGCCGGCGGGGTCCACCACCAGCAGCCCATCGGTCATGGACTTGAGCGTCGCCTGATGGAGCGATAGGGCCCGGGCGTGCTCCTCGGCTGCGAGGCGCTGGTCGGTGACGTCCCGTACCAGACAGTAGGAGACCGCGGGCTGATCCTCGAGCTCCAGCGGCGCCGCTATCAAGCAAACCGCTGCTGGCCCTTCGGCACCGCGCCAGCACCACGCCTCGAGCTCGACCGCCTCACCCCGGCTCAATTGATCGAGGGCGCTTTCCACTCCGTCGGAGTCATCCAGAGTGCACAGCAGATCACCCAGCTCGTGCCCGACCGGCGAGGCGTCGATGCCCAGCACCCGGCTGAATCCCGGTGTGGCACTGAGCACTGTGCCGTCGGCGTCGAGCAGCGCCAACCCCGCGGGTACGATGTCGAGAGTTGTGTCCATGGTGATCAAGTGAGGGTACGGCCCGGTCCGGCGGCGGTCAACTCCAAGAAGTGTAGTCCGGCGTAGGACGCCGGACTACATGGAGCCAGCGGCTGCCTGCTGCGTGGGCGCGGGCCCGAACAGCAGGTCGACGTGGATCACGATCTCCTCCTGCATCTTGAGTATGCCGAGGGCTTTGCTCAGGCCCCCGATCTTGTAGTCCTTGAGGTTGAGCGGCGTCGCACCGCGCACCCGAATTCCCTCGGGGTGGAACGCAACGCTCGCAGGAACGGTGGCGTCGCGAGTCACGCCATGGATGATGAAGCGGCCGTGCAGCATCAGGATGACCGAGTCGCTGGCCGCCCCGGTCCCGGCGACATCGGTCAGCTCGAACCGAATGGCCGGATACTTATCGGATTCCATGGATTTGTTCAGATCGCGGTCGCGCCGCTGGTTTCCGGTCGTCAGTGTGCGTACCGGAGCCTCCACCCAGCCACGAACCTGCGAGAGCTGACCGCCCTGCAGCTTTCCCGTCAGCGTGGTGGTAGTGCCGGTGAAATTGCCGGTCGTGGCTCGGCCGTCGAAGCTGAGTTTCCCTCCGCGCACGACACCGTCGGGGATAGTGCGCTGAGGTCCCTGGGCGACGACGTGAGTCGCGGTCAGACCGAGCAGCAGCAGGACACGGATGATTGTCATTTAAGATTTCCTCCACGTGAGTACGGTACCGGTTGTCACGGACCGACCGCGGTCCGGATTACCACCCTGCCTGTCACCGCGTCGCTGGGAGCGGCATACAGCTCGCCGGTCAATCCCAGTCGCTCCGCCACCTGCCAGGTCGCTCCCCCGAATACCACCAGCTGATTGAGGTTCACCTCGACCCGGGTATTGTCGAGCTCCCCGAACTGGTTGGTGAAGTTCACCTGAAACCGCGGCTGGAGCCGGTTGTACCCCGCGCCGCCGTAGGGCCGCAGCCGCCCTCCGACCAGGGAGCCACCAACGGCGAGATCCAGTCCCAGGATATTGGGGCTCAGGCGATCATCGGACCGGGTACCCCTGAAGCATTCGCTGGCGGCATTCTCCAGCGCTTTATCGTCGCAGACGATCGGGCCCTGGACCGATCCGAACGTGGCATGGGCCCGTACCGCGGCCACCAGCCCATCGTATCGGCCGAACGCCTTCTCCAGCGAGATACCGAAGAGGTTGGCTTTGACCCCGTTCACTCTCACCGGCGGGACCCAACTGGCCTGAAGGCTGAGTCCCAGCGGCAGCGGCATTCCGATGCGGGGCCGCGGAATGGCAAACAGCAGGTCGGTATGCTCCGGTCCTTTGCCCGGCCGGCAGATGGTCGGCGTGGCCGTGGCGTCGCTCACCTTTGGCAGCGAGGCCAGCTCGAGCGCGGCGGTGAATCCGGGAAACAGATCCGGCGCGCTGCCCCGGCTGAAGGCGAGTGGAACCGCGAAGGTCGCCATCGTCTTCGCTTCATTCGACTCCGGGCCGGGGAAGCACTCGCCCTGGGCGGTGGCCGACGTGGCCCACCCCAGGACGAGCGCCAGCAGACCGATGGTGGAGCGGATCACTGGACCACGATGGTGCCGCGCATCCCCGAGCTCGGGGTGCCGTGGACGACGCAGAAGTACAGATAAGTGCCCGGGGTCGAGAAAGTCTGGGAAAATGTGGTCGGGGCCGAGACCGGCGCCCCGTTGCCGGTGAACGTCGGGTTACCCGTGGGCATCACGTTGTGGAACCCGCTGACCCATCTCCAGGTGACCGTGGTGCCGGCCGGAATCGTCACGCTGGCCGGACTGAACCGATTGCCGCTGCCGTCGCTGAGGAGCTGAATCTCGACCGGAGAGGGTCCGTCGACCGGATTCCCGGTAGCGGTCGCGGTGAATCGCACGGGGGAGCCGTCGGCGCCGCTCACCGTGGCCTGAGCGTTCTGCGTGCCTGGAGTGGTCCCCAGGTGCCAGACGCTGGTCGAGATCCCGTCGGCTCCGGTGGTGCTGCTGCTGGGAGTCATGAGTGCTCCGGCACCGGTCGCGCTCCAATTGACCACGGCGCCGGCGGCCGGAGTGGCGCCGCGAAGCACCACGATGCGCAAGGGATTCGCGAGATCCTGTCCCGCCGGGCCGGACTGTCCATCGCCACTGGGCTCTGAGGCCGCAGCCGAGAGCGCCGCGGGGTCGGGGCCACCTCCAACGTTGGTTCCGTCGTTGCTGCCGCAGGCGGCGAGCGCCCCCGCGAGCAGCATGACCGCCGTCGTTCCGAAAGTTCGATTCGCTCTGATCATTTGCCGCACCTTCCTGCGATGGGTGAGTACCGCCCGCTGCCCTGTTCTGATCTGGATGAAGGATGCGAAACCGGCGGGAGAGCCGACATCGGCGCAGGAAGGAAGAGCGAGGAGGATTCTGGAGAGGGGATGCGTAGGAGGGAGGATTACAGTGCGATTCCGACCGGATCTCAGCTGCCTAAACTTCACGACTCGTTATCGGCCCGCCATCTCACCGACGCAAGTCATGACGGTCCGCCGGCTGGTCGGCCAGTGGCGGAGTATGCTCGAAGCTCGGCAATGAGAACTGGCGAGGCCTCCCCGCGATGGCGAAGTGCACTCTCCTTATGGTACAAAGCGGTGAATCGCTTTGACGACCAACCCACTGCTGAGCGGGTGCTCCAGCGTCCAAGCGCTGGGAAAACGATGGGGGACCGACGGATCGGTCGTGTAGCCCGAGTTCCAGACGACGTATACGTCATCGCCAATCGTCGGGATCCAGTGAAAGCGGAGGTTCAGATCGAGCCGCTGGTCCTCATTGTTGAATTGCCCGAAGGCAAGAACATCGATTCGCGTGTTGAAGGCATACTCCAGGCGTGCGCTGGCCTGTACCGCGTTAAACGCTCCGACTGGAAGTCGCACCGCATCCCGATTGACGTCCGCGCCGAGGATCAGGTGGCCGCCGCCACGCCAGGTCCCGCTCAGCGAGACCTGAGTATCACTGCCGTCGTAGAAGTCACCGGCGCTGAGCACGGTCGCAAAGCTGACTGGATGGCTTGGGGCTGAGCTGTACCGCAGTTCACCTCGAGTCCACCAGTAGCGGCCTGGCGGGAGTTGAATCCCGCGGAACAGTTCGAAGCTATCGGTCGGTGCGTCCAGCGAGCGCTGCAGGTTCAGCTCAAACATCGCTCCGGAATGGAAGGTGGCTCCGAGCGGCCGCCACTGGAAATCGGCGGTCTGCCAGTCCTCGCTCTGGAATAGCGTTCCCGATTCATTCGCGATGATATCCCATTCCGGGATGGGGAACACCAGATCCAGCTGGCGGATACCAAGGACGTGCGGCCGGGGCATGAAGTCGATGTGCCCGGTGGTCTCCCAGATGCCAGTCCGGCGGACGAATCCCAGCGTGGGCGAGAATCCGGCGTCGAGCCGGTACAGCGACACGAAGTTGTCGAACAGGTCGTTGGGATAGTCTGTCGCTACCCGCCAAGCGAGCGGAGTGCCGGGAACTCCCGGGACGCGGGTGCCGGCGATCCAAAATGACGGCTCGACATTGCGGCCACCGAGGACCAGTGGCAGGTCAACATCCAGTCCCACCGCGCGCTCGGACCCCGTTACCCCCGGTCCCGAACGCACCGTCGCGATCGCTCCCACATACGAGCGGTCCAGCAGATCGTGCTTCAGCCGGACCACCAGATCATTTGCGTCATCGTCGCCACCGGTCCGTGCGTCCACAATGCCCACGGCCCACGGTCCGGCCTTCCCGTGGAGTCGGGCACCACCCAGGATCGAGACCGGCACTCCTTCCCTGAGCCCAATCCGGCGGGAGTAGAAGAGCTGTGCCCGCTCGGCCGTTCCGAAGTCGAAGATGCCGCTGGATTCCAGGAAGAACTCCCGCTTCTCCGGGAAGAACACCGGAAAACGGGTAAGATTGATGACCTGGCTGTCGGCCTCGACCTGGGCGAAATCGGTGTTGACCGTGAGGTCGGCGGTGAGCGTCGGGGAGACCGCGAGCTTGGCGTCGAGTCCCGCCTTGGCGGTCGCGCCCCCACCGCCCAGCGAAGTCCCCGCTGCATCGTGGTCGTTAGTGGTAGCCTGAGCCAGCGCGTACGGGCGTAACTCGATATCACGCGGCCGGGTGAGACCGCCGAGGCCGGAGAGGGTTCCCTCGTTCAGGAGCTGATACAGCCCCTCCGTGCGGCCGTACGAGCGCCAGAGATCGATTTCGTTCTTCCTCCGGATGAACCGCTCGACGTTGAAGCCCATGGTCGAGGCGCCACCATGAAAGCGGAGAATCCGGAAGGGGATGCGGAATTCGGCGGTCCACCCCAGTGAATCCCGGGCTACGGCGACGTCCCAGACGCCGTTCCAGTTCTCGTTGGGGTCCTCGAAGCCGGTGAGCTGCGCATCCCACATCGCACCGCGCGGGTTGGTGCGAAACACGAAGGCGCCGCGGCGGTCGTGGAAGCTGTCGATCAGGAGGGTGACGTAGTCATCGACGGTGAGATCGGCGTCGCGGCGCAGCTGCGTCGCCCGGATCAGCCGGACCGACTCATCGTAGGCACGCACCGCCACGAAGAGCGCATCGGTGCCGCGGATAACCCGGACCACGGTGCGCTCGGTGGCGGGAGCGCCCTCCCGCGGCTCGCGCTGGCGCAGATCGTCCACGGAGTCCGAGCCGAGCCATCCTTCCTCCAGAAGCTTGCCATCCAGCAGAACCTCGTTGGCAACCCCAGCCTTCAATTCAGCGTTGGTCTCCGTCTGTGCGGCGCCGCAGGTGGCAGATACTGCGAGGAGTGCGATGAGGCTCGCCGCCCTCGTCATTGCCTGGACGACAGCATTAGGCCGGCAACTCCGGCCAGCAGGATGAGGACCGGGTCGGGGATTCTCTTGGTCGTCCGGAGTATTGCGAAGGTCACGAGAAAGATCAGCACGGTGGGAAGATCGGTCAGCGCGCGTCGGCCGAGGACGAATGCGGCACCGGCGATCGCCCCGGTCGCCGCCGCGGTGACGCCGTCCACGAACGCCCGGACCCCTTGATTGGTGGCAAAGCGGCGGTAGTACGGGGCAGTGAGCACAACGGCAAGGTAAGTCGGGAGGAACATGCCCAGCGCGGCTACCAGCGACCCGGAGAGCCCCGCCACCAAGTATCCGACGAAGGCCACGGTGATCACCACCGGCCCGGGCGTGATCATGGACACCGCTACCGCGTCCAGAAACTGGCGCTCGGTGAGCCAATGAAACTGCTGTACCGCTCCGCCGTGGAGGAACGGTACGATGGCAAGACCGCTGCCGAAGACCAGCAGTGACGCCTGGGCGAAGTAGAAGAATATCTGGCCGAGGAGCCGGAGCGAGGCAGGCTCCGAGAGCGCGAGACCGAGCCAGCTCGGGATCGGAACCAGCGCCGCGGCCCAACCCTGGGAACGGGCGACGCCCCGCACCAGCACTGTCGCCACACCGGCCGCGACGAACACGGAGAAGATTTCCGATTCGGTCCAGGCGGTAACCAGCGCACTGATGCCAAAGATGAGCCAGAGAAATCGATCCCGGCCCAGGGTCATCCGGGTCAGCTTGATCGCGCTCTGGGCGATAATGGCGATGACCGCCGAGCCGACGCCGTAGAAAACGCCCTGCATCCAGGGCAGTCCGCCGAACCGCACGTACGCAGCGGAGAGGACCAGCACCATGAGCAGCGAGGGGCCGACGAAAGCGAGGCCGACGAGGGTCGCGCCCAGGACTCCTGCTCGCACCCATCCCAGGTAGATCGCGAGCTGCGCGGCGAGCGGCCCCGGTGCGAGCTGGGCGAGGGAGAGCCCTTCCTTATAGTCCTGTTCCGAGACCCACCCCCACCGCTCCACCAGATCCCGCTGCATGTAACCGGTAAGTGCTATCGGCCCGCCGAACCCGACGGTCCCAAGCCGGAGGAAATAGAGCACAAACTCCCGGAGAGAAGCTGTCTGCCCTCGCTGGCCCTGGACACCCGCAGCCGCCTGCGATGTGGTCACGAGGCTCGGGGCTTGACCTGCATCTTGTCCAGTGCCGACCGCAAGCCCCGCGCGAGCTTCACCGCATCGTCGTTGCCCCAAAAGTGCGCGAAGAACAGTCTCGGCTCCTCGTTCACCATGTGGCTGTGCACGGCGTTGATCTGAATGCCTGCGGTGGTGAGCGCTTGGAGGACTGGACTCACCTCCGGGGCGGTCAGAACGAAGTCACCGGTGATAGCAGCCTTCTCATTCCCGGTCGGCTGAAAGTTGAGCGCCGTTGCGACACCCATCGAGGGTGTCACGGTCATGCCGTGAACCCGCACCGTCTCCGCCCGGGAAACGTTGACCTGGTACACTCCGCCGTTCACTGTCCCGCTGTAGCCCAGCGCCTGGACGATCCCCGCGGTGTCGATGCCGAGCGGGCCAGCGGGAAGCGCAGTCGGCTGAGCGGGCGGCGTTCGGGTGAGTGCCAGGGCGGCGTGCACCGCCCCGGCGATCTTGACTGGATCACCCTCGCCGTGAATGTGCAGGTACATGACGCCGGGCGACTCGTGCAGCAGGTGATTGTGCAGCGCGGTCGCTTCCACTCCCGTCTCCTGCAGCTTGTTCAACACCGCGGCGATCTCACTCTCGGAGAGCACGAGGTCACCCATCGCCATGACCTTTCCCCCTTCGCGGCGGAATGCCACCCACGAGCCCAAGGCAAGTGCCGGCTTCACGGTGACGCCTCCTACTGTCACTTTGAGATCGCTCCGCGGCAGGCTGTACTTGTACGCTCCGTCCGGCTGGAGCTTGCCCGAGCGGCCCATGGCCTGGTCGACCGCCTTCCAGTCGGTGCTGTCGGCCTGTTGCTC
>JBKPAO010000154.1:0-14460 GCA_046726475.1 Gemmatimonadota bacterium | reverse complement strand
GCATCGTGACCATTCATGACGCCTCGGTGTACGCCATCCCCGAGGCCTACTCATACGCGTTCCGATCCTGGTACCGGCTTCTTATCCCCACCCTGGGCATGCGCGCGGTGCGTATCGTCACTGGCTCCGAGTTTTCCCGTGGTGAGCTGTTCCGGCGGGCCGGAGTTCCAGCCTCAAAGATCGAGGTGATTCCCCTGGGCGTCGAGCATATCCTTCATGCCCCGGCAGATCTCGGCGTATTCAATAGACTGCCGGTTCAGCCCCAGGGCTATCTCCTGACGGTGGGGAGCCGCAGCTCGCATAAGAACGTCGAGGCGGTAGTGCAGGCGGCGTCGCGCCTGCCTGATGGCAGACCGCCAGTAGTGATAGCGGGTGGCGCCAACCCCAAGGTATTCCGGGTGCCAGCAGGCATGAACGCGGACAATCTCCACTCGGCCGGGTACGTCACCGATGCAGAGCTACGCGCGCTCTACGAAAACGCAATCTGTCTGGTGTTCCCGTCCCTGTATGAGGGGTTTGGCCTCCCACCACTGGAGGCGATGGCGTGTGGCTGTCCGGCAGTCGTGGCCAACGCCGCGTCACTGCCGGAGGTCTGTGGCGACGCGGTGCTCTTTTGCGACCCCCGAGATCCGGATGACATTGCGAAGAAGATCACGATGACTCAGGATCCACGATTGCGGGAGGACCTTCGGCGCCGTGGAATCGGGCGCGCCAGCTGTTTCACCTGGACCGGTGCCGCGGGAAAGCTTCTGACTCTTCTAGACAGCCTTCAGCCACTATGAAGGTCGCCATCGTTCATGACTGGCTGGTCACTTATGCTGGCGCCGAGCGGGTGCTGGAACAAATCCTGAGCCTCTATCCCGAGGCCGACCTCTACAGCATGATCGATTTTGTGCCGGAAAGCGAACGGGCGTTCCTGCAGGGTCACAAGCCTCATACCTCATTCATTCAAGCACTGCCCGGGGCCAGAAGGCACTACCGCAGTTACCTCCCGCTCATGACTTTGGCAGTCGAACAGTTTGATCTCTCCGCGTATGATCTGGTGATTTCGAGCTCCTACGCTGTCGCCAAGGGAGTGCTGACTGGGCCCGATCAGCTTCACCTCTGTTATTGCTATTCTCCTATGCGGTACGCTTGGGATCTTCAGCATCTATATCTTAGAGAATCTCGGCTCGACCGAGGTATACGCGGCGGGTTGGCTCGCTACTCTCTTCACCGTTTGCGTCTGTGGGACGTTCGCACAGCCAACGGGGTAGATGGCTTCATTGCGATTTCCAAGTTTATTGCCCGACGGATTTGGAAGGTATACCGCCGAGAATCCGAGATCATCCATCCCCCAGTGGACACCGAGCAATTCGACCTGTCGTTGGAAAAGGCCGATTACTTCGTGGCTGCCTCGAGATTAGTGCCGTACAAGCGTATGGATCTTATCGCTGAGGCGTTCGGCCAGCTGCCCGATCACAACCTGGTTATCATCGGTGACGGTCCCGAAGCGCCTAAGCTCAAAAGTCGCCTCAGGTCCAACTGTCAGTGGCTGGGGTACCAACCGCCGGAGGTCTTACGTGAGCATCTTCGTAAAGCTCGCGCGTTCGTTTTTGCCGCTGAAGAAGATTTCGGCATCGCCCCACTCGAAGCCCAGGCCAGCGGCACGCCGGTGATCGCATTGGGGAGAGGGGGGGTTCTGGAGACCATCAAGGGACTGGATGATCCCTGTCCTACAGGCATCTTCTTCCCCGAGCAGACGGTGGCCTCCCTGATTGAAGCCGTCAGCCGCTTCGATCAAGAGAGCACACGGATGAAACCGAGCGCTTGCCGAGAGAACGCACTCCGGTTTTCCGCCGACCGATTCCGTCGCCAGTTTCAAGACTACGTGGACAGGCAATTGGTGGCGTTCCACGCCGGTCAATGATGTCTTACGCGCCGGGGCATACCCTGCTTAATTCCTGAGCCTCGGGGGTTGAATGACCGGGGTTGAACTCAATGGTCTGGCATGGATCTCCGGAAAAGCCCTACATATTATCAGATGACTCGGTCGGATGATGGCTGACTTCGCGTAGGCTCGAGACACCGATCAGGCGGTCCCCAGCGGCGGAATATTTACCTCGCTAACGCCATCGCTACAGTGATCGAGTGATCGATCAGACGCATCAACGGCGCCTCAAATGAAGCGTGAGCGTAGCCCGTGACCCTTAATTATCCGCTCGTGTCAATCATCACACCCACGTTCCGGCACGAGCGATTTATCGAGTCCTGCCTCCGGAGTGTGCTCGACCAGTCTTATGGCCACTGGGAGCTCATTGTTGCCGACGATGCTTCGACTGACGGCACGGCAGACATCGTGTCACGGCACGCCTCCCGTGATACGCGCATTCGGCTGCTTCAGCACCAGACGAACTATGGTCCTGCCCGGCTGCACGAGACCTACAATGAGGCGCTGGCGGCATGTCGCGGCGAGTTGATCGCAATCCTCGAAGGAGATGACGAATGGCTGAGCGAAAAGCTGGCGCTACAGGTGCCGGTTTTTGCCGATCCCAAGGTTGTCCTGTCTTATGGCGATTACGAGGAGGTTACAATCGATGGTCTCGTGATTGCCCGCCACGAAAGCCTGGACGCAATTCGGCCCGGACGCTCTGCTGCAAGAGACAACCTGCACTTCTTTTCCACCCTGACCTCTTTCGGCTCGAATACTGTCGTTGCCCGTCGCGATAGGCTCATCGAAGTGGGCGGCTTCCAGAATGTAGCAGGGCTTTTCGTTGATTACCCGACCTGGCTCTCACTGGTGCCGCTGGGTGACTTTATGAGAGTGCCGGTCATCATTGGACGGTGGCGGCGACATCCCGCGTCACTTGCCTATGCATCCTACGAGCAGGAGACATTGGGCTGTCTACAAGAGCACTTCTTGTGGTTCTTGGCCGCTGAGCGCAACAGGCTCGTGGCTAGCGGTATCGATCCGGTTGAGCTGGATGTGCTCGCTCGGAAGGCGGCAACAATCCTAGGGGAGAAGACGCGGAGCGCTTCCTATTATGAAGGCAAATACCACCTCATTTTCGGGAAACGACTCAAGGCAGCCACCACGTTCTGCCGGACCCTCTTTCATCCAAGGACCACAGCGCGCCACCGGCTGGGAGCCTTGGCAGGTGTTCTTGCGGCAGCCACCTCGCCTCACCTTTTGTCATACCTCGGTCACGTCACACGGGGCCTGCGAGCGAAACGACAACACCCATGAACAGTTCGTCGCATCGCCGTTCAGTCGCTCCGATCGGCGGCCCTCGGCCCCGCGCCTGCCTGCCGCTCCCATTTGGCTTGTGCGGGGCGCAATTACTTCGGGGGCTTGACTGATGCGTGAGGCTCTCGACCCAGCAGACTCGACCCCTGCATCTGCGGATCGGTTGTCACTGACGTTGGGCGGCACCAGCGTTCGACGCAACGCTTTCGCCAATCTCTTTGGTCAAGCCTCGCCTCTACTGATCGCCGTTTTTGCCCTGCCGGTACTGACGAGAGAGCTCGGCCCCCCTCGCTTCGGGGTGCTCACCCTCGCCTGGGCAGTGCTTGGTTATTTCAGCCTCTTTGATCTAGGATTGGGTCGGGCCATGACCAAGCTGGTGGCAGAAAAGTTGAGCCTGCGCCAAGAAGGAGTTATTCCGAGCCTGATATGGACATCGTTGATACTCATGTCTTTCCTGGGTGTCTTGGCCACGCTTCTGGTGTGGGCGTTTGCTGGGCAACTGGTCCATCAAGTGCTCAAGATTCCCAACGCACTGCAGGCTGAGTCGCTGTACAGCTTCTATCTGCTGGCGGTGTCAATCCCCATCGTGACCGCAACCGTGGGCCTCCGGGGGGTTCTCGAAGCCACTCAACGATTTGATCTCATCAATCTGGTTCGCGTTCCCCTGGGTGCGTTCACCTATTTGGGTCCGCTGGCGGTTCTGCCTTTCTCTCACAATCTCCTCTACATTGTTGCCGTCTTGCTGTTTGGCAGAGTTGTCGCCGGCTTGGTGCACCTCCTACTCTGCTTCCGTGTGATCCCTCACCTCAAGCGGCGCCCTAACCTCGACCGGAGCACAGTGACACCACTACTCCAGTTTGGAGGCTGGATTACCGTCAGTAACGTCATTAGCCCAATCATGGTGTCACTGGATAGGTTCGCCATTGGAGCCATGATCTCGGTAGCTGCGGTAGCCTACTATACAGCGCCATACGAAGCCGTGACCAAGCTTTGGCTCATTCCTGCCGCTCTCACCGGTGTCTTGTTCCCCGCCTTCGCGTCGGCCTGGGTTGTGGACCCCGGCCGAGCTGCCAGGCTTTTCACCCAAGGAGTGAAGTACACATTTTTGATGATCTACCCTGCGACCCTGGTGGTTGTCGCGCTGGGACACGAGGGGATCGGGTTTTGGCTTGGTCAGGATTATGCCCAAAACAGCACGGGCGTACTTCAATGGCTTGCGATGGGAGTGCTTTTCAACTGCCTGGCTCAGATCCCCTCAGCACTCATTCAGGCCATCGGGAGACCTGATATCACTGCCAAGCTCCATCTCTTTGAGCTACCGCTTTACCTCGTGGCGTTGGGGTGGTTGATCCTTGCGCACGGCATCGAGGGAGCCGCCATTGCATGGACCGCACGATGCTTGATCGATGGCTTGGCCCTGTTCGTCGTAGCGCAGCGCCTAGTCCCTGTTCCCAAGCTCGGGCTCAGAGGGACGGCTTTCACTTTCTGTGCTGCGGCTCTTCCGCTTGTGATCACCTTGGTCCAGCCCAGTATCCATGTCAGGTTGGCTATTCTGGGTACCGCGGCAGGTCTGTTTGGGGCTATTGCGTGGTCCTGGCTCCTTGGCGCGGATGAGCGAAAGCTCTTGCAGGTGAGGAGATGAGAGGTGATTAGCTCAGTTCAGGGTGCCTACCCTCCTTGAACCATTGTGCGTTGATGTTTGCCGACAACCCACTGCAATCAGATGGCAGCTAGTCGATTCCGGTGACTACACCTGAACCGCCGTTCGGCCCGGAGTCTGTCTGCGCCATCGTGGTCACCCACGACCCGTCTTCAAACCTCTACCGAAACGTCGCGTCGCTGGCCGGCCAAGTCGCGGCCGTCCTGATCATCGATAATGGTTCGAGTCTCGAACACGCTTTGGTGCTGGATCAGGTGCGTCAGCACCCGTCGGTGGAGGTAATACGGTTTCCGGTCAACGCGGGTATCGGTGCTGCCCTGAACCGAGGAGTACAGCTTGCCCTCGAGCGCCGCTATCCCTGGGTGCTTACGCTCGACCAGGATAGTCGAGCTCCAGCGGGATTTGTGGACACGCTGTTACGAGCGTATACCAATCACCCGTCTCGCAGGACGATTGGCCTGGTTGCCCCCCGCTATCGCGAAGAACGCCTGGATATGCTGCATGACGACTCGCAGGAGCATGGCGCAGCTGTTAGCACCATTATAGAGTCGACAATGATGTCCGGTAACCTCGTACGGACTGATGTTATTGCCTTGGTGGGCTACTACGATGAAGGCCTTTTCATCGATTATGTAGATCATGAATTCTGCCTGCGTATGGCACGGCGAGGGTTTCAGGTGCTTCAGGCTCGCGCAGCGGTGCTGGATCATAACCTGGGGCGCATGACTCGAAGGAGCGTGCTGGGAATTACTCTGACCACCACGAACCACAGTCCACTCCGGCGATACTTCAATGCGCGCAATCGGATCAGGGTCTACCGTGAATACGCGGGCGCCGCTCCGGGATGGGTAATGCGCGACTTGTGGAGCTTCGTGGTAGAAACCGCCAAGATTCTCCTCCTCGAGCGGGAGCGTGCGGGCAAGCTCCGGGCAATCTTCACAGGGGTCGTGCACGGCGTCAGCGGGGGCGGTCGATCTCGGGTATTCGAGCCCTCGTGAGGTGTTCTGGCAGGAGCTTCATACGGTGATTACCGGAAGGGATGAGCAGGAAAGTTGGAGCCCAGCCAGCGGTGATCAGGGGAAGGTCTACGTCATTCTGGTAAACTGGAACGGATGGCAGGACACGATCCAGTGCCTGGAGAGCGTGTTCAAGACTACCTATCCAAATTATCAAGTGCTTGTCTGCGACAATGGCTCAGAAGATGGCTCCATGGACTACATTCGTGAGTGGGCCGAGGGGCGGCGCAGCGCGGCCACGTCAAACCACCCGTTCCTGCGTTCGCTGACAACCCCTGCTGTCTCCAAGCCGATCCCCTACGCTATCTACGATCAGCGCTCAGCCGAGCTGGGTGGGGACCAAGCGGCGGCTACGGCTCGTCTGATCCTCATTAGGAATGATCTAAACCGGGGCTTTGCAGGCGGAAACAACGTGGCACTCGGATTCGCGTTGGCTCGCCAGGACCTGGCGTATGCCTGGATCTTGAACAATGACACCGTGGTTTCCCCTCGCGCGTTATCCGCTCTAGTCCGATGCGCACAGGCCCGACCGAGCGTGGGACTCTGTGGTTCCACTCTACTCTATTACGACTCTCCCGAAAGGGTTCAAACTCGCGGAGGCACAGCGTACAACCCCTGGTTCGCCACCATGCGGCCGCTCGGCAAGGGCGATTTCGTCGATCAGCCGATAGACCGCGAAGGCATCGAGCGCTCGATAGACTATCCTGCCGGAGCTTCACTCCTCGTGCGACGGCAGTTTCTGGAAACCGTCGGACTCTTGAGCGAGAGCTATTTTCTCTATTACGAGGAGCTCGACTGGGTGACCCGGGCCGGCCCACGGTTTGAAATCGGATATAGCCCAGATAGCGTCGTCTACCACAAGGAAGGGACCTCCATCCGGTCGGCGGAATCGGATGGATCGTTCCATCCAGCCGACTTCTATGCCCATCGTAATCGGCTGCGTTATACTCGCCGATTTTTCCCTATTGGGCTTCCAACCACCCTCTTGCGGACGTTCGCCGCTGTCGGTGCGCGGCTGTGGCGGCGTCAGCCGCGCCGGGCCTGGGGAATATTGCGGCTGATCTTCGAAAAAGAGACTTACAGATTCCCTGCTCATGACCTAGGCCGTTTCAGTGACGGCCAGAGGTCTCCGGCTCCGAAGCAAGGACCGGCAACCCTTCAATAAATGGGCTGGATGTCAGCTCGCTCCCCGCATGTAGAGCACGGCCGGGATGGTCTTGAGCAGCAAGCCGAGATCTTTCCAGATCGTCCACTCGCGAATGTAAGCGGTCTCCAGACGCACGACCTCTTCAAAGTCCGTGATGAGGTTGCGACCGTTCACCTGCCAAGGGCCCGTCATGCCTGGCTTCACGTCGAAGCGGGTGTAGTGGTGCTCCTCATACAGATCGACTTCCGCCGGTAACGGCGGGCGCGGGCCCACTAGGGACATGTCTCCCACCAATACGTTCCAAAGCTGCGGCAGCTCATCGAGGCTGGTGCGTCTTAGAAAGGCGCCCACCGCAGTCACTCGAGGGTCGTTCTTTACCTTAAAGAGACGAAGATCGGTATAGAGACTCTCGCCCTCCAGATCGCTGCGTTTCGATTCGGCATCATGAACCATGCTTCGGAATTTCGTGATCTTGAATGGCTTGCCTCCAAGTCCCACTCTCGTCTGCCGAAAGAGGATCGGACCCGATGAGGATAGGCGGATGGCTGCAGCAATCATCACTAGCATCGGTCCTAGCACGATCATGCCCAGCGAGGACAGGACGATGTCGAGCACCCGTTTGAGCAGGAGCTGACGGCCCCGCAAGCCAGGACGGTTCAAGGCCACCAGGGGAACGCCCCGTCGCCATACCGTCTCGAATTCGAGCCCGCCTAGGGCATAGGAACGCGTCAGTGCGTAGAGCTGGCATCCAGCCGCCCCAGCGGCCTCCATAAGAACTGCAAACGCTTCATCGTCCAGTGGCCCCGTCAGCACCAGGGTATCAGCCCGGTACTGTTTGATCGTATGACAAAGCTTGTTAAACCCGGCTTTGCCTCGCGTCTGCTGGAGTTCGAGCGGATCGAAGGTGCCGCTTACAAGGAATTCGCGCGCGTCCGCTAGTGCCGGATATTCCAGAGCCGGCAGGATGTCCTCCGGTTGTCCCACCAGAATCGCGCGTGCCGCACCGGGCCCAATTGGCCATATCAGGCGGACGGCGTAGTCTATGAGATGCCGCTCGACAATGAGGGTCATCCCGATAATGGTGGCAAGAAGGGCGAAACCCGGTATGACCAGCGGCGAAAAGCGGGACCAGAGATAGCCCCAGAATGGCAGCCCCAGGCCGAGCGTTGCACCCGCCACGATCCGTCCAGGGTCACGCCTGCGGTCGCTCGCGCCGTAGGTATCCAGCACGATCAAACCGAGTAACACCGCAGGAAGAAACTGTAAGAGAGGAAGCGCCCCGTCGGGAATCAGACTAGCTAAAAGCGATGCCGCAGGAGCTCCCAGCCAACGCTCATCCCGCACTCCGCGAAGCAATGCCCGCAACACGAGTAGCGCAGCCGTGTCTCCCGCCATGAGAACCGTTATCCGAATTGTCGATCTGACTAAGTGGAGCCTCATCACTTGATGGGCTCGTTGAGTCAGTGCGAGGCGCTCCGGTGGACGTCGAAGCCGCTGTCCGGTGCCAACAGAGGATGAGCTTGCTGCGGCGGAGGGGTTGGCGTAGATGGCCCCGGGAATGCTCTCCCGAATTTGGGAGGATGTCCGGGATCTGGGGGCGACAGAGGGTTCGCCTATGGCCGACATGACGTCAATTCCGCTGCCCCCAGGAGGAAGGGGAGAAAAAAACCTCAGCACCTCGCTCAATTCCCGGGGAGCGAGTGGCGCCGTAAACGCAAGAGCTACGCCAAAGTGCAATATTTTGCAACGCTCGCGCTTGGCCCGGCCGCAAGTTAGCCAAATCAAAGCCGGACACAATCCTAGCTTGGCTGAGGAAGAATGTGAAGAGATTCACAAGATGAGGAAATCGGTGGGACTTACGTCATCGCCGCGTCAGACAGACACAATCGCGGAAACAGAGAGGCTCTCAGAAAGGGGCTACAAGACGCGGGCCCGCATCAGGTCGTGGAGGTGTACGATCCCGACGACTCTCCGCGAAGAATCCAGTACCGGCAGTGCCATGACACCGTGCCTTTCCATGACGCCTGCGGCATGAGCGGCGAATTGGTCGGGCTCCGCCGTGCGAGGGGTCTGGGTCATGACCTGTCCGACCGGTACCCCCAAAAAGTCTTCCTTCCTTTCCATGAGGCGGGTGAGATCACCTGACGTCACCACGCCGAGCAGCGATTGCTGGCCGTCCACTATGGCAACGGTCCCTCTTTTTTCGGCCAAAAGGGGCACACACTCCCGCATCGTAGCAGTGGGTTGAAGCATCGGGACTGCGTCAGAAATCATGATATCGCGGACTTTTATGAGTCGCCGACCTAGCATACCCGCGGGATGAAGCCGGGCGAAGTCTTCCTCTCGAAACCCCCGCTGCAGCAGAAGGGTCACCGCCAGCGCGTCGCCTAGGGCCGCAGCGGCTGTGGTGGAGCTGGTTGGAGCCAGGTCATAGGGGCAGGCTTCCTCCTCGATGCTGCAGTCCAAGACGATCTTGGCTTCCCGGCTGAGCGACGAATCCAGGTTTCCAGTGATCGCGATGACTGTCACGCCGAATCGGCTCAAGCACTCCAGCAGACTGAGCAACTCCACCGACTCACCGCTTTTGGAGAGCAGTAGTGCGACATCGGACAGTCCCACGACACCCAAATCGCCATGGAGCGCGTCGATCGGGTGCAGAAAAATTGCTGGTGTGCCGGTGGAGGTGAGAGTCGCCGCGATTTTCCGCGCGACAATGCCTGATTTCCCGATTCCTGAAACAATTACCCTGCCAGGAGCGCCCAAGATTGCCGCTACTGCTTTTACGAACTCCTGATTCAGACGAAGCTCTAGGGATGCCACGGCCGCCGCTTCCATCCGGATGACGCGTCGGGCAGACTCCAGGATGCTATCGGGAGAGTGAGAAATTCGCTCGTTCCTCATCCGCTCAGGTAATGGAGCCGACGTTCGCGCCATAATGCCCATGGACCCACTCGCGATAACTGCCGTTCATGACGGCTCGCCACCAAGATTCGTTCGCCAGATACCACGCGAGGGTCTTTCGAATGCCGGTTTCAAAACTCTCGAGCGGGGAGAATCCCAGCTCTCGTCCGATCTTCGACCCATCGATCGCGTAACGTCGATCGTGCCCGGGACGGTCCGGCACGAACGTCACCAGCTCCTGACTCGGCTTCCCTCGTGCGCTTGCGCTCCGCGGAAATTTGAGACCCAGGCTCTTGTCAGCAGAGAAGGCTTCATCGACGAGAGTACAAAGCAGTTTGACAATATCAATGTTCTTCCACTCGTTGCCTCCCCCGATGTTGTAGGTCTCTCCCAGCCGGCCTTCTGCGATTACGCGATCGATCGCCCGGCAGTGGTCCACCACATACAGCCAATCTCGAACATTCTGGCCGTCCCCATAGACGGGCAGCGGCCTGCCCTCGAGCAGATTCACCAGCATCAGCGGAATCAGCTTCTCCGGAAACTGATAGGGACCATAGTTGTTCGAGCAGTTGGTGGTGGTGACTGGAAGGCCGTACGTGTGGTAATAAGCCCGGACCAGATGGTCGGAGGCTGCCTTGCTCGCGGCATACGGCGAATTCGGAGCATACGGAGAGCTTTCCGTGAATGGAGGATCTCCCGCCGAAAGGGAACCATAGACCTCATCAGTCGATATATGGTGAAACCGGCAGGTGGTCTTTCCCTTTCCTTCCTCTAACCAGACCTGCCTCGCCGCCTTGAGCAGCTCGTGAGTACCGTCAATGTTGGTTTGTACGAACGCATCCGGTCCCTGTATAGACCTGTCCACATGGGACTCGGCGGCGAAATGCACTATTGTGTTGATGCCGTCTCCCCGCAGCAGCCCGGCGGCGAGCCCCGGCGCCGCGATGTCGCCTTTGACAAACCGGCACTCCGGACGGCCGAGGGCTCCCTCCAGGCTTGATCGGTTACCGGCGTAGGTGAGAGCGTCGAGGACCACGATTCCGTCACTCGGATGCCGTGCGAGCCAATAATGCACGAAGTTGGCGCCGATGAACCCAGCCCCCCCGGTTACCAGGAGGTTAGCCATGGGTGAATTCCTGGAGCATTCTCCTCAGGTTACTGCGCCAATGCTGCGCTGGTCCATTCAGTGCAGCCCAGCCGGTGGTTTTATCAAGGATGCTGTACGACGGGCGCCGCGCTGGACGGGGAAATTCATTGGTACGTACGGGGCGGATCGGCACGGCCCGGTTGAGAACTCCCAAGCGGAGCGCCTCCTCCTGAATTGCGACGGCGAAGTCATACCAACTCGCGACCCCAGCATCGGTCCAATGCAGGATTCCCTGTAGCATCGGGCGCTCCGCCGCAGCCCAGAGCGCCTCCGCCAGCGGTCGGCCCCAGGTTGGCGAGCCCACCTGGTCTGACACAACGGCGAGCGACTCGCGTTCTCGCATGAGGCGCAGCATAGTGAGAACGAAATTATCCCCGTGTTCCGAGTACACCCAGGCTGTTCGTACGATTAGGGCACGACCCTGAGTAATACGGGCAACTTCGCGTTCTCCCGCCAGCTTGCTCTTACCGTAGACATTCACCGGATTGGGTGGATCGTCGGAAAAATACGGATGGCCTTGCCTGCCATCAAACACAAAATCCGTGGAAATGTGTATCATGCGCGCCTCGATCTCGGAGGCAGCACGAGCGATGTTTGCGGCGCCGGCGCAGTTTACCGCCTCGGCACGATCTCTCTCCGCCTCGGCCCCGTCAACGTCGGTGTATGCTGCGGCATGGATGATGAGGTCTGGGCGCTCTCGCCGGAAAACCGTGCTCACCGCACCAGCCTGTGTGACGTCCAGCTCACGTCTCCCGCAAGCCAGGACCTGCCAATCGGCGGGCGCCGTAGCTTGAAGCTCCCTACCCAACTGACCTTGGGCTCCGGTAATGAGCGCCGTCTTTGCGGATCGACTCACGGGTAGGTAGGAGCATCTCGCAACAGGGGCGCCGCCGCATCCTTCGCCGACAGAATGGGTGGACACCCATCGAGTAGGGGCCACTCGATACCAATATCGGGGTCATTCCATTTAACCGCCCGGTCACCGGCGGGCAGGTAGTACTCGGTGCATTTGTACAAGAGATCAGCCGTATCGCTGATTACGTAAAAGCCGTGGGCGAACCCAGGGGGGATCCAGAGTTGCCAGTGGTTCTCGGCCGTAAGCACTGCCGTATCCCACTGGCCGAAGGTGGGCGACGAACGGCGCAGGTCTACCGCGACATCGAAGACTTCCCCCACTACTACTCGTACCAGTTTGCCCTGTGGCTGCTGGACCTGATAGTGCAGCCCGCGAAGCGTGCCTTTAACCGAATGGCTATGGTTGTCTTGCACGAAACGGGCGGGTAGACCGAGCGCACTCAGGCGATCTTGGTGCCAGCTCTCTAGAAAGTACCCTCGGGCATCCCGATGAATTGTTGGTTCCAGGACGAGCAGGTCCTTTATCTTGGTTCGCTTTACCTTCACGGCCACTACGGCTCCTGTACCAACTGTCTTAGATACCGCCCGTACGCCGTTTTCTCCAGCGGTTCGGCGAGTCGTTCTACCTGTTCGGCACCGATGTACCCCATACGAAACGCAATCTCTTCGGGACAGGCGATCTTGAGACCCTGCCGTTGCTCGATGGTCTCGATGAATAAGGAGGCCTGCAGCAGCGACTCGTGAGTTCCGGTATCAAGCCAGGCGGTCCCCCGCCCCAAACGCTCGACCTTCAGCTCCCCCATCTGCAAATAGGCCGAATTGACGTCGGTGATCTCGAGCTCTCCCCTGGAAGACGGACGGATCTCCCGCGCGATGTCCACCACCCGGTTGTCGTAAAAATAGAGACCGGTGACGGCATAGCTGGATCGTGGCCGGACGGGTTTTTCCTCGATCCGGATTGGTCGTCCTTCCGCATCGAACTCGACAACGCCATAGGCGCCGGGGTTGGTCACGTGATAGCCAAAGATCGTGGCACCTGAGGTTCGGCCTGAGGCACGTTGCAGTGTGTGGCTTAGCTCGTGGCCGTAGAAGATGTTGTCACCTAAGACCAGGCAAGAGAGATCCCGCCCTATAAATTGCTGTCCTATGATGAACGCCTGAGCTAGCCCGTCCGGTGAGGGCTGTTCTGCATACCTGACATTCAAGCCCCACTGGCTTCCATCGCCGAGGAGCTGACGAAAAGCGGGGAGGTCATGAGGGGTTGAGATGACCAGCACGTCCCGAATCCCACTAAGCATGAGGGTGGAAAGCGGGTAGTAGATCATGGGCTTGTCATAGATGGGAAGCAGCTGCTTGCTAACCGCGCGAGTAACCGGATGGAGTCTGGTTCCGGCCCCACCCGCGAGGATGATCCCTTTCCGAGTCGCGGCACCGGCCCTCGCCTCGCCAGCCACGTCAATACTCCAGCGGCAGGGCGACCCGTCTCCCGTCTCGGGCCGAGAGGTAAGTCGCGATCAGAATCTCTAACGAGTGGAGGCCCTCACGCCCGTCCGTGTCCGGACCCGCCTCGCCCCGAAGCGACTTGATCACATTGTCGTAGTAGAGTGGGTGACCGAACCCATAGACCGATGACGTTTCGTAGCTCGCCTGCTCGATCTGCACATCGTCCGGATCCGAATCGGCGAACTCCCAATGATCGATACGGTTCACCGCCACTCCTCCGACCCGCGCCGTTCCCTTCTCGCCGATGATGGTGATCGATCCTTCGAGGTTCTTGGGGTAGGTCAGCATAGTGACATTCATGGAGCCCAGGGCGCCCGTACGCCACCGGATGCTGACGACTCCGGTGTCTTCCACCTGAATATTTCGCTCCAGGGTGGCGGTGTACGCTTGTACGCTCTCGACCGGACCGATCAGCCAGTCCAGCAAGTCGACGTAGTGACTGGCTTGGTTCATGAACGCGCCACCGTCGAACTCCCAGGTGCCCCGCCACGGCGCGCTGTCGTAGTACGACTGCGGCCGGCTCCAAAACACGTTGATGGTGACCATGTAGATCCGGCCGAACCGGCCTCGCTCTACCGCGCGTTTCAACAGCTGTAGGGTAGCGTTGCGCCGGTTCTGCTTTACCACGAAGAGGTGGACCCCGGCCAAGTCGCAAGCGTGAACCATCCGCTTACCATCCTGCCATCGGGTGGCCATGGGCTTCTCGGTCATCACATGGCGGCCGGCTTCTGCCACCTGTACCGCTTGGTCGGCGTGAAGCCCGCTCGGCGTGGCGAGAATCACGACGTCAGCGTCGGTCCCGGCGAGCAGCGCGTCCAGGGAGCGGAAACCCGGCGCCCCGGTCCGCTCCTGGGCCTTCTCCAGGGCAATAGGATCTATGTCGCTGACCCCCACCAGCTCGGCACGGCTCGCGTGCTTTTCGATGGCATCGAAGTGGTTAGCCGAAATCCGGCCGCACCCGACCAACGCGAACCTGATCCGCCGGTCCGTGACATAGGGCTTGGT
>JBKPAO010000153.1:0-8167 GCA_046726475.1 Gemmatimonadota bacterium | reverse complement strand
TTCTCGATGGCGAATGCGACCGGATGAGAGACGTTGAGCGTGTCATAGCGCACGAGACCGGTCAGCGTGACGGACACGAGCACATAGAGTATGGTGCAGATAAGCAGGGAGCCCAGGATTCCCTTGGGCATGTCCTTCTGCGGATTCTTGGCTTCCTGAGCCGCAGTACTCACGACGTCGAAGCCGATGTAAGCGAAGAAGATCAAGCCGGCGCCCCGAAAGATCCCGCTCCAGCCGAATTCTCCGAAGTGTCCCGTGTTGGGTGGAATGAAGGGCTTCCAGTTCTCCGGGTGTACGTACTGCAGCCCGAAGAGGATGAACAGGAGCACCACGGCGAGCTTCAGCACGACGATCAGGTTGTTGACCTTGGCCGACTCCCTGATCCCAATGACGAGAATGGTCGACGCAAGCAGCACGATGAGCATGGCCGGAAGATTGAACAACGATCCGGTGCGGTTCCAACCGGGCTGGGTACACGCCGCGACCGCGTTGGTCACGTCGGCCGAGGTACACCAGCGCAGCGGGGCCGAAGTGATCACGGTTGGGAGGTGGAGTCCAAAGTAGTCCAGCAGGCTCACGAAATATCCCGACCAGCCCACCCCTACAGTCGCCGCGCCCATGGCGTATTCCAGCACCAGGTCCCACCCGATGATCCAGGCGACGAGCTCGCCCATGGTCGCATACGAGTAGGTATATGCGCTCCCAGCCACCGGCACGGTGCTGGCCATCTCGGCGTAGCAAAGTCCAGCCAGTCCGCAGGCGATGGCTGCCACGACGAACGACAGCGGCACCGCCGGCCCGGCGTGCAGGGCCGCGGCCAGGCCGGTGAGAACGAAGATCCCCGCGCCGATGATGGCACCGATGCCCAGCATGGTCAGATTCAGGGCGCTCAAGGCTCGCTTGAGCGACCGTTCGTTGGTCGCCTCGGCCTCGGCCCGAAGTGCCGTTACCGACTTGGTGGCCCACAGATTCATACGGCGTTACCTCGAAGTCGTGGATATGTCGAGCGGGGTTTTGGAGCTGTGCTTACGCGCTATAGTTCGGGGCTTCCCGCGTGATCGTGACATCATGCGGGTGCGACTCGCGAAGGCCGGCGGCTGTCACCTGCACCATCTCGACATCGCACTGCAACTGCGGGATGCTGCCGACTCCGCAGTAACCCATGCCGCTGCGGAGTCCACCTACCATCTGGTAGATCACATCGGCGACCGGCCCCTTATAGGGTACCCGGCCCTCGATTCCTTCAGGCACCATCTTGGAGGCGGCCATCTCGCCTTCCTGGAAGTAGCGATCGGCCGATCCGTCTTGCATCGCCGACAGGCTGCCCATTCCGCGGATCATCTTGAACCGCCGCCCTTCCGCCAGTACCGATTCGCCCGGACTCTCCTCGGTGCCGGCGAGCATGGAGCCCATCATGACGGAAGACGCTCCCGCCGCCAGCGCTTTCACTACGTCGCCGGAGTACTTCACGCCTCCATCGGCGATGATGGGGACGTCGTCCGCGCCACGAAGCGAGTCCATGATGGCGGTTACCTGCGGAACACCGACGCCGGTGACGACCCGGGTGGTGCAGATGCTACCCGGCCCAATGCCCACCTTCACCGCGTCGACTCCCCGGCGAACCAGCTCCCGGGTGCCGGCCTCGGTCGCCACGTTCCCCGCAACTAACTGAACGTCGGGAAAGGCCTCGCGCAGCTGATCAACCGTCGCGAGCACGCCCTCACTGTGACCGTGGGCGGAATCGACCACAATGACATCCACTCCGGCGCTCACCAGGCCACGAGCTCGCGCGATCGCATCGGGGCCGCCGCCGACCGCGGCTCCCACCCGAAGCCGCCCGTGCTGGTCCTTGTTGGCGTCGGGGTGCTCGCGGCGCTTGAAGATGTCCTTGACGGTGATGAGCCCCTTCAAGACTCCCTGAGCGTCCACCACCGGCAGCTTCTCGATTCGGTGCCGGGCCAGGATCCGTTCGGCTTCTTCCAGGCTGGTGCCGACCGGAGCGGTGACCAGCTTGTCCTTGGTCATGGCCTCGCGGATCGGCTGGTCGAGATTGCTCTCAAACTGGAGATCCCGGTTGGTGATGATTCCCACCAGCCGCCCCTGGCCATCCACGATCGGCACGCCCGAAATCTTGAACCGCCGCATCAGCGCGTACGCCTCCCGGAGGGGCCGGTCGGGGCCAAGCGTGATCGGGTTCATGATCATACCGCTCTCGCTGCGCTTCACCCGATCGACCTCGGCAGCCTGACGCTCGACGGTCATGTTCTTGTGGAGGACGCCGATGCCGCCGGCTCGGGCCATCGCGATCGCCATGTCCGCTTCGGTGACGGTATCCATGGCGGCGGAGATCAACGGGATGTTGAGAGAGATGGTGCGGGTAAAACGGGTGACGGTGGAAACCTCGCGCGGATGGACGGTGGAGCGTCGGGGCACGAGGAGGACGTCGTCAAAGGTGAGACCGAGCTTGGGCCGGATTACGCTCATGCGCACCTCGTGGCCCTGCCGGCGTCGACCCCCTTATGCGCGACGGCCCACCGGCGCCAACTGACGGCGGACGGCGGGCCTGAACTCAATCGGTCCATCTCGAAGACTAGTGGGCGGTTGCGGTGAAATCAAGCTTTCAAGAAGGAACCACCAGACCTCTTGCGTCTAATGTTCTTTGATGATGCCGTATGATTGTACAGTGAGGCTGCTACCCGACCTCTGCCCGACGATCCATACTTTGGCCCCGTCCTTATCCCCGAGTGCCTCAGACGCCCCAGATAACTCCAGCGTGTCCTTTCCAGTGAGCCATAGCCGCCCGTTCTGGTTCCGGAGAACACCGGTTGATGGGACCTCACCATCGATGTCCATTATCTCGTAATCCCTGACCTCGAGTGTCTGACCGGGTCGACTGCCCTGCAACGATCCTCGGACGAGCAAGCCGGCACCCGCCAGCCGACGCATTTCTGGCTCCAGGTCGCCCACCAACTCCACATTCCCCCCATTCCCGACGAGCATCACGGAGGTACTCGGCTCGCTTCCGGTCACCACCACCTTGCCACGTAGCTCGCCTTGGCTGTCAGTCACCGGGGCGGCATCTCGTGGGGTGCCTGGTCGGGAGCAGCAGGCAAGTGAGGCCGCGAGTATCCACCAGCCACCGGGAAATCGCTTCACTGTAGTCTCACGATGAAGACCTGCATGATAGCCGGCAGCGATTCATCCGATCCACTTCGGATGCGAATTGCCGTTCCCGGGCGAGAGGTCCCACTCACCCGGAAGTACGCACTCGACCCAGCTCGCACGCTGAATGCGTCGGAGAAGCTGGTGAATCCGCGGGAGCGGGGCACCAGGCGGGCCGTCTCTGTGAGATTGTTTTCAATGTCGAAAAGATTCCAGCTGGTGAACTGGAGGCTGGTGGCGGCGCTCGGAATCCTGTCGTCCACATACAGGGCCGCTGCCCATTGCGCCAGGAGAGTCCTCACCGGGACCCCAGCAGCCGCGGAGAGGGCAGCGTATCCCTCGGCCGGGTTCAGTATCAGCGCCCGGTGGAGTCCGCTCTCTCCGGCGGGATAATGAGCACCAAACTGATCCGACATCCATCGGAGCAGAGACCAGGGAGCCCCATAGACCTCCAGATTGCCCAAACACGGACCGGGATTTTCCGGCTTGCCTGCCAGCCAGCTGCACTCTTGCGGTGCACCGGGCACCTGCGAGGCCTGGCCGCGGAAGCCGTAATAAAAGATTAAGGACACAAATGGAAATGAATACCAGTCGAGCGACGCAGGATCGTCTTGGTTGAAGGCAACGTTGAACCCGTAGTTCTGTCCGGGGGTACGTCCCTCGTAGACGTGGCCGGTAATTTCCTCGGCCAGCACGGCCTGACCCTCGAAGACCCACGTCGGCTGCGGTTGGAGACCATTGACAATGGATCGCTGGCCGAACTGGATAATGTGGGTGAACTCATGCGCGATCGTTTGTACTGCTATGGCCATGACAAGCTCACGGCTGACGGGCTGTCCTACGGAACCGGTCGGGTCGGGAACTACCCCGTAATAGATCTCCCCCTCATCGCTGGAGGCACAGAGAGAACGGGGCACCAGATCGGCAAGAGCGACGTGACCCACGATTCCAGGACGTAGTTTGTTCACCTGATCAGTCAGAACGATCGCGATTCGGCCATTTCCGTCCAGGTCGGTGGGTGAGCCGAAGTAAGCGGTGACCGCATTGTAAATCTGGGTATCGAACTGGTCGCTCAGATTCTGAATGTCTTCCTGCGTGAGCCCGTTGGCCGGGTTGTCCTGATCTTCGAGCCAGATTCCGCGTTGCCCGACGACGCGAACCACCGCCTGAATCTCGACGAATGAGGTACAGGCGTTGCCCGTCCCGGGATACCGGATCGGAGTGACGTCCCCCGGTTGGAGACCCTGCGGGATTGCGGCTCCCAGAGGTCGGCTCTGCTCCTGCTTCCGAATTCCGAAAGCCTGTCTCGCGAGTGGGTAGACCTCCTGCCGCTCCTGGTCCCGGAGTTCAGCTTCAGCGGCCACGCGCCGAGCCCGACGGTACCGGCTCGCGTCGATCGGCCCGGAGGTCGGGCGACCGGTAGCTGCCATGCGAGTCACCTCAGGCAGTTGAGCACCAGCGAGCGGACCAGGTGCGGAAGTCGAGGTGAGCTTCACCGGTGTCAGACTGGCCACAACCTCGGAAGTCGATTGTACTCCGATGAGATAGTCCTCGGGAGACACGCTTGGCGCGAATTCCAAGCAGAACTGGGCCGGATCTTGTAAGACCAGCTCTTGTCCCACCGCCACCGATGTGAAGGCAGCCGGATTGAGATCCTGGGTCAGTACGTTGCTCGATCGACTGCCGACCTTCACCTGGACGGCTGCGCTTCGGGCTGGTTGACAGTTGGACTGCGGCACCAGCACGGTTAGCGAGCCCACCGAGGCGGCCGTCACTGTCGCATCCACCCCATCGATCTTGACCTTGTTGTCGCCGGGCGTGGTACTGAACCCCGCTCCGGTGAGCGTGGCCGCTTGTCCTTCGACCATCGGAACCGGAGTAATTGAAATCAGCGCAAGCGCTCCGGGAGCCGCGATGGTCGCACCAAAGTGGATGGGCGAGCCTGCCAGCCCGGAGGCGTCTGCCTGCGCGCTGCTGGCGCCCACGCTCCCCGGTGTCCAGGTGGCCGAAGCTTCACCATCGGTGTCGGTGGTGCTGGTTCCCGGAGAAATCGATCCGCCACCCGAGATCACCGACCATGCGACGTCTACGTCGCTCCTTGGGTTGCCGTATTGATCTCGAGCGACGACTACCAGCGGTTGGGCCAGGGGCTGACCGGCGACACCATTCTGGGCGTCGCCTGAAACCGACTCCAGCCTCGCCGCCGCTGCCGCTGTGACCGATGCAGTGAAAATGGCGGGTGCAGTGACTCCGGAAACACTGGCGAAGACCGTGTCAAGGTTCGGTCCCACACTGGTTCCTACCGTCCAGTTCGTGGACGCAACCCCATCCGAGTTGGTCGTCGCCGACGCTGCAGCCACAGTCCCGCTGGCCTGACCGACAACGAAGTTCACGGTGGAGCCTTCGACTGGCGACCCAGAAGAGGACGTCACTCGAACCGCTATAGGCTGAGCCAGCACCGATCCGGCCTCGCCGGTCTGCCCGGCGCCGGAGGCTATCGTGATTGCGGCCGGGGTCGCCGGTGGTCCGACGTCTCCACCGCCGCCTCCACAGCCCACTACTGAAGCCGTGAGTCCAACGGTGCACGCCGCAAGGAAGGGTAGCTTTATCGGTTCGCGCCAGAGCATACGCGAACTCCTCGAATCCATTGTGGCTAGAGCAGAAGTGGTGGGGAACTTGAGCTATAACTTATGGCGGGATTGGCGAGTCGATAGAGGGCAGCGCGGTTCTAAACTGACCCGTTTGCGACAGGATTTGAACTATTGTGTCGCAAACGATCTAATCGGAATCAGCGCCGTTCTGCGTTTGGTCCAGCAGCCGGCGCACCGCTGATCCGAGCGTCTCGGGCGAGAACGGTTTCTCCAAGAACGGAGCGTGTTTGGTGATGAGACCGCGTTCGACCACTTCCGGCCCCGGGTACCCCGACATGTACAGGATTGGAATCTTGCGACGCATAGCGCTGACCCGCCGACCGAGCTCGGTGCCGCCCATCTCGGGGAGTACCACATCACAGAGCACCAGATCGATCTGCGAATCAGCTGATAGCAGTTCGAGTGCCTCCCTTCCGCTGACCGCTTCCATGACGTCGTACCCTACCTCTTCCAACTGACGCCTGGTGAGGGTGCGCACCGCCTCATCGTCTTCGACCACCAGAATGGTTTCTCCCCGTCCCCGAGGCACCTCGGGCGGCCGCTGCGGCTCGTCGGCGGGGTCGGCGGCTCTCGGCAGGTAGACCTTCACCGTCGTTCCCAGTCCAGGCTCGCTGTACAGCCAGATGTAGCCGCCCGATTGCTTGATGATGCCATAGGCCATCGAGAGCCCTAAGCCCGTTCCTTGGCCGACCGGTTTGGTCGTAAAGAAGGGCTCGAACGCTCGAGCGAGTGTCGCCGCATCCATCCCGCTGCCGGTATCACTGACCCTGAGGACCACGTACTGGCCAGCCTCGACGTCCGTCCCCGGATGCCGGGCCGAGTACCCAGAGTCGAGCATCACGTTAGAGGTTTCCAACCTCAGCCGCCCACCGCCCTCCATTGCCTGGCGAGCATTCAAGGCCAGATTCACGATCACCTGCTCCAGCTGACCGAGATCGGCTCGTACCCGACCAACCTCGGGATCCAGATCGGTCACCAGGTCGATATCAGCTCCCAAGAAGCTGCCGAGGAGCCGGACCACGTTGGATACGACAGTGTTGAGATTGAGGACCGAAGGCCGGAGCACCTGTTGCCGGGTGAAGGCAAGTAGTTGGCGGGTGATTCCCGCCGCCCGGGACGCCGCCTTGACCATTTCGGCAACATCAGACCGCTGGGGGTGATCGGGAGCCATGCCTTTCAGGGCAAAACCGCCGAAGCCGATGACGGCGGTCATCATGTTATTCACCTCGTGCGCTACGCCACCAGCCAGACTCCCCACCGCCTCGAGTCGCTGCGCCTGACGCAGATGCTCGGCGGCCCTCCGGTCGTCCTCCACATCGGTACAGGTCCCGACCCACTCCACCAGCTCTCCTTGCGCATTCCGTACCGGAACGCCCCGCGCCGTCATCCGCCGGTACTGACCATCGCTCCGCAGCAAGCGATACTCGGCGTAATAGGTCTCCTTCCGGTCCAGCGCCCGGCGCCAGCCTGCCATTGTCGCAGGACGATCATCGGGGTGGACCGCAGCGATCCACCCCCATCCCTCGTACGTTCGCCGATCCTGGCCGGTGTAGGCCTCCCACGACGGCAAGTCCGTGGTAATAGCGCCGTCCGGGTCGGTGATCCAGACAATCGATGCCGATGCAAGTGTGAGTGAGCGGTAGCGTGCTTCGCTGCGCTCGAGCGCCGCCTGGGCCGCTGCCCGCGAGATCAAATGATCACGAACTTCGTATTGACGGTGCCGCGCGCGTAACGCCGCCTGAAGCGTGCTCAGCAAGGCAACGCTGCGCACTGGCCGCTCCAGGAGCGTCAGATTTCCATTCTCCGAAAAACGAGCAAGGAGAGCCCGGCTCGACGCGAGAGTCGCCCCGCTGGCAAGGAGAACGATGATGGGAAGATCCGACCACGACTGCTGCTGCGCCAAGGCCTCGGCCAGGCGGTCCGAGGCGGCGCCGCTCAGAGCCTCTTCCGCAACCACGGCGACCGCCGCGCCGGAAGGAAGTTCCGAGCACAGGGTGTCCATGTCGCGGACCACAGTAGCGCTCAGGTCAGCCTGGTCAATGACCCCGGCTAGAAGCTCCGCGTCGCGCCCGGTTGGCGCCAGGACGAGGATCCGCTCGCCTGGAGCTGAGCCATCCCGGCCTTCAACGTCCACCGGCAGCGGCGTCCCCCTGAGCGAACAGGGGTTGCTTTTCTCCTACATAGTCGGGAACTCCGGTGAGCACACCCTGGAATGCCTGCAGCGGTTCGCCCACCCGAACCCCTCGATCGCTGATTTGAAACTCGCGGATGGTATGCTCGTGGGGGCCGCTCCGCTTCTTCAACACTGAGATTGCCTTCCGCACCTGCCCAAACGCCTCGAAGAACCGCAGCGA
>JBKPAO010000152.1:0-9459 GCA_046726475.1 Gemmatimonadota bacterium | reverse complement strand
CCGGCATCGGAGCCGAAGCGGGAGTGCCGCGCGGCGCCTACGTCGTGCTCGATCCGCCAGGCGGCCAGCCGGACTCGATCCTCATTGCGACCGGCTCCGAGGTAGCAACCGCGATAGACGCGGCTCGGCTGCTTTACTCCCAGCAACTCCGGCCCCGGGTGGTGTCGATGCCTTCCTGGGAGCTCTTCGCCAAGCAGTCCGAGCACTATCGCGATGAAGTGCTGCCTCCGCGCCTGCGCAGCCGGGTTGCGGTCGAAGCGGCCGGACCCCAAGGCTGGTCACGCTGGATTACCGACGAGGGCGCAATGGTCGGCATGGAGGGGTTCGGGGCGTCCGCACCGGGCGAGCGGCTGTTCCAGGAGTTCAAGCTGACGCCGGAGCACATCGCCGAGACAGTGAAGCGGCTTCAATCGCGAGGTGCCAAACGGTGAACAATCCCCTGCTCAGGCTCGGCGAATTAGGCCAGAGCATCTGGTACGACTACATCACCCGGGATCTCCTCGCGTCGGGCGAACTGAAGCGCTTGATCGCGGTGGACGGCCTCCGGGGCATGACCTCAAATCCCACGATCTTCGAGAAGGCGATCGCCGGAAGTCAGCTCTACGATGACGACATCCGCCGGCTGAGTGAGCAGGGCAGGAGTGCCGGGGAGATCTTCGAGAACCTGGCCGTGGCCGATGTGCGCGCCGCCTGTGATGCCTTCATACCGCTGTATCGCGAGTCGAACGGCGCCGACGGCTACGTCTCGTTGGAAGTCTCTCCTCAACTGGCTCACCAGGCCGACGGCACCGCTCGAGAGGCTGAGCGGCTCTGGGAGGCAGTCAGCCGCCCCAACGTCATGATCAAGATTCCCGGCACCTCGGCGGGTTTGGCGGCGATCAGCCGTTCGATCGAAGCAGGGATCAACGTCAACGTGACCCTGCTTTTCGCCGTGGAGCGCTACGCCGAAGTCATCGAGGCGTTCATCCAGGGACTGGAGCGGCGGCTGGATCGAGGCCTTTCAATCCAATCGATCGCGTCGGTGGCGAGCTTCTTCGTGAGCCGGGTGGACGGGAAGATCGATCCGATCCTCGACCAGCAATCGGCCCCGGCACTGCGAGGGAAGATCGCGATCGCCAACGCATGCATCGCCTACGAGACCTTCCTGCAATCACGGACATCCGCACGGTGGGAGCGGCTCGCGCGTGCCGGAGCTCGTCCGCAGCGGCCGCTTTGGGCCTCCACCAGCACCAAGGATCCTCAGTACCCGGACGTGTACTACGTCGAGGCGCTGATCGCACCCGACACGGTCAATACCGTTCCGCCGGAGACACTGGAGGCCTATCGCGACCACGGGTCACCGTCCGTCAGAATCCAGGACGGGATCGCAGCAGCACCGGCTCAGCTTGCGGCGCTCGCCCAGAGCGGCATCGACCTTCGGGCGATCACCCGCGAGCTGGAGGAGGAAGGCGTCGCCAAATTCGCGGCATCCTACACCGCAGTTCTGGCCGGTATCGACACCAAAGCGGGGATGCTGGCCACCCGATGAAGTGGCTGTGGAGGTCGCTTCGACGGATCTCCCTGACCCAGTGGATTCTGATTGCCATGGTCGTCGGCGCCCTGATCGGGTGGTGGCGGCCGGACATCGGCACCAGCCTCAAGCCGCTCTCCACTGTTTTTCTCAGGATGATCAAGTCCGTCGTGGTCCCGATCATCTTCGGGAGCCTGGTGATCGGCATCGCCGGCCACGGCGACGACATGAAGCGGGTCGGGCGTCTCGCACTCAAGTCGATCATCTACTTCGAGATCATCACTACCATCGCCTTAATCGTCGGTCTCGCGGCGGTCAATCTCACCCGTCCCGGCATCGGGGTGGCGCTCGGCGGGCCGACCACGGAGGCGAAAGCGCTGGCCCAGAGCAGCGTCTCCTTCAGCAATTTCCTCGAGCACATCGTTCCCCAGAGCTTCTTCGAGGCGGCAGCGAACAACGAAGTGCTCCAAATTGTCTTCTTCGCCATCATCTTCGCCGTCGCACTCTCTCAGGTGAGAGAAGGGCCCAGAGCGGCCATGCTCGGATTCTGCGAGGGGCTGGCGGAGACGATGTTCAAGTTCACCGGCATCGTAATGAAGTTCGCTCCGATCGGGGTGGGTGCCGCCATCGGGTATACGGTGGGTCACAGCGGGCTCGAGGTGCTGATTGCGCTGGGCAAGCTGGTGCTCACCCTGTATGCCGCGCTGGTGGTCTTTATCCTGGTGGCGCTGGTCCCGGCGGCGCTGATCACCGGCGTGCCGCTCCGTCAGTTCATTCAGATGGTCAAGGAGCCGGCGCTGATCGCGTTCGCGACCACGTCATCCGAGGCGGCGCTGCCCAAGGCGATGGAGAACATGGAACGGCTGGGAGTGTCCCGCCGCATTGTCTCATTCGTGATCCCCACCGGCTACTCGTTCAACCTCGATGGCTCCACGCTATATCTCGCCGTCACCTCGATCTTCGTCGCGCAGGCGGCCGGCGCGGACCTCAGCCTCCAGGCGCAGCTCATCATGATGCTGACCCTGATGATCACCAGCAAAGGCGTGGCCGGCGTGCCGCGAGGCTCGCTGGTGATCCTGGCCGCCACCCTCGACCACTTCAAGCTTCCCCTCGAGGGCGTCGCGGTGCTGCTGGGGGTGGACACGCTGATGGACATGGGCCGGACCACGATCAACCTGGTGGGCAACTGCCTGGCGTCTGTGGTGATGGGGCGTTGGGAAGGAGAGTTCGTGCCGGCCGGCAGTCAGGAGGCTGGAGCCAAAAAAAGATTCACCACAAGGGGCTTAGAGGACACAAAGGTTACGTAAAACTGTCCCGATTCTAGAAGCGCGAGAACGAGCACCCGACGAGTCCACGTAACCTTTGTGCCCTCCAAAGCCCTTGTGGTGAGTTTTTTCGTGAGGAGCTAAGAATAGAGCGAGGCGGACGCTCCCAGCGTGCCTTCGATCGGCAATCCCTCGTGCCGCCAGTATTCCAGCCCACCGATCATCTCCTTCACCCGAAATCCCAGCGCTGCGAGCTTGAGTGCGGCCTTGGTGGACGCGTTGCAGCCGGGCCCCCAGCAGTAGGTCACGATCGGTAGGTGCTTATCCAGGTGCCGAGTGGTCTCCGCGCTGATCTGGCGGGCAGGCAAGCTGATCGCTCCGACCGCGTGACACTCGGCGTAGGCCTCCGCACTTCGCACATCGGCGAGGACGAAGTTCTTGAGCTCGCGAGCCAGGTCGGTCTTGACGTCGTACGGATCGGTTTCCACCGATAGCTTCGCGGCGAAATGCCGGCGCGCCTCCTCCGGCGTGGCAGCGGGGAACTCCAGCACGAACGAAAACGTGCCGGCAGGACTCAGGGTGGCGCTCGATGTCTCGGACATATTCACCTCGGCAGGGACTTCTCGATGCTACTGCCTCGCAACTATTCGCGCCAACGCGGGCTCGTCGGTGCTTCCATGAACGTCGTGCATGTACCAGAGTTAATCGTGAGTGGGGTCATCCGTCCTCCACCCGGCTGAGCACCCCGCTCCACGAGGTGTCGCGATTGCGGCCGCCCCGGAACTCGAAATGTTCGTCCACCAGAATTCGTTTGGTGAACTCCCAGGTGGGCTGGCCCTGCAGGCGGTGGCGTAGCACCAGGGGGACCAGTTGCGCCGCCATCCGCCATACTCCGACCTCGAGGCCGGGGTACAAGTGGGCCCATTCGGGCCGAAGTCGTGCTTCCCGCACCGCCATAAATCACCGGAGTATATGAACGCGGCCGGGGACAGTTGATCTGCCCAAAGGTCGCGAATCATTGTCTTTACGCATGTTCGAGATGTTCGATACCTCGTGCAAGGTCGTATGTCACATTGAGGTGACTGACTTACATTAGCGCCATGGCCATCACCGAAGTCATTGTCGCCAGTCTGGGCGATCTCATCGACAAGGTCACTCCCACGGAGCCCGATCCTCGAACCGGGCGCCGGCGCGACAGCGGAGTCTACCGCGGCGATGCCGATGCCGGCTGGCCGCTCTTGACCAGTCTGGACAAGCTCGGCGGCGCCGCTCCGCCCCACTCCAAGGCTGGCCTGGAGGAGCACATTCTGCGGAACTTCATCCGTTATTCGCGGCCCTATCTCGGCAATCCGCCGGAAAACGAATGGGAGGTTCTGGTCACGGCCCAGCATCACGGGCTGCCGACCCGACTGCTCGATTGGACCTACTCGCCACTGGTCGCGGCCCATTTTGCGACACTGAACCCGGAGCGACGCTCCGATCGGGTGATTTGGCGGCTCGACTGGAAGAAGGTCCACCAATTTTTTCAGTTACCGGAGCTCGCCCTGGGAATTCAGGACCTGGAGGAAATTCTGGGAGACGAGCGCTCGCTGACACCGTGGGCTCTGTTCTCGGCGCCACCCGATGCCAAGCAGTTCGCCTGCATGCTGGAGCCGCCCTCGCTGAATCCACGGATCGTGGCCCAGTCCGCCACCTTCACTCTATGTTCCGACAAGTATCAGTCGTTCGACCGATTCCTCGAGAAACACGGCTTGGGCGCGACGCTGACCAAGTTCATCATCCCCGCAAAAGAAACCGCCCGTTTCCGCGACCAGCTGGACTTGGTCGACGTAGACGAGCGGCGGTTGTTTCCCGACCTGGACGGCGTGGCAGCCGAGATGCGGCGCTACTACTCCTGAGAGAAGTTCGATTGCGGCGCACGGTCTCGACCGACGAGGCGAGTCTCGGCCTTGTCGTTCTCGCCGTGGGCCAGGAGGATCTCGAACTGATCGACCGGCGCGGCGATGGTCTTGAGTCGAACGAAATCTCCGGGACGCCAGCTGGAGGCGTTCGGCCGCTGAGGGAGGCGGACCTCCCATACGCTTCCGTCCTCCAGGATGACATAGCTCCCATCGTCAACTACCTCGCGGACGTAGAGGCCGTACGGGAGAACCACGCTGTAACAGTTCCAGCGGCAGTCAACCAACTGGGGCGCGGCAGCCTGACCCTGGGCAGACGAGTAATTCGGCAAGAACAGAACGAGTGCGACGGCGAAGGCGGGGGCGAGGCGAAGGACCTTCACGGGACTACCCTCCAAAAGGTATGTAGAAGAAGCTTACCTCCATTTTTCGAGGTGCGTGAGGTACGTGAGGTACGTGGGGAACGTGGGGACTGGGTATAGGGGGCCGGGGAGTACCCTCCTCACTACGCCACCTGCGCTCGCCTTCCCCCAGTCCCATCATCTGCCCCCACGTTCCTCACGTACCCCACGTTCCTCACGTTCCGACGTTCCCCCCGCCCCTTCCCATAACGCCGCCTCACAAATACATTTGCGGGCTACAGAAAACTCGGACCGCCGTACAGGAGATGTCTTCGTGAACCGTAGTGGACCCAAGGTCAAACTGGCCCGGCAACTGGGCATCGCGCTCACCCCCAAGGCCGCGCGAGTAATGGAGCGGCGTCCCAACCCACCGGGACAGCACGGCGCCTCACCGCGCCGTAAAGTCAGCGGCTACAAGAAGCAGCTGGTCGAGAAGCAGCGGCTGCGCGCCCAGTACAACGTGAGCGAGCGGCAGCTGCAGAACGCGTTCGCCGAGGCCATTCGGCAGACCGGAAACACCGGCGTCAGGCTGCTGCAGCTGTTGGAGCTCCGGCTTGATGCGGTGGTACTCCGCGCCGGTTTTGTGCGAACCATCTACGCTGCGCGGCAGGCGGTGAGCCACGGACACGTGACCGTGAACGGGAAGCGGGTGGATCGCCCGTCTCGCCGGCTTCGTCCCGGAGACGTGGTGGCGCTGGCCCAGAAGAGCCGGGACATGGTGGCGTTTACTGCTCCGCTGGAGGTCGCTCGGCCGCCGGCGTACCTGGAGCTCGACCGTGAGGCCCGGAATGTTCGGGTCCGGGAGATTCCCGAGCGGGAGCAGATCCCGGTGCAGTGCGAGGCGTCGCTGGTGATCGAGTACTATTCGCGCTGACGCGCGTCAGCCGGGCAGCGGGACAGCACGCAAGGGTGCAGCACAAACAAGAGGACCCTCCGATCTCATTCGGAGGGTTTTTCTTTGACGTGTATCCGGCCGCAACGGAGCAGGTCCACCCGCGGAGCCGGCCAGAGCCAAAGCCGTTCCCAATGCCCACAAAGTCTTTCCGGACAACCGGAAATAACGGCCGGCGCGGGGCGAGTTGAGATCGGAGGACGCTGAAATACGAGCCGCCGACCGCGACGAGGAGCCGTTGGTCACTAAGTAATGGTAGTCGGCGGGAAACAATGAGCGGCTGCGGCACAGGCGTTCTCGAACTGAGCCGGTGGTTGGCCTAACTGTCGATTTCCTGTCCGGTACCGGTGCGAAGGGTCCCAAACGGAGTGGGTGGATGACCCGGCAAGTTCCTGATGTAGATGTTATTGTCCTGCAATGACTTGCGACTATCTAAAAACGCGACAGTGAACCCCGAATTGCATGCCTTGCCACGGGGATCGGACCTCCATAGCATCCAAGTAAGTCACCGTCACAAGCAGCGTCTCACCTGCCCCATCGGCCGTCGGCTGGTGAGAGAGGAGTTCCACTGTGTCTCTGCCCCCTGGCAAGGCCACCATCCTGGTGGTGGACGATGAGGTCGCCCTCCGCCACATTCTCGTGCGCCAGCTACGCAACGAAGGCTACACAGTGCTGGAGGCGGGATACGGGCTGGAAGCGCTGGATGTGGCCCGGAACTCACCCGAGCCGATCGATCTGGTCCTGAGCGACATCGTCATGCCCGGCATGATCGGCACCGAGCTGGCCCAGCGCCTCCTGGCCGAGCACCCCGGCATCCACGTTGTGCTCATGTCGGCCCATTTCGTGGACGAGGTGGCCCGACCGGACCGGCGATGGAACGTGCCGGTACTCCGCAAACCGCTGGAAGGAGGGCAAGTCTTGGCGGTCGTCCAGCTCATGCTGAGTACCCCACCGTCCCGCATCGATGCCAAACCCTGACGAAGCACCTTCCCCGGGACCCGCCGCAGACCTATGACCGACAATCTGCCAGCTGCGCGACGCTACCTCAGCGCGATCGCATCCGGTGCTACCGGGGAGGAGCTCGCCGTGTTCTTTGCGCCCGATATCGTGCAGCAGGAGTTTCCCAAACAGCGTACGCCTCAGGGAGCAACCCGGGGGCTGTCGGATATTCTGGAGGGTGCCGAGCGGGGGCACAAGCTGCTCCGGAGCCAATGGTATGAGGTACTCCACGCGGTGACCAGCGGAGAGAACGTTGCGCTGGAGGTCCAGTGGACCGGGACACTGGCGATTCCGCTGGCGGGGCTTCCTCCCGGCGGCATTTTGCGGGCTCGGTTCGCTGTCTTCCTGGACTATCGCGATGGTAAGATCGTCCAGCAGCGGAACTACGATTGCTTTGATGCCTGGTAAGATAGGAAAAGGGCCTCCGTGAGGAGGCCCCTTGTGTGCATGTGGTTTCCTGAGCCAACGGACTATTGCTGCGCCAACCGCCCGGAGGTCACTCGGAATTCATCCCGCCGGTTCTTGGCCCAGGCCGACTCAGTCTCCGCGGAGTCCAGCGGCCGCTCCTCGCCGTAGCCAACGGTCTCCAGCCGGCTCTGGCTAATCCCCTGGCTCACGAGATACCGCATTGCCGCCGCAGACCGACGATTGCTGAGCGCCAGGTTGTACTCGTCGGAGCCCCGCTCGTCGGCATGCCCCTCAATACGCAGACTCAGGTCCGCCATCTGGCGCAGGATTTCTGCCTTGGCTGTCAACTGCTGCCGGGCCGTTGAACTGAGGTCTGACTGATCGAAGGCAAAGGAGATTCGCTCCTCCAGCGTGGCCCGTTGCTCCTGGTCGAGATTCTTCGCCGGAGGCAGATCTTCGTTGACGCTGGCTGGGGTGGATGGCGACTCCACCACCGGGGTGTTCTCCTCATTGACCGGCTGGGGTGTCTCCGGCTGCGGCTTGTGTCCGCATCCGGCGCTCAGGAGCGCCAGGGCAGCGAGAAATCCTGCTGATCTCAGTGACCGATGCATGATCGAAATTCCTTTCGTAGGTGTTGGGAGCTGCAGGCCGTTGCAGCGAAGTGCGAGAGTTGGCCCAAGATGTCGAGGCTGAGCTCGCGATTACTGCGATTAGAAGCGCGACCGACGATGGCAGTGCAGGGTGCGTGCCGTTTTGGCTCGAGTCCGCGGCTTGGCCGAGCCTTCCATTCCAGCGCATCCTCTCTGTAGCTTCCGAGCCCCGCTCCTGGAGAACCCCGAGTGCCCGCGCCGACAGAGCGCACGTCCATGATCGATCTGAAAGGGCTCGAGTCGCGGATCCGCGACCGCTCGATCGATACCGTCATCAACGCCATCACCGATCTCCAGGGGCGGCTGATGGGGAAGCGGGTGACGGGCGACTTCTTCCTCGATCACGCCCGCGACGGCACCCACCTCTGCACCTATCTCCTGGGCACCGACATGGAGATGCGCACCCCAGCCGGTTACCGGTTGATGAGCTGGGAGACCGGTTACGGCGATTACCTCGCCGTGCCGGACTGGTCCACCCTCCGCATCATTCCGTGGTTAGAGAAGACCGCTCTGGTGCTGGCCGACGTCCAGGATGAGCCCACCGGTACCCTGCTGCCCATTGCCCCACGCACGGTGCTGCGCCGTCAGGTCGAGCGCGCCCGCGAGCTGGGTTTCGAGGCCCTGATGGCCAGTGAGCTCGAGTTCTATCTCCTGCGCGACACCTACGAAGGCGCGGCGAAGAAGAACTTCCACGATCTCGAGCCGTTCGGCTGGTACAACGAGGACTACCACCTCCTGCAGGCCACCAAGGCGGAGCCGCTCTACCGCCGCTTTCGCAATGAGATGTCCGCGGCGGGCGTTCCGGTGGAGTTCAGCAAGGGCGAAGCGGCACCGGGCCAGCATGAGGTGAACATCCACTACGGGCCTGCGCTCGAGTCGGCCGACCGGCACGTCCTCTTCAAGCACGGCCTCAAGGAGATGGCCTGGCAGAGCGGACATGCCGTCACCTTCATGGCGAAGCCGGATCATACCTGGACCGGCAACAGCGCCCACGTGCACGTGAGTCTCCGCCATGCCGAGCGCGGTGATGCCCTGTTCCAGAAGCCCGGCGCAGAGCCCTACGGAATGTCCGAAACGATGCGGCACTTCCTCGGCGGTTTAATTGCGGGGATCCGGGAGCTCGCCTTCTTCATCGCTCCATTTGTCAACTCGTACAAGCGCTACGCGCCCGGAAGCTGGGCGCCGACCAACCTGGTGTGGGGCCGGGACAACCGCACCTGCGCCTTCCGGATCGTCGGGGACGGCCCCGCGCTCCGCATCGAGACCCGGCTGCCCGGCGGCGACGCGAATCCCTATCTCGCCTATGCCGCCATCATCGGCGCGGGTCTCAACGGCATCACCCGGCGGATCGAGCCTCCCGCCGAGTTCCGGGGGAACGCCTATGAAGCCCGAGGGGTGCCGCGGGTTCCCCGGGCACTATGGGAAGCGGCGCAGCT
>JBKPAO010000151.1:0-23061 GCA_046726475.1 Gemmatimonadota bacterium | reverse complement strand
ACCCCTCGCCGGAAGCTCACGGTCATCCCCAACGGTCTCGTGACGGACCGGATCGATTGCCCCGTGGACATCCAGAGCGGGGAGGAATGGCGCCGTCGTATCGGCTGGGAGCCTTCTCGGCGGGTGGTGGGCATTGTGTCCCGGCCGAAAGACCAGGAAGTAGTGCTGCGGGCGCTCGACTCAATCGAGATTCCTCTCCGACTGGTTCTGGCAGGCGTCGACCCGGGGAGCCCACTCGGGAATCTCGGAAGACGCGTGCCCGATCGGCACAGCGTCGTGTGCCTGCCCTTTACCCCAGAGGTGCGCCCCCTCTATGACTTGCTGGAGCTGGTCCTGCTGCCTTCCCGCTCCGAAGGGCTATCCCAGGCCCTCCTGGAGGGGATGGCGCTGGGCAAGCCGGTCATCGCGTCGGCCGCCGGCGGCAATCTCGAGGTGATTACCAACGATGCTGATGGCCGTTTGGTCGCACCACTCGAGCCGGCCGCCTGGGCTCACGCTATCGAAGAGCTGCTGGTCAATCCGGCGCTAGCCCATCGGCTGGGTGCGGCGGCACGAGGTGCCGCACGGGACCGGTATGCTCTCGAGCATACGGTATCACGGACCGCAGATCTCTATCGGTCGCTGGTCCTCCATTGAACTTGCGATTCCGCCCGCTCAGTTTCTGGCAGCGGGTACTCAGGGAGTGATCAAGTGGTCAAAATCTCCGGCTTCACCATCGTACGTAACGCTATCCGGCTCGACTTTCCGATAGAGGCGAGCATTCGATCCATCCTTCCGATCTGTGACGAGGTCGTGGTGAACGTCGGACGCTCGGAAGACGAGACATTGGATCTGGTCCGCTCGATCGGCGATCCCAGGATTCGGATTATCGAGACCGATTGGGATATGAGCAGGCAAAACTCGGTGCTGGGGTTGGAAACCCTGCATGCGATGCAGGCTTGCCGCTATGCGTGGGGTGTGTACATCCAGGCCGACGAGGTCCTCCACGAACGTGGCAGCCAGGAGCTAGCGTCCTGCATTCAGCGGTACGACTCGGATCTTCAGGTCGAGGGTCTTCTGGTCCGCTACATCCACTTCTACGGCGGCTTCGACACGATAGCGACCCACCGTCGATGGTACCGCCGTGAGGTTCGAGCCCTTCGTCTGGCTCCCGAGCTGGATATTCGCCCCTATCAAGGTGCGCAGGGATTCCGGGTGGGACCGGCTCAGCGAAAGATCCGAGCCCGGCTGACTGAAGCCGAGATGTTTCACTATGGCTGGGCCCGTCCCAGCCGGGCGTTGAAGGAAAAGAGAGAGCTGGGTCGAACCCTGTACCCCTGGCGAGACGCCAGTGAAACCCGACCTTTGCTCGCGTGGATTCCCGGCATTCGGCGCTTTACCGGAACCCACCCGGCAGTGGCCCACGACTGGATCGAGGCACGGAGACACGATCCAGAGCGAGTCATCGCACCGCGGCAATTCCGCTGGCGTTTCCTGCGGTACTACATCTCCGGTGCGATCGAGCGGGTGACTGGGGTGAGGGTGTTCGAGTTCAGAAACTACACCATCGTCTGAATCGGGTAGTCTTTCCCCTCCAGGAGCAGGGCGACACGGTGCGCGTAGGTGTGATGGGCCAGGGCGTGGACCCGACCCGCGCGGGCAATCCGCACCCGCTCCTCCGGCTGCCCTAGAAAATGCCGAGTTAATTCGGCAGCATGCGCTGGATCCCGGTACCAGGCGCAGTGGACTCTGTCGCGAGCGAAAGCTTCAATGCCGTGAATGTACGGACCCAGATAGAATCCCTCGCAACCCAGGATCTTCCACATCCGATTGGACGCCGATGCCTGATCGGAATCCTGTTCCGGGTGGGCGCTGGCGCCGAGCGAGATGGCCGCTCCCCGTACCACCTGAGCCAGTCGCCGGCCGTGCACCGGACCACCCGCGATCGGGAGGTCAGCAGGGGCCCCTCTCCAGCCGGGGCCTCGGATCTGCAGTTGGCTCACCCTCGCGACTGCGCGCAACACGCCGAACCGGTAAGGGTACTGGCCCGAACCTACGAACGAAGTGTCGCACTCGAAACCGCGGGGAAAGGTGGCGGCGGGGACATCGTGGTACGGGTCGACGCCCTGAGGAAGAAAGCATACCTCGGGGATACCTGCTGCACGATACTGCTCCACCTGCGCCAGGTAGGTCACGCACATTCGTCCAAGCAGGCGCCCAAGCTGTAGAACCTTTTCCGTGGGTTTAGGATCGAAGTACCAGAACACGGCCCCCCGACCGCGTACCATGCGCCGGAGCGTCGCTTCGCCCAACTCGATCGCGTGTCGCGTCAGAATCAGGAAGTCAGGCTCGAAGCTGTCGACCAGATACCTCGCCGCGCGACCTCCCAGTGGACCGCCCCAGCGCGAAAGAGCGACAGCATTCACCAGGCGGCAGGTGTGTCCCAGTGACTGAGCTGCGCGTACGATGGAAGTCTCGGTCTTCCGCGAGCCGCCGGCTCCGAGCACTATGATACGCATCGGGGTATTATAGCCGGCCATGCGCATCGCTCTCCTGACATCGGCCAAGGGTTGGCGGGGTTCAGGGGCAAGCTACGCCAAGCTCGCGCAGGGCTTAGCTGGGCGCGGGCACGTGGCGCACCTGGTGACCGCTGCTCCGCGTCTGACCGATCGACTCCGAGCCGAAGATCTCCCCGTGACCCAGATCCCCGGTCGCAATACTGGCCCACGTGAAGTGTGGGCGCTGCTCCAGGTGCTACGGTCGCTGTCAGCGGAGGCGGTCGTGGTCGACACCCCACGTGATCTCCGGCTCGCCGGGTGGGCCACTCTCCTCCACCCCGCTCGGGTGGTCTACCGCTACAATCTGAATTATCGGCGACCCCGCAATCATCTCGCCGACCGGATGTACGCGAGGCGGGTGTCAGCCTGCATGTTCCAATCTCTCTTTATCCAGCAGGAAGCATTGCGCCAGGAGCCGTGGGTCGCACGCATCCGGCACTATCGGGTCGCGAACGGCTACGACACCAAGCGGTTTGCTCCCCACCCTGCAGCCGGCGACACCTTTCGCCGGACGTGGCAGATTCCGGCGACGGCCATGCTCGTGCTGACCTCAGCCAAGCTGGAGCGGGACAAGGGTCATGAGGTAGCCATCGCGGCGCTGCGCCAGATCCGCGAGCAGCGAAGTGAAATCATCTACGTAATGTGCGGGGACGGCGCTCGTGATCGGGAGCTTCGTACGCTTGCCTCGGACTACAATCTCCCAGTGCGCTTCACCGGATTGCTGGACACCGACACCCTGGTCGCTGCTCTGAGCGCGGCGGACCTGGTGATTCACCCCTCCCTTCACGAAATCTTTCCCAATGCGGTTGGTGAGGCGATGTCATGCGGGCGAGCAGTCCTAGCGGCGGATGCGGGTGGTACGGCTGAGCTGCTCGGACGGGATGGCACGACTGGTGTGCTCATACCAGCCAACGACCCTGCAGCCATGGCGATCGCTGCCTGCGAACTCTTGAACGACCCGGATCGCCGTAACCGCATCGGTGCAGCGGCGCGACGTCGCATCCAGGCCGAGTTCTCGTTAGACCGAATGATTGACGGGTACGAGGCGGCACTGGAGCAGGTGATCGGCCAGCCGTGAACGACATTCGATGGTTTGCGCCGAACCGATACACCACCCTGGTCGTGAGCGAGCTGCGGGCCCGCGGCCTTTCCGTTGCGACCGAAGGGTCGGACCGCGCCCGTCTCGCCGTCTCCATGAGTGGTACAACGGCACTCGATGCATGGCGCTTTGCCCGGCGCTACGGCTGTCCCATCGTTCTGTACCTCTGGGATCTTCCCCCAAAGGCAACCGGTGCGGGAACGTTCGATCCGGTGTTCTCAGTCGGGCGACACCTGGTTCGGATTCCTCGACTGACCGGCGGATTCGGGCGCCGGCGCGGTCACTACAGTCGCCTTCGCTACATCGCCGCCCGATCCCAGGAGATCTGGGTGCCTGGTCAAACGAGTCGAGAGCTGGTGCGCAATCGGTTCGGCCTCGAATCCCGCCAGGTGCCGTACTGCTATGACTCGGGAAGGTTCCGTCGGGAGCCGGTCGCCAAGGACGTTCCGCCGACGCTGCTCACGGTCGGGCGCCTGCAGGCGCACAAGAACCATGCAGCGACACTCCGGGTAGCCAGCCAGCTGCGAGCCGAGGTGCAGGTACGGCTCATTGGTCGAGGGCCCGAGCTGCAACCCCTGCAGCAGCTGGCCCGATCGTTGCCCGTTCGTTGTCGGATCGATACCGATGTCGATGATGCTGGCGTGGCTGACGCATACCGCCGGTCTCGGGTCGCGGTGTGCCCGAGCCGCTTCGAAGGTTTTGGTCTGACTCCGATCGAGGCGGTTGCCTCGGGAACACCGGTGGTGGCTTCGGACATACTTCCCCATCGTGAGTTCGTCGGTAAGGCTGCTCGACTGTTTCCGCTTGATGACTACCGCACAATGGCTGAGACCGTTACTCACGCGCTCGATGATGACCCACCGAATGCTGAAGCGGTTTCGGAATTGACGGTTGGTGCGGCGGCCGGGCGATTTCTGACCTTGCTGCAGCCTCTGTTGCGCTAGATCGGAGACGAGTCATTCAGCTGCTTCTGACCTTCGACTTTCCTCCCATGGGGGGTGGCATCTCCCGATGGATGGGAGAACTGGCCCAGCGTTTTCCCGCCGGAAGCCTCGTGGTGTCCACCGGCCGGTACGATGCTCGGTTCGCTACCGATCAGCCGTTCCCCAACTACGTTGATCGATTGCCGATCCCGGCACATCGACTTCGGACGGTGCAGGGCATGGTCCTCTGGTCCCGCCGAGCTGTTATGCTGGCCGGCTCCCTTGGGGCCGAGTTCGTGTGGTGCGGCAACTTGAAGCCCGCCGCATACCCGGCGCGATGGGTGCGGCAGCGGCTCGGAACGCCGTACGGGGTACTGCTCCACGGTGGCGACCTTCTCATTCTTCGCCAGCAAGCAGAACGCTCCAGGCTTAAGCGCCGGACCGCCCGAACGCTGCTGGAATCGGCTGCTGTCCTGGTGACCAACAGCCGGTGGACCGCTGATCTTTGCGCCGTGGTCCTGCAGGAGATTGGGATTGCCCTGCGGCAGGATCTAATTCAAACGGTACCCCTCGGAACGGACCCCCGTCGGTTCCATCCCGATTCGCCTCAAGCCGAGATTCGCAGCCGTTATGACCTCCATGGCCGCCGTTGGTTACTTTCTGTTGCGCGGCTCACCCGCCACAAGGGGATCGATACTGGGATAGTGGCCCTGGCCCAGCTGGCGGCTGAGTATCCTGACCTTGGCTATGCCATCGCAGGCTCAGGTGATGAGCTTCCAGCCTTGAAGCAGCTCGCCGCCGAGCTCGGTATCGCCGACCGGGTGCGCTTTCTGGCCAATGTGCCGGATCACGATCTTCCGGGACTCTATAACTGTTCCGAGGTGTATCTTGGCCTGTCCCGGCTTATGAACCAACGGGTGGAGGGTTTCGGTATCTCGTTGCTGGAGGCAGGAGCCTGCGGCATACCAGTTGTGGGCACCCGGACCGGAGGCATTCCGGAGGCGGTTCGCGACGGTGAATCCGGAATTTTGGTGGATCCGGACCATCCGGAGCAGGTGGCTGCCACCCTCCGAACGCTGCTGAACGATCGGTCTCTAGCTGAGCGCCTTGGCGCCGGTGGTCGGAGCGCGGTAGAACGGTATTACAACTGGGACCGGGTCTCTACCGACATCGGGCGTCTCGGCCGAACGTTCGGAAAGCCGGCTCTGCGGAAGGTATCACGCCGATGATAGAGACTATCGCAGGGACATCCCTCGCTGCCAAGTACGATGCGCAGTATCGCCACTGGCTCGAACGGCAGGGCCCCCGGGCGCTCGATATCGGTTGGCGTTTGCGGCATCTGCTCTGGCGCCAGCGGGTCCTGATCCGCCGCTTCCGCCCAGAACGGAAGCGGGTGCTCGATTACGGCTGCATGGATGGGGTGTTCACCATCCGGCTTCAGCAGCTCGGTGCCCAGGCCGTCGGATACGACGTCTCGCCAATGGCGATCGCTCAAGCGGAAAGATTTCGCGGGGCCGCCGAACAGCCAACCTTTACGACTGTCGTGCCCGGTCCGGGACAGTTCGACCTGGTGTACTGCAATGAGGTCCTAGAGCACGTCGACGACGACAGCGCGCTGGTCGGTGAGCTGATGAAGCTGCTGGCACCTGGCGGGATGTTGGTTGGGACTACCCCGGTGGGACGAGCCTTCTGGGACCCGGATCACAAGCGGTTCTACGACGAAGCGCTACTGGAGCGAACGCTCGCGCGCTGGGGGGTTGTGAAGATCCGGCGCTACTATCGCACGCCGCTGCGGAACCTTGTCCCGATTCGCCAGAAGGGCGCGTCGGTTTTCATCTTTGCGGTCAGGCCGCCGAGTCCTCGGGACGCACGCTGATGGCGTAGGTGGGACAGTTGAGTACGTAGGCGCCGTCGATCGGCGACCAGGTCTGGACCGGGGTGAGCACCTCGGCTTTGCCCCTGGCATCGAGGCGAAAGACTTGCGGAGCCTGAACGACACAAGAGCCACACCCAACGCAGCGGCTCTCGTCCACCAGCACTCGAAGGCGCCTGGTTGGGTGCATCCCGCCGGCGATTCCGCCCAGCCGCGTGCCGAGCTGGTCCAGGGTGTTCGAGGTGGTCTGATATCCGGCTTCGATCAGCTCCGCTGTTTTGTCGAAGGCAAACATGGAGATATGCTCCACTCTGGGCTGGACCAATACCAGGGGAGGACCCTTCCAGTCCCGGAGCTGCGCTTCGATTTGAGTCTGCATGACGATCTCGAGACCGCGGATGTAGGTAGCCGCAAAGCCCTGGGTCTCGGTCTCGGAGCGCAGCACACTGGTCGCGGCGACGTTGATGGCGAGAATCGGCCCCTGACCCAGAGAGGCAGCCATTCGCACCGGAAGATTCTCCACCACGGCCCCGTCCACGTAGGCGCGCCCGTTGATCTCTCGGGGTGGGAAGATTCCTGGAAGAGCGCAGGAGGCCGCCACAGCATCGGCAACCCGAGCGCTTCGCAGTCCGGGAAGGCCCCACATCACTTGCATTCCCGAGTGCAGATCCACCGTGTTGATCAACAGCCGGCGTTCGAGGTCATCGAAGGTTACGTCACCAACCAGATGGTCGATCAGGGACTCGAGCGGTTCGCGGCGGTACAAGGCGGGAGCGAGGAGCCTCCGGAATGCCACGTCTGCTCGGGCAACCTGAAAGACATCCCGCCGTCGAACCAGGCGAGCCCGAGCCTCCATCTGACGGAGCGGGACGCCGGCGGCCCACGCCGCTCCGATCAGGGATCCGATACTCGAGCCTACTACCAGGCTGGGTACCAGGCCCCGCTCCTCCAGCGCACGGAACACCCCGATATGTGCGAGGCCCTTGAGACCACCACCGCTGAGGACCAAAGTGAAGGGGCTATCGGGAATCACTGGCTACCCGGGCCAAAGGTTGAGACCGAACTGACGACCGCTCAACCGATGTGCAAGAATCGTGCGCCCCGGCCGGATACGGCCCGGCCGCCAAGGGCGGATCCGGGCTCCTCGGACGCAGCGTAACCCAGGTCACAGGAGCAGGATGCCACAGAATCCATTGCGGGAAAAACTCCGGCACGACCGGTTCTTTCAGCTGGGTGTCGCGTTCGTGCTGATGGTCCTGATCGCCGCCGTCTTTGCTCCCTGGCTGGCGCCTCACAGTCCGTTCGTGGGCGACCAAAGGGCAGCTTACCTGATAAAGCCCGGGTCGCACTTCCTGCTGGGCACCGATACCCAGGGACGGGATGTGCTGAGCCGAGTTCTGTACGGCGCCCGCCTCTCATTGGCGGTAGGATTGATATCCCAGTCGGTCTCGGTGACGATCGGAATCGTGCTGGGCTTGTTGGCGGGGTACTATGGGCGTTGGGTTGATGCTCTAGTGATGCGTCTGGCCGACATAACCCTGGCCTTTCCCACCCTGCTGCTGCTCATCGCCGTCGCCGCGGCGGTCAAGCCATCACTTCCCGTGGTATTCGTCGTGATCGGGATCGTTGGATGGGCGGGAATGGCCCGCCTGGTTCGAAGCCAGGTGCTGGTGCTCCGCCGATCCGAGTTCGTGTTGGCGGCTCAGGCGCTGGGTGCGAGGGACCGGCGGGTGCTGCTGCGGCACCTTCTGCCCAATGTTCGAACCCAGGTGATCATCGCCGCTACTCTCGGCATCGCTGGGGCGATCATGGCTGAAGCCGCGTTGTCGTTCGTCGGCCTTGGGGCCCAGCCACCGACACCCAGCTGGGGATCAATGGTTGCCGACGGAAGGGATCTGCTCCGGGTGGCTCCGTGGATCTCCTTTGCACCGGGGCTCGCAATCGGAATAGCCGTCCTGGGATTCAACCTCGTGGGTGACGGCCTGCGGGAGGCGTACGATCCGAAGCTCAGAAGTGAGAGGTGAGACGTGAGAGGTGAGAAGGTCAGCGACGAGAAGAAGGAGCCGAGCGCCGGGACCAGCGTACCTGACTTGAAATCCGAGGTGGCCTCTCACGTCTCCCCGGGCTACGACATCACCGCCTTGCGGGAAACGGAGTTCCCCTGGACCCGTGACACGATCTATCTCAACCACGCCAGCGTTGGCCCTCTGCCGGAACGAACCCGACTTACCCTCGAGTCATTCAACCGCAAGCGCGCCGCCCCCCATCAGCTGCCCGACCGGGAGCTCATCGTCACCCTGGCCGAGTCCCGCCGGCTGGCTGCTGAGCTGGTTGGTGCGATTCCCGAGGAGATTGCCCTCAGCATCAATACCGGGTTCGGACTGAGTCTCGCCGCCCGGGCCTTGCCGCTCCAATCCGGTGACATCGTCTTGGCGAGCGATCGGGAATTTCCGGCCAACGTGTACCCGTGGATGTTGCTAAAGGACGCAGGTGTGACCCTGGAGCTCGTCCCCACCACGCGAGAAGGGTGGCCGGACGAGCAATATCTGTTGGACCGATTGGCCGATCCCCGGGTCCGCGTGCTGGCGGTGTCGCTGGTCCAGTTTAGCAACGGCTACACGGTCGACTTGGCACGACTCTCGGCAGCAACTCGGGCGACCGGCACCTATCTGGTGGTCGATGCCATTCAGGGCCTCGGGCAGGTCCCGGTCGACCTTCGAAGCACCCCGGTAGATGTCTTGGCATGCGGTGCCCAGAAGTGGCTGCTCTCTCCCTGGGGGTCAGGGTTCGTCTATGTACGCCGGGAAATCATTCGCGATTTGCGTCCTGCGATCACCGGCTGGATGGCCTTTGAGGGCACCGATGACTTCACCCGCCTAACCCAGTACAACGACACATTACGGGGCGACGCCCGCCGCTTCGAGCTGATCACGTTGCCCTATCAAGATTTCGCCGGAATGAACGCCTCGCTGCAGCTGTTGCTCGAGCTCGGCATCCCACGAATCCAGCGGCATCTGCATCGCCTCCACCAACCAGTGTTAGCCTGGGCCGCGCGGACTGGAGCACCGGTGGTATCACCGGGAGGGGACCGCGCCTCGGGAATCCTTTGCGTGGCTCCGGCGGACGTCGGTGCGGCATTTCGCGCACTCAAGGCGGCCGGAGTCGTGTGCAGCCTTCGGGAAGGGGCTATTCGACTCAGTCCGCACGCGTACACCGCCTATGAAGAGATGGAGCGCGTCGCAGAAATACTCGAGGAGTGTTCATCATGACGTCGATCAAGGGATCCCCGGCCGCATTTACCGATATGTTGGTTTCAGGCTACGGAGGGGAGGAACCAGCACTGGTCTTGGGTGCCGCCCTCGAGGGCTCCGTCGTGCACCAAAAACCACAGGTTCGGCTACCGCTGGCGACGGTCAATCGGCACGGCCTGATCGCCGGAGCAACGGGCACCGGAAAGACCAAGACCCTTCAGCTACTCACCGAGCAACTGTCAAAACAGGGCGTACCGGTCTTCGTGGCGGACATGAAGGGAGACCTGTCCGGCCTGGCGGTGCCCGGTGAGGCGACGGATGCCGTCCGTACCCGGGCGGGCAGTATCGGTTGGGACTGGAAGCCATTTGGCGTGCCGGTCGAGTTCGTGAGCCTCACTGGCGCACTGGGTGTGCAGGTACGGGCGACCGTCAGCTCGTTCGGGCCCCTCCTCTTAGGGAAGGTGCTATCGCTCAACGACACCCAGACCAGTGTGCTCGCGATGGTCTTCAAGTACGCCGACGACAGCCAGCTGCCGCTCCTCGACTTTCAGGATCTCCGAGCGGTCCTGCAGTTCCTGAGTTCAGACGAGGGCAAACCGGCGCTGGCGCAATACGGAGGCATGTCCGGAGCATCGGTGGGTGTGTTGCTCAGAAAAATGGTGGAGCTCGAGTCACAAGGAGCCGAGAAGTTCTTCGGTGAGCCCGAGTTCGATGTCAAGGAGATGCTGCGGGTGACCTCGGACGGCAGGGGAGTCGTGACTTGTCTCGAGCTACCGGATGTGGCGGATCGGCCCAAGCTCTTCTCCACGTTCATGATGTGGATGCTGGCGGAGCTCTATCACAATCTGCCCGAGGTGGGAGATCTCCCCAAGCCGAAGTTGGTGTTCTTCTTCGACGAGGCCCATCTGCTGTTCGAGGATGCGCCCAAGCCGTTCGTGGACCAGGTTGAGCAAGTCGTGCGGTTGATTCGCTCGAAAGGCGTGGGAGTCTACTTCGTGACCCAGACTCCTCAGGACGTGCCTGAGGGTGTTCTGGCCCAACTCGGGAATCGAATTCAGCACGCGCTCAGGGCGCATACGCCGGACGATGACACGGCACTGAAGGCGACGGTCCGCACCTATCCCAAGACAGCTTTCTACGATCTGGAGGAGACCCTGACTTCCCTCGGCATCGGCGAGGCGGTGGTCACCGTGCTGAACAGCAAGGGAGCTCCGACGCCAGTCGTCGCGGTTCGCCTCATTCCACCCGCCTCCCGAATGGGCCCGCTCACGCCGGAGGAGCTGCAGGCCGACATTCGCCAGTCAGACCTCCTGGCGGAGTATGGAAAGTCGGTGGATCGGGAGAGCGCGCGGGAGATCCTGGCCGCCAGAATGGCCAAGACGTCACCGCCGACAGGGAGCACCCCACCAGAACAACCCAAGTCGAAGGGCAAGACCGCGGCACAGGTCGCCGGGGCTGCCGTGCTAGGGGCGCTCTCTTCCTCGATTGGACGAACGGTTGGGCGGGAAGTGATTCGCGGGATCTTTGGTCTGCTGGGAGCGAAGCCATCCAGAACCACCACACGGCGCAGTCGCTGGTAAGCTACGGCTCCAGGACCAGCTTTACATAGTTCTTCTTGCCTTTACGCAAGATGACGAAGCGCTCCCCTGGAGGTCCTTGAAACTGATCCTCCGCCACCTGGAGATCTGCCGTTTCGATCGGCGCGTTGTTCAGATAGAAGCCTTTGCCCTGAATGCCGCGCCGGGCATCCGCCTTCGATTTGGCAAGACCGCTCTCCAGCAGTAGTCCGACGATGGAGAAGTCCTTTAGCTTACTCCGCGACACCGTGACAGTAGGTTCATGGCCGGTCAACTGGAACTCTTCTGTTCCCGGCGTCACTGTAATACCCCGTTTTTCAAACAGCGCTCTGCTGGTCTCCATTGCTTGCTCCGCCTCAGCCGCACCATGCACTCGGGCGGTCACATCCCTGGCCAGTAATCGCTGAGGGATGCGCGCCCCGGGATCTCGGGCATGCTCCAGGAGCGCGGAGCTTATGTCTTCCAGCGGCAAGAAGGTGAACAGCTTCAGATAGCGCTCCACGTCCCGGTCATCAACGTTGATCCAGAACTGATAAAATTCGTATGGACTGGTGCGCGACGGGTCGAGCCAGACATTGCCGGCTTCGCTCTTTCCGAACTTGGTTCCCGAGGCGCTGGTCACCAGCGGGAACACCAACCCATAAGCTTGACGCCTCTCTCGCTTCCCGATCAGCTCGATGCCCGCCGTAATGTTGCCCCACTGATCACTGCCACCGATTTGCAGTTCGGCCTCCTCGGTACGAAACAGGTGCCAGAAATCGTGCGCCTGGATGACCATGTAGCTGAACTCGGTGTAGCTGATGCCGCCCTCGAGCCGACTTCGGACACTCTCCTTTTGCAACATGAACCCCAGTGTGAGATGCTTTCCGGTGTCTCGCAGAAACTCCATCAACGAAAGCCGGCGCAGCCAGTCGGCGTTGTTTCTGAGGCGCGCTGCATTGGTCGAGTGAAAGTCGAGGAACCGGCTGAGTTGCCGCTGGATAGCCGCGGCGTTCCGATCGATCTGTTCCAGTGGCAGGACGGGGCGCTCGTCCCGCTTGCCGCTCGGGTCGCCCACCATGCCGGTGCCCCCGCCGATCAGGATGATCGGCGTATGGCCGAGGCGCTGGAGCCAGGCCGCTCCCATAACCGGCACGAGATTTCCAACATGGAGGGAATCAGCCGTGGGATCGAATCCGACATAGGCAATGATCGGCCCCTGCCGGAGTCGCTCGTTGAGACCGGAAGTCGCGTCCTGGAGGAGCCCGCGCGCCGTCAAAGTTTTAAGCAGTTCGTCCATAGGCGACCAAATGCTACCCGCTGGTATCGAGCCTGGCAATCGGCTAGTTTGCGAACATGACCCACCCACAGGATCCGCTGGATCCGCTGGATCCTCTGAATCGCCATGAGTCTCGAATGAAGCGCGCCCGGCCCGCGGGCCTGAAGAACGTCAGGCTCTCCCCGCGCGTCCGTCGCAACATCCTGGTAGGCGTGCTCGCAGTCCTGGCGCTTGGCCTGGCCTTTCTAGCGGCAGCCTGGAGCAGTGCCTGCGCCGGGAACACCTGTCCGTCAATCGATGAGCTTGGTACTTACGACCCGAATCAGGCCTCCAAGCTTTATGCGGCGGACGGCCGGCTGATCACCGATTTGGGGTTAGAGCGGCGCACGGTCATCCCATTGGGTGAAATGTCACCCTATGTCAAAGCCGCGTTCCTCGCCACGGAGGACAAGAGGTTCTACAACCATCACGGGATCGATTGGTACCGGGTTTTCGGAGCGATCAAGACCAACCTCTTCCAGCTTCGCTTTGCCGAAGGGTTCTCGACCATCACGATGCAACTTGCCCGGAACATTTGGGACGAGGACATCAGCGGGCGAGATAAATCACTCCGGCGTAAGCTGCGAGAAGCCCACGTGGCCCTGGAAATCGAGCGCAAGTATCCCAAGGACAAAATCCTCGAGATCTACCTGAATCAGATCCCGCTGGGAAATGGAGCGTATGGAGTCGAGGCCGCCTCTCAGCGGTATTTCAACAAGTCAGTCCGCGATCTGAATGTCGCCGAGGCAGCCACTCTGGCCGCCATCCCGAAAGCTCCCTCGCGATACAACCCGCGCCGCAATCCCAATTTCAATATCCAGCGCCGGAATACCGTGGTGAATCTGCTCCGGGACAACGGCTTGCTCAACACCGAGGAAGCGGAGCGATGGAAGGCATATCCATTGCTGCTCTCCTCGCACTCGGACTACAGCGGAGTAGCCGAATACTTCGTCGAATATGTTCGCCAGCAGCTCGAAGCCCGGTTTGGACGGGAGCTCTACACCTCCGGCTATCGGATCTACACCACGCTGGACTTGGATATCCAGCAGGCGGCTGAGCGCGCCCTAGAAGCCCGGCTCGAGGCGATCGAAAGTGGGGCGGATGGGAAGTTCCCTCACGACACCTACCGGCAATATCTGGAATCCAAGACCGACAACAACGAGGACAATAGCCGGACGACAACCCCGTACTTGCAGGGACTGGTGGTTACTCTCGAGGCGAAGACCGGCTACATCCGTGCGATGGTCGGAGGACGGGACTTCGAAGACAGCAAGTTCAACCGGGCCACCCAGGCGTTGCGGCAGCCGGGCTCGACCTTCAAGCCGATCGTCTACGCCGCGGCCGTCGAAGCCGGGTATCCGCTGTCGCACGTGATGGTCGATGATCCCCTCAGCGTCGAGCTTGATCCAGCGCAGCCACCCTGGGCACCCCAGAACTACGATCTGGAGTTCGACGGTCCAATGACTCTCCGCCGGGCCCTGTATCTGTCGCGGAATATCATTGCGATCAAGCTGGGAATGGAGGTGGGAGAGCAGGCGGTGATCAGCGAGGCGGCCAAGTTTGGGATCACGACCCGTATTCCCGCCTTTCCCTCGATTCACATCGGGTCGGCGGATGTCATCCCCCTGGAGATCATTGCGGCGTATACCACTTTTGCCAATCTGGGTACCCGTACTATCCCGAATGGGATACTTCGGATCGAGGATCGCAGCGGCAAGATCGTCTGGCAGCCGCCGATCCGGACCGCCTCCGTCATGGACACCTTGCACGCCTGGCTCATGACCGACGTGCTTCGGGATGTGGTCCGCCATGGTACCGCCGTGGGATCGGTTGGAGCGCGCATCAACTTCCCGGCCGGCGGGAAGACTGGAACTACCAACGATGGCAACGATGTCTGGTTCATCGGGTTTACGCCCGAGATGGTGACCGGGGTGTGGATCGGCTTCGATCAGCCGCAGAAGATCAAGGCGAACGCCCAGGGCGGCGTGCTCGCTGCCCCCGCCTGGACGGCCATGATGCGGGAGGTATACGAGCGGCGGGCTGCACCGCCGGCTTGGTCCCGGCCAGCCGGTCTCACGGCCCTCGATGTCGACAAGACTACCGGCTACAAGGCGACACCGTTCTGCCCCAAGGATGTGCATTATATCGAGTCGTTTATCCCGGGAACCGAGCCCACCGCATTTTGTCCGGTTCACTCGCCCTTCGGTTCGATGGGAGGGATTATGGGCGGCAGCGGACCGGATGGTGCTCCCGGTACCGGATCGACTCCTACCACTCCGCCGACACCGGCCCCGTCCGCTCCGACCCCAAGCGGTGGAACCGCCACCAGCGGTGGCACGGCGGGAGTGATGGGAGGGACCGGCCCGACCCCGAATCAGCCGCACTGAAGTGCGGGCGCGCCGCCTGGCCGCCCGCTGGCTGATTCCGATCGAAGGTGAACCCATCGAGCGCGGAGCAATCCTGATCGGGTCTGATGGGCGGCTCCAAGCAGTGGGCTCCGATGCCGTTGTACCGCACCCTCCTCAAGTTCCTGCCGCCGACCTCGAAGATGCCGCCATCCTTCCCGGGTTCATCAACACGCATACCCACCTCGAGCTAACCGGCTTCGAAGACCGGATCCAAGAGCCAGACTTTGCGGCCTGGATCAGGCAGTTGCGGCAGTTGAAGACGACTCGTACACCGTCTGAGTATGTGGAGGCGGCTCGCCAGGGGCTGGCCGAGTGTTACGCCACCGGAGTTACAACCGTCGCGGACACCGGAGATTCCGGTGCAGTGTTCGCGGTTCTCGCCGAGGCCGAGGGGTCGGGTGTGGCGTATCAGGAAGTCTTCGGCCCCCATCCGGATCAAGCAGAGGAGAGCCTCGCAGGACTTCGGGCTCGAGTCAGCCAGCTCCGTCCACTGGCGACAGGCCGGGTCCGGATCGGTGCCTCCCCCCATTCGCCCTACACCGTGAGTGGGCGCCTCTTTCGACTAGTGGCCGCGTGGGCCAAGGCCGAGCGCTTGCCGCTGGCAGTCCATGTTGCAGAGTCTTCTGCGGAGACGCAGCTTCTCCTCGCCGGTAAGGGGCCCTTTGCCGATGCCTGGCGCGCACGAGGAATTCCGCTGCCCGAGTCTCTGGGTCAGACCCCGATCGAGTGGCTGAGTTCTCAAGGTGTTCTCTCGGACCAGTGTCTCTGCATCCACGCCGTGCAAGTGTGTACGGCTGATATCCAACGGCTGGTCGAGGCCAACGCTGCAGTGGCCCACTGCCCGCTGTCCAATAGGGCGCATGGTCATGGTGCAGCACCGCTGGCGGCTTTCGTGAACGCGGGCGTTCGGATCGGCCTCGGGACCGACTCTGTGGTAAGTGTGGGTCGGCTCGATTTGCTGGCCGAGGCTCGGGCCGCCGCCGGCTTGGCAACCCTGGATGCAGAAGACCTGCTGGAGCTCTGCACTCTGGGGGGTGCTCGTACACTCGGAATTGATGGGGAAACCGGAAGCCTGGTGCCCGGCAAGTGGGGCGACTGTACGGTGGTTCGCTTGCACGAGAGCCGGCGCGGTGTCGCGGACCAGGTGCTCGCCAGCTCGCCGGGCGACGTGCTGCTGACCTATGTGGGAGGGAAGGAAGTCTACCGATCGATATGAAGACTCAGCGTCATGCCGCCATCCTGCGAGTGGTGCGGGATCGTCGCATCGAAAGCCAGGACGGACTGCGTCAAGCGCTGGCCGACGAAGGCTTCGTAGTTACCCAGGCCACCCTGTCCCGCGACATTCGAGAGTTGGGACTGGCCAAGTTGGCGGATCCCGGAGGCGGCGCCTACTACACCCACCCCCATCGCGGGGCGGTTCGGCCGGAGCTGGGGCAGGTGCTGCCCGCCTTGCTTGTCAGTGTCGATGGGGTCGGCCCGTTCCTGGTGCTGAAGACGGCGAGTGGCTCCGCGGGGGCGGTCACCGAGGCCTTGGACCAGGTTGGCTGGACTGAGGTAATTGGTACCATTGCGGGCGACGATACGGTCCTGGTCATCACCCGGAGCCAGCGCCACCGCCAGCAGATCGCCGGCAGAATCCAGCAGCTGATGAAGTAAGCGGCTGCTTATCGGAGCGTTAACCACCGGTCCTTTTTTTGCAACTGCTCTACCCGGACCCGATATTTCCCTGGCGGCCACGTGCGCGCCTGCCATAGGGGCGAACACCCCGGCGCGATTTTGGCACGGCTGAAGAGCTCGCGGTAATACCGAGCCCGACACGCCACCTTGGCCCAGGCGGAGGGGGAGCGCTTCACGGAGTTTGGCCAGCCGATTGGCGGGATACCCACTGTTCCGGTCGACCCTGTCTGCGCCACGAACCGGTGCCACATGTCTATTGCTGACATAGCACTAACGTACGGTTACCGGCTTGCTGGGCAAACCAGAGTTCGTTACGATTCGAGAGCAGCTTCGGGTCGTAAGAGCCTCTGAGTTGCTCTCGTTTCTTCCGTGTTCCATTGCATTTCAGGAGACGGCACGGTGCGGTGTTTGGCGTTGAACGCCTCCTTTGAGCCGTTGACGATGGTCCCGGTTCGGCGTGCGCTCCGCCTCATCATCGAGGGAAAGGCGGAGATCGTCGAATCGGACGGAGGCGACTTCGTTCGCAGCGAGCGCCTGACGCTTCCCAAACCTGCAATCATCCGACTCGTCAAGTTCGTGCATGTCCCCCGCCGTTTTCGTCGCCAAGTTACCAACACATTCCTGTTCGCCCGAGATGGTTACCGTTGCCAGTATTGCCACCGGGGGCAATCCGATCTCCGGCACCGGGAGTGTCTGACCCGGGACCATCTGATCCCGCTCTCTCGCGGTGGAGACAACGACTGGTCCAACGTGGTTACCGCCTGCAGCTCGTGTAATACCCGAAAGGGCAACCATCTTCCCCAGGAATGCGGTATGCACCCGTTGGTGCCGCCCCACGAGCCGCACTTTGTCCACTTGTCCTGGGCGGTTCGGCGGTTATCGGCGACCCAGGCCAAGTACATAAAGCTGTTCTATGGCGACGAAGCCTTGCGGGCACTCGGTGGGACAGTGTAGCGGGTCTTCTTACCGAACGGTAAACCTGTCACTGCGGCTCTCCAGGCGAAGGCTCGGCAGCCCCGCGAGACGGAGCAGGAACCGCGTCGCTTCTCGGCCAAGCGCGTCACCGAGGTTCTGGCCGCCTTCCTCCCGCTGATCCAGATCGCCGGCCAAGAACCGCTCCAGCTCGTCGAGATCCGAGTCCGAGAGGGTAGCGACCTGTACTGAGGCGGCGTAGTAGTACATGCCAGGCTCCGGCGGAGCCACGTTCACCTGATAAGCAAAAGAGAGCGCGGCCCCTAACGCATCCAGCGTCGCGTACCGCCGTTCCTGGCGGGACGGGCCCACGAACGTGAGCAGGGTGTACTGATCCAGCAGTGGTTCGTGGCGCACCAGAACGTCCCACTCCACCTGACGGACAAAGGTATCGAACCACCCCTCTCGCGAGCGCCAGACCTCCACTCGGTAATGAAGGCGGACCGGAAGGCCGGACCGGAGCGCTGAAAGCCAACGACTGTTCGCGGTAAGCAAGTTTTCGGAACGAACAAGGGGAACTCGCGCCCCATTGGCAGTCGAATCGCGTGCCAGGGTGACCACGAGGCGCACCCCCTGGCTGCCTTGGGCGGCGAGCGGTGGAGCTTGCTGGGACAGGACAGCCGTCGCGAGCGCGGCTCCCCAACATGCCAGCCGGAGCATGCCGGGCTGGAGGCAGCGCACTAGAACCGACGCTGAAGCCTGACGACGAACTTCACCGGCTCTCCGTTGGAGACGCTCTTCGCGAGATACGCGCCGATCTCGCCGGCATCGAGACCAACGCCCACATCGAGCGCCCACTCGCTGAGCTCTGGCAGCCGGTTCACCGGCACCTGTCCCGGTCCCGGGCCCGCCAGCCAAGCCTTTCCCGCATCGCTGAAGAGGACCAGATCGGCTTCCTCGATTCCAATGAACCGGCCCTGTTTGCTTCCCTCTCGATCCGGCATTCGGAAGCCAAGGTTGAGACCCAGCCGAGTGCGGACCTCCAGCTGAGTGCTGATCAGGCGATCGCACAACGCGGGGTCGGAGGTGTCGGTGAAACCACGAGGCGAGCAGTTGTACGCCCGGAAATCGAAGCCCGGCAGAATGTCTGTGCCGCCCAAGGAAACCCGGCGTTGGACTGGCAGGCGGTCACCGGCGATCCAGCCGTCGGCCAGGAGTCGGGCACTGACCCGGAGGCCCGGAGTGAGCCGCGAATAGCGCCGCGCGTCGATCAAAATTCTGTCTGTCGCGTATCCGCCTCCTGTGGGTGGGTTAGGCCGAATCACTGTGGGCAGCGCCACCGGCGCGATATCATCACTCGTCGCATGCTCGAAGCGACCGCGGATCAGCCACCCCGTGCTGGGCTGATCTCGATCGTTGCGAGTGTCGAAATCGAGCTGAGCACCGGTGATGAAATAATGGCCATCATCGATGAGCGGATTGCGCCGCCAGCGGTCGCTGTTGCGGAACAGGGACCACGGGTCGGTTGCCCGCACCGATCCCTCGAAGTTTCTGGTGAGGGAAAACTCCAGGCGCAGCGCCGGGGATGGTTGGACATACACCAGGCCGGTGATGCCCTGCCGTTCGTAGTAGTCTCGATAGTCGGTTTGCAGCAAGATGGCGGACCAGCCGGATTCGGCGGCGGAGAGCGGCTGCTCCTCGATTGGCGCGACCTCACTGAACAGCCGGCCACCAATACCGAATTCCGTCTTCCCGCCAAACCGAAGCTCCGCACGGGCGATGTACCCGAAGTCGCTCCTGAGGTCGCTGCGTTCGCTAGAGGTTCGGAGGATCCCGCGAAGATCGAGACGAGCCGACGTGGTGGCGCTCGGGCGAAACTCGAAAAGAGGGCCGAACAGAACCGGCAATCCCTCTATCCGATTGTAGGTCCCGCCGGTGCTAAGCGACAACGTGGTGCGAATCTGACCGGTTTGGAAGGAAGTGCGAGCGGTAGCGATCTCGCCCAGGCGGCGGCGCCGCTCGCGAAGCGCCAGGAGGCCATCGTTGCCCCTGATGATCGGTGCAGCGTCCCAGTAGACCCGTTCCGGGCCGAGGTGCTCTACCTGTTCGGAGCGGAGTAATCGCCCGCCCACGACGAGGATCTCCCCGTCCACCGATGCCCCTGGCAGCAGGTACAGCGTGCCGTTGGCGACGGCGATCGGCCCGTTCACCCGGCCGGCGATACGCAGGGAGCCGCGGTAAAGCGCCAGCTTACCCTCGAATCTGCTGCCGGCCGGCAAGGTCACGTCTCCCTGCATCCGGGTAGTAGCCGAGTCGTTATAGAAGGCGATCAGCTCGGTCACGACTTCGGAGGGAGGGCCACCGCGGACAACCGCCTGGGTGGGTTGTGCGTTCGGATCGATGACGATCACACTGTCCTGCGCCCATACCGCACGGGCGAGCACCAGCAGCAGTCCCACAACTACCAGGCGCATGAGGCTCTCGATGTGAAGCTGATTGGTTTACGACTCGATGTCCGCGGTCTTCTCCAGGCCTAGCCGGCGGATGCGTCGGTAGAGGTTGGCCCGGTCGGTCTGAAGAATTCTCGCGGCTTCAGCCATGTTCCCCTGGGCCTGGTTCAGAGCCGACGTAATGAGGCCGCGCTCGACCTCGTCCAGCGCGTCGCTCAGCGGACGACCTTGGAGAGCTGCCAGCGGGGGTATTTGAACCGGTGGCGTGGAACCGGCTCGCAGAACCTGCCGCACTGCTGGTGCATCCACCACCGGGCCGCTGAGGATGCTCAGCCGCTCGATCAGGTTGGCCAGCTCGCGCACGTTCCCGGGCCAGGAGTAACCGGCAAGGGCCTCGAGGGCGTCTTCAGTAAAAGTGACGGCGTGCCGCGGCCGCACCCGTTCAGCCAAATGAGCAACCAGAGCAGGGAGATCCTCCAACCGCGCTCGCAACGGCGGAAGTTCGACGGGAAATACGTTGAGCCGGAAGTAGAGGTCTTCGCGAAAGGCGCCTTGGTCTACCGCTTCATCGAGCTTGCGGTTGGTTGCCGCTACGACTCGGGTATCAATGCGGAGGACATCTTCTGCGCCGATCCGCTGGAGCTCGCCCGTCTCCAGCGTCCGCAGCAGCTTGGCCTGCGCCTCGTGGCTCAGGTCACCCACTTCGTCGAGAAACAACGTGCCGCCATGCGCCAGCTCGAATCGGCCGAGCCGCCGTTCGGTCGCGCCGGTGAATGCACCACGCTCGTGACCGAACATCTCCGATTCGACCAGATCCCGAGGAATTGCCGCGCAGTTTACGGTAACGAACGCCCGTTGGTGGCGCTCGCTGGCGGCATGGATGGCGGCCGCCACGAGTTCCTTCCCAGTCCCGGATTCACCGGTGATCAGAACTCTCGCCTCGGTCGGCGCTACCCGCGCGATCAGCTCCCTGACATGCTGCATCGCCGGTCCCTCTCCAATGAGAGAGGCCCGACGTGCCAACTCGGCCTGCAGCGCCCGATTCTGAGCCCGAGTTCGGTTGAGCTCGAGAGCGGCCCGCACGGTGACCAGCACCGCCTCGGGACTCAGCGGTTTCTCCAGGAACTGAAAGGCTCCCAGCTTCACCGCCCGGACCGCGTCTGTCAGCTGGGCCTTGCCGCTCATCATGATGACCGGAGCGCCGGTTCCTCGATCCCGCATTCGGGTCAGCGTTTCTAGACCATCCGGTCCCGGAGGCATCATCAAGTCGAGCAGCACGACGTCTGGGTCCACCTCCTGCAGCATGAGCAGTGCGGAGTTTCCGTTGGGCGCCTCAGCGACGGCAAACCCTTCGGTCTGAAGCAAAGCGCCGAGCATCCGCCGGACGTTGGCTTCATCGTCCACCAGTAAGACTTGAGGGCCGCTGCTCATCGCGCGGCCAAACGTATGACGAAGGTGGCTCCTCCGCCTGGTGTTTCGCTGAGCATGATGGTGCCGCCGTGCATCTCGATGGTCTGCTTGACCAAGGCGAGGCCCAAGCCGGTTCCCCCGGGCTTACCGGTGAAATACGGATCAAAAATGCGATCGCCCATCGAGGGCGGCACGCCGGGACCGTGGTCGCGAACCTCGATTCGTACACCCCCGCCGTTGTCCGCCGCCGTGACTATCTCCAACTCACCCCTTTCATCGCATGCTTCGGCCGCGTTGCGCAGAATGTTGCTGAAGGCTCTTCGCAGCGGATCGTAGTATCCCAAGAGAACCGGGGTGGCAGGATCCAGATCGAGCCGGGCTGCCATTGTTGAGGGCAGGGAAGTTCGAGCCAGCTCGGCCAACAGTTCGGTGAAGTCGACCGGAGCTGCTGGACCTTCGGGAAGTCGACCGAAGTCGGTAAACTCGCGGGCGAGTTGCTCCAGGCGCTCCGATTCTGCCTTGAGGACCTCGATCGTGTCGCGGTGCTCCGGTCCCGTAGTCTGTGACAGCTGGGCGATTGCCAGTCGAATCGGAGTCAGTGGGTTGCGCATTTCATGCGCGACGCGTCTGGCGGTCTCGCGAAAGGCCCGAAGTCGCTCACCCTCGATCTCCTGTGCCCGCGCTCGCTCCAATCCGGTAGCCATCTCCCGCAAGGCGGTGCGGAGGGCGGCGAATTCGGGTGCACCGCGGCGGGGACGGTCAGGCGGCAGCGGTTCCATCCTCCTGATGTTGCCGGTCCACCCAATCAGTTCCTCGATGGGTCGGCTAAGTTGTCGAGAGAGATGCCCACCAAATCGGATGGAAGCGTACAGGAACGCTCCGCCCAGCAGGAGAATGAGCAGCCCCAGTCCGGCATAGTAGTAACGATTGAAGGTGTCGGCTCGCTGAAACTGCCCAATCGCGGTGTTGAGTTTGGTCGCGTGCTCCGCCAATGCGCGGCGTTCTTCCGGCTGCAGCCGAGTCGAATCGATGGTACGTAACAGGGACCTCCCGGAAACGGCGACTTCCTCGATAGCGCCTCGGGCTCCGGGTGCGCTGGTCGTGGAACGAATGGTCAGGCCCCAGCCAAGGATCGCCAGCGCTGCCGGCAACGCCCCGAGGCAGATCAGAATCAGCAGGATTCTCTTATGGAAGGAGAGTCGCATCTCTTTCCACAATATGGACCCCGATGGGCGACGGCGCATCCAGCGCTCAGGCCGGCAAGGGCCCCCAGCCACTCCGACCAATCGGCCGGGGGGTAGCCGAGCAGTCCAGGAATAAGGCCCAGTCCGGCAAACAGAAGCAGCCCCAGACCCGCCAGGCTGACAACGGCGGAACTGGCACGCCTCCACCAGTACGCGATTGGGCCCAGCAGTACTGCCAGCCATCCTGCAGTGACCAGTTCGGCTTCACGACCGTAGGCGTACGGAAATGGGGCTACCAGCATCCAGCCCTGGCTCGGGCTCAGTGTGTGTATTGCACGTCGGCTGGCCGGTGGGCCAACCTGAGCCCACAGGGTGTCGTCCCGCTCACCGGCGACCAGCCTCACGGTGGACCCCGACGTCGCCAGCGCGCCTTCGATCAGCAGCCTAGGCCTCCGCAGCCGAA
>JBKPAO010000150.1:0-10568 GCA_046726475.1 Gemmatimonadota bacterium | reverse complement strand
GCCTCGATCTTTGCGCGCGCCGGCGCAGAAAGGGCCACGCCTCGGACAGTATAGGCCCGGTCGGCGTCCCCGGTGCCCAGCAGCTTTACGGGAGAATCTGGTTTGCCGATCAGTCCCGCTGAGTACAGCGTCTCCGGGCTGACCTCGGCAGCGCTCACCTTCTTCAGGTCGACCAGGTTGACCACCTGAGCTTCCACCCGGAACGGGTTGGTGAATCCGCGCTTCGGAAGACGCCGGTACATCGGCATCTGCCCGCCCTCGAAGCCAGGATTGGTGGAGCCTCCAGTGCGTGCCTTGTGACCTTTGTGCCCTTTGCCCGAGGTCTTGCCCAGCCCGGATCCCGGACCGCGCCCGACCCGCTTTCGCGCCTGGGTAGAGCCCAGCGCCGGCGCCAGATTCGACAGGGTCAGGCTTCGTTCGGCCACCGCCGTGGGTGCCGAATCAGCCGACCTCCCGCGGGCGACGCGTTTGCGGGCCGTTCCGGTCCGACGAACGCTGCCGGTTGCCTTCTTCTTTTCAGCCATCAGCTCTCCTGCGCCGGCGACACCTCGACCAGGTGCCGCACTTTGATCAACATCCCTCTCACCGACGATGTATTGGGCAGCTGAACGGTCTGCTGGTGGTGCCGCAGACCGAGCGCCCGCAGCGTGCGGCGCATGGTTTCGGGGTGCCCGATCTCGGAGCGAATCTGCTTCACGGCAAGGGCCCGGGCCGTGTCCTCACTTGGGATCACCGCCGCATGGTGGGCGGGACCCTGGCGACCGACCGCAGGATTCCGTCCCATCTCAGCCCTCCTGCCGCGGCTTATAGGCGATCTGGTCGGGCTCGACGCCACGCTCGCGCGCGACTTGTCGGGCCGAGACGAGCGTCCCCAGACCATTCATGGTCGCGCGCACCATGTTGTGCGGGTTGGTCGAGCCGAGGCTCTTGGTCAGAATGTCGGTGATTCCCGCGCACTCGAGCACCGCTCTCACCGGACCACCTGCGATGACCCCGGTTCCGGTCGCTGCCGGCTTCAGCAGGACCCGACCGGCTCCGTGTTGGCCGACGACTTCGTGGGGGATTGTGGAGCCGGTCTTCGGCAGCTCGATCATGGAGCGCTTGGCGGCGTCGACAGCCTTGCGCACCGCCTCCGAGACTTCATTCGCCTTGCCGGTTGCGATGCCGACCTTTCCCTTCCCATCGCCCACGGCTACCAGCGCATTGAACGAGAACCGGCGCCCGCCTTTGACGACCTTCGCCACGCGGTTGATCGCGATGACGTTCTCGACATGATCGCTGGGCCGCTCCCGGTCACCCCGATCGCGCCGGGGGCCACCGCGTCCGCCGCGGTCCCCACGCTCGCCGCCGCGTCCACCTCGCCCGCGTGGACGCTCCGCTCCGGCCGGCCTTTCGGGGGCTGTCGCGTGGCCTTCGACGGTAGCGCCGCCTTCGAGGGAGGTCCCCTCGAGACCCGGAGTGCCTGCTGTCTCCTCTGCCATCTAGAACTCCAATCCCCCCTCGCGCGCCCCGTCAGCGACGGCTTGCACGCGACCATGGTAACGATAACCTGCCCGATCGAAGACTACCCTGCTGATTCCCGCGGCCTTGGCCTTCTCGGCCAACAGCTTTCCGGTCCCCTTGGCCCGTCCTACCTTGCCCGCGCCATCGGCTTGCAGGCCCTCGCTGACATCGCTGACGCCGAGGATCGTCACCCCGGTCTCGTCGTTCACCAGCTGGGCATACATGTGCTTCAGCGAGCGATACACCACCAGACGGGGCCGCTCCGCCGTGCCGCTTACCTTCCGGCGGACTCGCACGTGGCGGCGATAGCGGAGCTGAGCGCGGGTCTTGGGTCCGTGAATCGTACGCATGTTTACTTGGCTCCCGTCTTGCCGGCCTTCCGCCGGACATGCTCGCCCACGTAGCGGATTCCCTTGCCCTTGTAGGGCTCGGGCGGCCGAACCGAGCGAAGCTCTGCAGCGACCTGGCCAACCAGCTCCTTATCGGCGCCTTCGATCTTGACCATGGTGTTGTTGTCGACCGTGATCTTGATCCCCTTGGGCGCTTCGTATTTCACCGGGTGGGAGTACCCCACGATCAGGTTCACGCCATAGGCTTTGGCTTCGGCCTTGTACCCGACGCCCTGAATCTCCAGGCTCTTGCTGAAGCCTTTGGAAACCCCCTCGACCATGTTTTGCACCAGCGTGCGAGTGAGACCATGGAGCGCCTTGTGGCGCTTCTCCTCACTGGGACGCGTGACGGTGAACTGCTCGTTCGCGAACGCCAGTTGCATCTCAGGATGAAGCGTGCGGCGCAGCTCGCCGCGGGGTCCCTTCACCGCAACTGTATTGCCCTGGACCTGGAGAGTCACTCCCTTGGGCAGGGTGACCGGCTTCCGTCCGATACGAGACATACTTCCTCCTACCACACCACGGCGAGCAACTCGCCGCCCAAGTTTGCACTCCGGGCCTCGCGATCGGTCATCAGACCGCGGGGGGTGGACACGATAGCCATGCCGAGTCCGTTCTTCACCCGAGGGAGCTCCCGGCACTTGACGTAGCGCCTGAGTCCCGGCGTGGACACCCGGCGCAGCTCCCGGATCACCGGGGCTTCATTGTGGTACTTCAGGTAAAGCCGGAGCACACCATGGGCACCATCGTCGAGGATCTTGAAGTCCGCGATGTAATGGTTGTCTCGTAGGAGCCGGGCGACCTCGCTCTTCAGCTTCGAGACCGGCATGTCCACGCGCCGGTGGCCTGCCGAGCAGGCGTTCCGGATTCGGGTCAGCATATCCGCGACGGGATCTGTCAGATTCATACTCCCTCGTTCCCCTTACCAGCTGGCCTTGCGCACGCCCGGGATTTCCCCCTTGAGGGCGAGCTCACGGAAACAGATACGACAGAGCCCGAACTTCCGCAGAACGGCGCGGGACCGACCGCACCGTTGGCAGCGGCGCACCGTGCGTACCTTGAATTTCGGCGTGCGTTTGGCTCTTTCAATCCAGGCGGTTTTCGCCATGTGTCCTCAACTACGTGAACGGTGAACAGTGAACAGTGAACGGGGGTGAAGGGCTGGGCCCGTTCACCGTTTACCGTTTGCCGTTCACGCAACTCTCTGGGGTGTCTCTCCTCGGAACGGCCACCCTAGCTCTCGAAGCAGCCCCATAGCCAGGTCGTCGCGATCGCTGGAGGTCACCAGTGTGATGTCCATCCCGTGGATCTTCTCGACCCGGTCGAAATCGATCTCCGGGAAGATCATCTGCTCCTTGATCCCGAAGGTGTAGTTTCCCCGACCGTCGAAGCTGCGGCTGGGCAACCCGCGAAAGTCACGAATCCGGGGCACTGCCAGGTTGATGAACCGGTCGAGGAACTCGTACATCCGCGCCCCGCGCAACGTGACGGTCGCGCCAACCGGCATCCCTGCCCTTAGGCCGAAGTTGGCGATCGCCTTCTTGGCCCGGGTGACGACCGCCTTCTGACCGGTGATCAAGCCCAGCTCTTCGACTGCGGCGTCGAGCTGCTTGGGATTCTTCCCGGCATCACCCATTCCCACGTTCAGAACGATCTTGACGAGCCGGGGAACCTGGTTCGGGTTCTCGAGACCGAACTCCTTGGCCAGGCGGGGCCGGATCGTGGTGAGGTAGTACTCCCGTAGCCTCGGAGTTCCCTCCGCCGCCTTGGGGGTATGGTCCACCGCACCCGCCGGCGCCTTGTCTTTCCCCTTACCCTGGGCCGGAGCTTGCGATCCACCCTTGGCCGGAGCGGTGGCGGTTCCGCCTTTTCCGCCCTTCCCGCTCTTTCCGCCCTCTTTCGTTGCTTCCGCCATGACTAACGACTCCTCGGGATCGACTGATCGGACTTGAGCGCGATCCGCTCGACGGTACCATCGGCATCCCGCCGGCGGCGCACCCGGGTGGGCTCCCCGCTCTTCGGGTCGATCAGCATCGCCTTGGAGTGATGGATCGGCGCCGGAAACTCGACGATGCCACCTTCAGCGGTCTGAGTCGCGCGGCGATGCCGCTTTACCACATTGACGCCTTCGATGGTGACCCGTCCGGTCTTGGGGTGAACCCGAAGCACCCGTCCCCGTTTTCCCTTGTCCTCACCGGAGATCACCTGCACCGTATCACCCTTGGTGATGTGGAGCCGCATCCGGGTGGGAGCCTGGTGACGGATTCGCTTGGCCTTCTTGAATACCAGTGGCTTCATGCTACAGCACCTCCGGAGCCAGTGACACGATCTTCATGTACCGCTTTTCCCGAAGCTCCCGCGCCACTGGGCCGAAGATACGGGTGGCGCGCGGCTCACCGGCATCGTTGATCAGCACCGCGGCGTTTTCATCGAAACGGATGTAGGAGCCGTCCTTCCGCCGGGTCTCCTTTGCCGTCCGCACGATGACGGCTTTGGCCACGTCGCCCTTCTTCACCTGACCGGTCGGGATCGCGTCTTTGATCGCGACCACCACCGTGTCTCCCAATCCCGCGTAGCGACGTTTGCTGCCGCCAAGCACGCGGATGACCAATGCGCGGCGGGCTCCCGAATTGTCGGCGATGCGGAGAATCGATTCCTGTTGAACCATGTTTGCCTCTTCCGTGGGCTCTAGGCTACTGGCTATGGGGTCGAACCGGCACGGCCCATAGCTCTAGCCCATAGCGCTCAGCCTTGTTACTTGGCGCGCTCTACGATTTCCGTCACTCGCCAACAGACCGTCTTTGCCAGTGGCCTGGTTTCCATGATCCGCACCGTATCACCCGCCCTGGCGCCGTGCTCATTGCGCGCCTTCACCTTCTTGGTGCGGGTGACCTGTTTCCCGTACACCGGATGGGCATAGCGCCGCACCAGTGACACGGTCACGGTCTTCTCCATCTTGTCACTGGTCACGACTCCCTGGCGCACTTTGCGGCGCGTACGGGTCGGGGTCTTTGTGTCTTCGGCCATGGTTGTTCCCTATGAGCTAGTAGCTGCGAGCTAGGCGCCAAACGTCAGGAGGGAGAAGCTCCTAGCTCCTGACTCCCAGCTCCCGACTTTTCCTTCAAGATCGTCTTGATCCGCGCGATGTCCCGCCGGATCGCCCGGAACCGCATCGGGTTCTCAATCGATTCGGTGGCGGAGCGAAACCGGAGCCGGAAGCGCTCCTCGGTCAGCTCGCCCAGACGGTTCGTGAGATCCTCGACGGACATCTCGCGTAGTTCGTTCGGCTTCACCGCTATACCTCCTCGCGCTTCACGAAGCGCGTCCTGACCGGCAACTTGGCGGAGGCGAGAGCCAGCGCTTTTTTGGCGAGGTCCTGGCTGATGCCTTCGATCTCAAACAAGACCCGGCCCGGCTTCACCACCGCCACCCAGCCCTCCGGGTTTCCCTTCCCCTTCCCCATGCGGGTCTCAGCCGGCTTCTTGGTGATCGGCTTGTCGGGAAAGATCCGGATCCAAACCTTGCCACCGCGCTTCATCTCGCGAGTCATGGCGACGCGGGACGCCTCGATCTGCCGGTTGGTAATCCAGCCCGGCTCCAAGCTCATTAGCCCGAATTCTCCGAAGGCCACGGTGTTGCCTCGGGCCGCGATCCCCTTGGTCCGTCCTTTGAATTGCTTGCGGAACTTGATCCGCTTCGGCGCCAGCATTGCTTACGCCCCCGTGCTGTACGTGCGGCCGGCCATGTCTTCGATGACCTCGCCCTTGAAGATCCAGACCTTAATCCCGATCGTCCCGTAGGTGGTCTTGGCGGTGCTGGTCGCGTAGTCGATCTCGGCTCGCAGCGTATGCAGCGGCACCCGGCCTTCGTGGTAGCCTTCGGTGCGCGCGATTTCCGCTCCGCCCAGCCGGCCCGCCGCCCGAACCTTGATGCCCTGGGCACCCATCCGCATAGCGCTCTGCACCGCCCGCTTCATCGCCCGGCGGAACGAGATCCGCTGGGTCAGCTGGTGGGCGATGTTGTCGGCGACCAGTTGGGCCGACAGCTCGGGCCGCTTGATCTCCTCGACGTTGATGGCCGCTTCCTTACCGGTGAGCTGCGCCAGCTCATCGCGAAGCTTGTCGACCTCCGCTCCGCGCTTGCCGATGACTACACCCGGACGACCGGTGTGCACCGTAATCGTGACCTTGCCTGGCCGCCGCTCGATGTGCACCTCGGAGATCGCGGCGTGCCCCAGCCGCTGCTTCAGGTACTTCCGGATCAGCTCGTCTTCCTTGAGTAGGGCCGGCATGTCCTTGGTAGCGAACCACCGGGACGAAGATTGCCGGACGATGCCGAGCCGGAGCCCGATCGGATTCGTCTTCTGACCCATTACTCGCTCTCCTTGGTATCCACGTGAATCTCTACGTGGCTGGTGCGCTTGCGGATCGGTGTCGCCCGGCCCTGCGCCGCCGCGGTAAACCGCTTGAGCGGCTGGCCGCCGTTGACGATCGCCTTCTTCACGAACAGCGCATCGGCGTCGAAGCTCTCGTTTTCCTTCAGCGCCTTCTGCTCCGCATTGGCGACCGCCGACTTCAGCGTCTTGGCGATCTGCTTGGCGGCCAGCTTCTTGTTGTACTTCAGGATGGCGTACGCCTCGTTCACATCCTTACCACGGATGAGATCGACGACGAGCCGCATTTTTCGGGGCGACTGGCGCACCAGCCGCTGAATCGCATGGCCGCTCATGGTTACTCCGGCTTGGCCTTCTTGTCGGTCACGATCTTTCCACTGTGACCCCGGAAGAGCCGCGTGGGTGCGAACTCACCGAGCTTGTGGCCGACCATGTTCTCGGTGACGTACACGGGAACGAACTTGTTCCCGTTGTGCACCGCGAACGTGTGTCCCACAAACTCGGGCAGAACCGTGCTCGCCCGACTCCAGGTCTTCACGACCCGCTTCTCGTTCTTGCTGTTGAGGACCTGAACCTTGGTCATCAACGATTCCTGAACGAAAGGACCTTTCTTGACGCTACGTGCCATGTTCTCTCCAAGTCGTCAGTCGTCGGTCGTCGGTCATCAGTCCTCCAGTCAGCATTCCTTCCGGCCTCATGACTGATGACTGACGACTGATGACTCGCAACTACGTTGTCGCCCTACCCCGCTTCCGCCCGCGGACAATCATCTTGGTCGACCGCTTCTTCCGGTGGCGAGTCTTCTTGCCCTCCACCTTGCCCCAGGGCGATGTCGGCGGACGGCCGCCCGAGCTCTTGCCCTCGCCGCCACCCAGCGGGTGGTCTACCGGATTCATCGCGACACCACGCACCTTGGGCCGCTTGCCCAGCCAGCGGCTCTTTCCCGCCTTGCCGACTGAGAGGAGCTCGTGCTCGGGGTTCCCGACCTCACCCACGGTCGCGAGACAGCGCCCGTGCACCAGCCGCATTTCGGAGGAGCGGAGCCGGAGCGTCACATAGTCGCCTTCCTTGGCTACTACCTGCGCGCTCGATCCCGCCGTGCGGGCGAGCTGGCCGCCCTTGCCGATCTTGAGCTCCACGTTGTGCACGTTGGTGCCCAGCGGGATCTCTCCCAAAGGGACGGCATTGCCGGTCCGGGTATCGGAACCGGGGCCGGAGACGACGGTGTCGCCCTGCACCAGTCCCTTGGGATGCAGGATGTATCGCTTCTCGCCGTCAGCGTACACGATGAGGGCGATGCGCGCGCTCCGGTTGGGATCGTATTCGATCTCCGCGACTTTGCCGGGAATGCCGAACTTGTTCCGTTTGAAGTCGATCTTCCGGTACTGCCGCTTGTGGCCGCCGCCCCGGTGCCGCGACGTCAGATGCCCCTGATTGTTCCGGCCCCCGCTGCTCCGCTTCGGCTCGAGCAGCGACTTTTCCGGAGTGGATCGGGTGACCTCGTCAAAGCCGGAGACCGACCTGAACCGTGTGGCCGGGGTCATCGGGCGGAATTGCTTGATACTCATCTCAGCCCTCGAACACGGCGATCGAGTCGCCTTCCTTGAGCGTGACGATCGCCTTCTTCCAGCGGGCGGTGGTGCCCCGAGTGCGACCGCGGGTGACCTCGTGCCGCCGCATCTGCATCGTGCGGACGTCGGTCACGGTCACTCCGAACAGCTTTTGCAGAGCGTCCCGAATCTGGTACTTGTTCGCCTCCGGGTGTACCTCGAAGGCGTATTCCTTCCGGGCCTGATAGGCGGCCGAACTTTTCTCGGTCACCACCGGGCGGACGACGACCTGATGGAGCGTGGGCATTATTTGGACCCCTTCTTCTTCGGCGCTGCCTTCTTTGCCGGCTTGGACGCGCTCTTCTTTGCCGTGGTCTTCTTGGCTTTTGTTTTGGCGGCAGGCTTCTCGGCCTTGGATCTCTTGGCCTTGGCAGCAGGCTTCGCCGTAACCGGCCGGCGCTTCCTCTCCGCCCTCTCCGTCCTCTCCGCCTCCGTCTCCTCCGGCAGCGGCTCCGGCATCACTCCGGTCAGCGCACCTTCCTCAACGACGACTGCCTCGGACCACAGGATGTCGTACGCCGATGCCTCGGGGTACGCCATCACCTCGACATGGGGGAGGTTCCTGCCACTGAGATAGGCATTTGCATTGTGACCGGCGGTAAGCACCAGAATTCTTCGGGCGGCGAGACCCAGGCTCGCCAACAGGTCGACCAGCTGCGCCGTCTTGGGCGCACGGAAAGCCAGCCGTTCGATCACATGGACGGCGCCTTCCCGAGCCCGCGCGTTCAAGGCGCTCTTCCGCGCCAGTTGGCGGACCTTCCGCGGAATCTCGGTGCGATAGTCCCGTGGCGTGGGGCCGAAGACGATTCCGCCGCCTCGCCAGTGGGGAGCGCGAATCGAGCCCTGCCGCGCACGACCGGTACCCTTCTGCTTCCAGGGCTTCTGATTGCCGCCCGACACGAAGCTTCGGCTCTTGGTCATGTGGGTGCCCTGACGCTGGTTGTTCAGGTACACCTTGACCGCCTGATGCAGCACCGGCTCGTTCACGGTGCCATCGAAATACTCGGCCGGGAGCGCGAAGTTCTCACCCCGCTTGGCGCCGTCCGCCGCGTAGTGGGGAGCCTCAATCATGGCGACTCGGCCCTCCCTGTTTAGCGACGGTGACGATGCCGTTCTTCGATCCGGGGATCGCGCCTCGGACAAACAGCAGGTTTCGCTCGGCGTCAACCCGGACGACCCGGAGGCCGACCTCGGTATGGCGCTCGGCACCCATGTGCCCTGGCATCCGTTTGCCTTTGATCACTCGGGACGGATCGGTGCCGGGGCTGATCGAGCCCGGCTTCCGGTGGCGGGTGTTGCCGTGGGTCGCCGGGCCGCCGCCGAAGCCGTGGCGATGGACCACGCCCTGAAAGCCGCGTCCTTTCGTCGTGCCGGTAACCTTTACCAGTTCGCCAGGGGCGAAGATGTCGACCTTCACCTCCGCACCGGCAGCGGGGGCCTCACCGTTCACGGTAAAGCTCCGGAGCACCTGAGGTGCGGCCTCGAGTCCGGCCTTCTTCGCATGACCCAGCTGGGCCTTACTGGTGCGCTGCGCGCGACGGGCCCCGAATCCAAGCTGAACGCCACCGTCACGGACCTGCACCACGCGACACGGTCCCGCCTCGATGACGGTCACCGGCACGGCGGTACCGTCTTCCTCGAAGACGCGGGTCATGCCGAGCTTGCGCCCGATCAGTCCAATACTCATCGCTACTCGACCTTGATCTCGACGTCGACGCCGGCCGGAAGATCGAGCTTGGTCAGCGCATCCATCGTCTGGGGACGGGTGTCGTTGATGTCCATGAGCCGCTTGTGAGTGCGCAGCTCGAACTGCTCCCGGCTCTTCTTATCGACGTGGGGGCTCCGAAGCACCGTCCAGCGCTCGGTCTTCACCGGCAGGGGGATCGGCCCCGAGACCTGCGCGCCAGTCTTCTCGGCAGTGCGGACGATATCGGCCGCGGCCTGGTCGAGGACGACGTGGTCGAAGGCTTTGAGGCGGATGCGGATTTTCTGGGCCATTGTCTACTCGCTCTCTTACTTGAGAATCTTGGTCACGACGCCGGCGCCCACCGTCCGCCCACCTTCGCGGATGGCAAACCGGAGCCCCTCGTCCATCGCGATCGGCGTGATCAGCTCGATCGTCATCTGCACGTTGTCCCCCGGCATCACCATCTCCACCCCCGCCGGCAGCTCCACACTCCCCGTCACGTCCGTCGTGCGGAAGAAAAACTGGGGCCGATACCCCTTGAAGAACGGCGTGTGCCGGCCCCCCTCTTCCTTGGTCAGCACATACACCTCGGCCTCGAACTGGAGGTGCGGCGTGATGCTCCCCGGCTTGGCCAGGACCATCCCCCGCTCGATCTCGTTCTTCTCGATCCCCCGCAGCAAGAGCCCCACGTTGTCCCCCGCCTCCCCCTGGTCCAGCAGCTTGCGGAACATCTCCACCCCCGTCACCACCGTCTTCTTGGTCGCCCCAAAGCCCACCAGCGCCACTTCCTCCCCCACCTTGATCACCCCCCGCTCGATCCGCCCGGTCGCCACCGTGCCCCGCCCGGTAATCGAAAACACGTCCTCCACCGGCATCAGGAACGGCTTGTCGATCTCCCGCTTGGGCTGGGGGATGTAGCTGTCCAGCGCATCCAACAGCTCCTGGATCACTTTCCCCTGCTCGCTGTTGGGATCCTTGCTCTCCAA